>WHTJ01000101.1 GCA_009377795.1 Propionibacteriales bacterium | reverse complement strand
GCCGTCTGCGCCAGAACGCGCTGAGCTTCGACCAGAAACACCCGTCCCGCCTCCGTGATCTGGACCTGATGCCGGGAACGCTTGAACAGCTGGACGCCGAGCTCACGTTCCAAGGCGGTGATCTGCCTGCTCAACGCCGACTGCGTGATGTACAGCTTGTCGGCGGCCCTGCGGAAATGAAGCTCTTCCGCCACGGCGACGAAGTACCTCAGGCGGCTGAGCTCCATGGACGCCCTGGTCCTTCCCTCCCCGAGCTATTCTGCGCCATATGGCATGAGAGAAATACAAATTGGACAGAGGTTTCTTTCACATAAGAAATTGCCAAGCCCTCGGACGATCTTCACGTACTATTACGCCGCCATGGAATGATCGTCAACTACCGTCGCACAGGGTGGACATCGCACTCATGGAGGATCGTGCTGGGCACTGATATCCGCCACTCGGTCGGGGCGGCGTCCGTAGCCGAGCTTGCCTGGCTCGGTCCGGACGGTCGGCCCGACGGCATTCCCGTCACGCCGTTGCTCCTCGGGAACCAACCCGCGGTTGCCTTCACCTACGCCTACGCGGCGCCGGCGCGGCAGATCGGCTCGGTGCCGGCGATCGCGCTGGTCCTCTCCGACCCGCGGATGACCGGCACTGGCTGGCGGCCCGGAGTGCTGCTCGGTCGTCCGCGGCTGATCGAGGATCGGGACGGCCAGCTGTACAAGAACGAGCTCCTCGCACAGGAGCTGCGCAAGTATCCGCCGTCCCGGACGCTCGCCGACTCGTTGTTGCTCCGTCGCGAGAACTGGTGGTACCTCCCGAGGCTGATCGTCACCATCGACGTCGCCTCGATCGAGCCGATAGCCCCTCGGGAAGGCGACGCCGACCGGGTGCTGGCAGTGCACGCAGGCGGTCTGGAGCTCGACACGGTGCAGGCGGCCGGGGCCGGACCGGATCGGCTACGGCTGACCAGTCTGGCCGCGCGCCACCTGCCCGACGGGCAAGCCGCGCTTCTCGGGCACGACTTCTCAGTGCCCGACCTGGAACGGTGGACGCCGTGGTTGTGGCGCGGCGACCTGGCCGGCGGCGTGCTCAGCGTCTCCGAGTCGCCGGAACGGACGACGCTCGAGCCCGTCCCGAAGCTGCGGCAACGCTTCCGCCGGCACCGCAAGCTCGAGCGCGCCTGTCGCGCTGCCCTGCAGGCCTAGCATCGGCAATCGCCCCCGCGCCACCGAGCAGGACTGTGGCGCGGGGGTCGCGGGGGGTTGGTTACTCGTGCGGGTTGGAGACGAAGTCGCCGCGCTCGCGGATGTTGTCCGCGGGCTCGGTGCTGCGGGTGAACAGCGAGCCGTCCGCGGCCGACGTGAGCAGGCTCATGCCGGCGATGTAGGTCTGCTTGGCGATGTAGCCCCTCGACTTCTGGCCAGTGCCGCCTCGCGCCTCGTACAGAACCGATCCGGACCCGAGCAGGCCGTAGGCGTTGCGCGCGATGCCGGGAACCGTGGTGCCCGGGTAGCGGGTGATGTTCGCGTAGCCGTACCGCTCCAGGTTGACCAGCATCTCGGACACGACGCGCTTCGACAGGGTGACGGTCTCCTCGAACTCGTCGGAGATGCCGAGCCGGTCCGCCTCCTCCACGGCGTTCGGCCACATCACCGAGCCGGTGATCATGCGACCCTCGTCGTCGACGTACGTGCCCTGGTGGTGGAAGTCGACGGCGAACTCGGGCTGCCGCTCGTCCCACAGGAGACGCATCGCGATCGCCTCGGGCACCGGGTTGTTGGTGTCCGCTCCCGGCTGGTACGGGTGGTCGAAGGCGCTCTCGAAGTAGGAGTGGTAGCGGTTGATGTCGTACCCGCGGCCCTCCGCGTAGAACCCGCAGAACGCCTCGCAGACGACGTCGAAGTTCTGCCGCCACGGCGTCGTGTTGCCGTTGAGGTCGACGATGTCTGCGTCGAACCCGTCGACGTTGACCCGGGGCACGATCGTGACGGTGAGAGCGTCTCGGATGTCCTGAGCGGCCTTCGAGGAGCCGCTGAGCGCACGGACGACCTCGACCATGCCGGTGCTGACGACGAACTCGTTGCCGTGCTGGTTGGCGATGAACATCACCGAGGTCGGCCCGTCGCCGATGGTGGCGACCGGGATGTCGCGCCCGGTGTTGGACTGCAGCGGAGCGGGTTCCAGGTCGAACGCGCCCCTCGCGCGTCGCTGGATCGACTCCAGGGTGCTCCACAGCTGCTCGTAGCTGTGGATCGAGTTGAGGTTCTCCTCTTCAGCCGCGGGCCAGGGGCCGTTGGGCGTGGTGGTGGGGTCGGCGTACGACGGCGTGACGAGCGCCAGGGGTACGGCGATCGCAGTCGCCGCGACTGTGGCCGCGGCAAGAAAGCGGGTACGCATGGGTCAACCTCCCGAACAGTGAGACGGATGACGGTATGCACCAAGTCATGCACAGACCGTGGCAGTCGTCAACGGGTCCTCGTCGCCAGCCACGCTGCACCACTCGACGTACCGGAAACCGCCGTCGCGATCACTGAGCCGCAGGCCGGCTCCGATGCAGCCGGGATGACCACCACCGCGTCCAAGGTTGACGGCGGCTATCTGTTATGAGACACCCGAGACCCCGTCTCAACCTCAACCAACCCACTCAGTCCCGCTTGGCCTCGGTCCATCCTCGGTGCAGCGACGCTTCACCGTCTCGCCGGTCGAGAACTACTCGTGAATCCGTGGTGGGGACGTCAGGAGATAGTCGTCGGCGTCGTTGTCCCACTCGAGGTGGATGGCGTCGGTGGTGTCGGCGGCCCGGCAGAACTGGAGGAAGCTGCGATACCCGAGTGCCTTCTCGCTGAAGCCCGGCCGGATCCGTCGGATCTGGTCCTTGAGCCCGGACAGCGCGGCCCGGCCGTTCTTGTCGATCAGGTCCTCCACCACCGTGCGAAGTAGGTCGAATGCCTCCTCCTGACCGTCGAGCTCGGGCAGGAGAACCTCGGGGTCGCCCTTCGTCGGCCCGTCGGCCAGTTCGATGACGTGCCGTTGGGCCAGGTGACGTAGCAGCTCGCCAAAAGCGCGGAAACCGTAGTCGGCCTCGTTGAACGTCGGGTCCTTGCGTAGGAGGGTGCGCTTCAAGATAGACGCGGTGACCTGGCCGCTGGTGCGCTGGATGCCGGAGATGGTCTGTGCTACCAGGACGGCGAGGCCGTCGAGATCGCCGGATTCCGGTGCGTCCGCGGCGGGGTCGTCGGCCATCGTCGGGGCGTCGCGCGGGGCGGGCGTCGCGACGGGTTGTCGTTGGCGCCCGGACGAGCGCGGTACGGGCCCGGGTTCGATGCCCTCAAGGTCGTCGTAGTAGAGAAATTCATCGCACGCGGGTGGGAGCAGAGCCGACGTCGAGCCACGGATCCCGACCCCGATCACGCTCTTGTTCAGCTCTCGGAGCTTGTAGACGAGCGGGGTAAAGTCACTGTCCCCGGTGCAGACGACGAAGGTCGACACGTAGTCGCGGACGAAGGCGAGCTCGACCGCGTCGACAGCCATCTTGATATCGGCGGCGTTCTTGCGTGAGAATCCCATCCGCTGCGGCATTTCGATCAGCTCGACGTGAGATCGGGTGAGCATGCGGCGATCCTCGTCGAAGTTGGACCAGTCCGCGTAGGCGCGTCGGATCACGACCCGCCCGCGTTCGGCCAGCGCGTCGGCGATGGGACGGACATTGAAGTCCATGCCGCCGAGGTTCTCCCGTGCACCGATGGCGAGGTTCTCGTAGTCCAGGAACAAGGCGATGCGATCTTCGTCGTCCATGTCGGCAGGTTACGCCGCCGAGGCGGTCGTGGCGGCACCACCCGACCGTCGCCCGCTGCAGCACCGACATCATCCAACTCGCATGCCCGCGATGTGACTGGCGCCCGGGCGAACAGCGAAAAGCTCCACTGCTATTCCCACGAGCAGCGCGTAGGGGGAGGCGGATACGGCATCGACGAACTCCGGGCCGTAGCACCTGACGCTGGTCCAGCAAGGCAGTGTTGCGACGACGCTGAACCTGGTGTGTGGCCGTGGTCACGGGTTTGGTCACAAATCGCGGGCATGCATCGGCTGTGAGGCCGTACACGCGGCCGGAGACGAATCACACCGCGCATGGAGGCTGACCGAGCCGTCGGAGCGCAAAGCCGCAGGTCAGAGGCGCTTTCATGCGAAGACCCGGACCGGCTGGGTCCGCTGGGTCGTCGGGTGGTAGCCGGGGCAGGATTTGAACCCGCGACCTCTGGGTTGTGAGAATCCCCCCGGGATGTGAGGGCTTTCACAAGCTGTCAGCTTGAACTACGCCGGCACCCTTGGAGTACTGTATTCAGTAGCCAATATGCGGACTTTAGTATGGGTCCGCCCGAGAGAAGGGACTGCAGAATGGATTTTACCCGCAGGTTCGGTGCACTGGCCGCACGTCGAGTCTTCCTGGACAAGCCGGAGGCGACAATGGAGCAAGAGATCGAGGTCCTGCTCCAGGACGCCAGCGAGAACGACGGCGTTCGCGACGAGTCGGCCGCCTGACGGCCCGGGCCCGGCCCGTGCCGGGCCGTCACGGCACGGCACGGCAGCCTATAGCCAGAGGCTTCTGCATTTGGTAGACTGTGTACACAAATCCCATTATTCGTTGACGGGAACCGCTGATGACAATCGATACCAGTTCCGGGGCCGGTATGGTTCGTCCACTTCCGCGACCGGCGCCCTTACGTGAGTCGGTCTACGGGGCGCTCACCGAGCTGATCATCGCTGGAACCCTGCAGCCCGGTCAGCATCTGGTCGAGATCGAGCTGGCTCAGATGCTGGGCGTGTCCCGCCAACCCGTCCGAGAGGCGTTGCAGCGACTCCACAACGAGGGTTGGGTGGACCTGCGCCCTGGGCTCGGCGCCCTCGTGCATGTACCCGCCGAGGATGAAGTCGACCAGTTGCTCGCTGCCCGGGCAGCCGTGGAGTCGGAGTCAGCACGCCTGGCGGCCGGCCGTGCCACCAAGGAGCAGCTCGCCACGCTACGCGAGCTGTGCCAGAAGGGCACCGAACTACTCGGCGATGACGACATCGACGGTGCGGTCAACGCCAATGCCGATCTGCATCGGATGATCTCGGAGATGTCTGGCAACAAGTTCCTCATCGACTTCGCCGCTCAAATCGACCGGCGCGTCCGCTGGTATTACACGCCTGTCGCACCTGCGCGCGGTCAGGCCTCGTGGCGTGAGCACTCCCGCTTGATCAAGGCGATCGCGCAGGGGGACGGCGAGAAGGCCGCCCAGATCATGCGCGAGCACACCGAACACACCCGCCGAACTTTCCACGAGACAGTGGAGTCGGGATCGACCGAGGCGAGCGCGCGGAAGCAGGGCACCCGCGCACGCAAGCGGAAGTAAAGCCTCGAGTCCGTTCCACGGACTAGGCCTGCCCACGACGGTCCAGTCAGCCGGGTGATGACCCGTCGGGCGGCTTCTTCTTCGACTGCTCCTTGGAACGCTGCATTCTCGCAGCCTGCCGCGTGTACTGCTCGACGTAACGGGCCGCGATCGGGTTGTGATCTCTGACCCGAACCCACCAGCGTGGGAAGACGTATTCGTGCAGCCACACGAAGCCGATAGCGAATCCCACGCTGAGGATGGCCTGGTACACGAGGAACGGGACGACCGCGTCCGGCAGGCTGATCGGCCTGCCGGACGCGACGTCGAACAGGATCTCGTGCATGGCGCGAGCCAGTGGGAACGCCACCAGCCAGTACAACGCTGCCGGAGCAACGCCGCCGAGCCGTAGACGACCGGCAGCGAGCAACAGGTCGTAACCCATGCCGAACACCGCCAACGGCAAGCCCAGTGCGAGCGCCGTGGTGATGGCATAACCCGTGGAGAGGTCTCCGACCAGGGCCACCCCCCCGGCGACAGCACCGGCGACAAAGCCGATGAGGACGCCGGGGAGAACCAGCTCGGCAGTCTGACGCGCCTGCACGGTCTCCATCCGGTAGGTCACACAACCACGCCGAAGCGGACGAGGCTGTAGAAGAGCATACCGAGATAGAAGACCGCGCCGAACCCGATCACGACGTTCGTGATCATGCCTGGTCTGATCTTCTTAGGGAGCATCTTGTTGTTCACCAACAGCAGCACGACGCAGTAGGCGCCCATGGCGAACGTGGACAGGAAGGCGAGGGTGTCCAGAATCGCCGTCGGACCGTCAGCTGGTCCGAACAGGAGAATCAGGATGCCGAAGGTCAGCACACCCCAGAGGAACGCGAAGTAGATGTACGACATCTTGAACCGCTTCATTCCCGGAATGAAGAAGTACGTCATGTCAGCCTGTCCGCGGGCGAAGGCATCGAAGATGCCCAAGCTGCCCTTCCAGCCCACCAGCACGATGAAGCCGAAGAACAGTGTGCCCAGAATGGGGCTGCCGGCCGCGGCGAACGCATCCGCCATGGCCTGCAGAGCCGCGTCCTCCTCGTCGTTCACGAGCAGGGTCCGCACGTTCGGGTTCTGTGCGGCGGCTGCCTGCGCGAGGACGGTGAAGACCAGAGTGACCAGCATCGTCACGCCCCAGAAGAGCACGATAGCGTCGACCAGCACCCAACGCCGCCAACCCTTCCACTTGCGCATCTCGTTGCCGTCCTCGGTGTCGAACATGAAACCGCGGTCAGGCACGGTCTCTTCCTCACCGGCGTGTATGAGGCCGCGGATCTTGGGCAGGTGAACACCCATACCTGCGCCCTTGTCACGCAACCACAGCGTGTACCACATCTGTTGCATGCCCGACGGACCGGCGAACGCGATGGACCCCACGATGACCGGGAACCACGCCGCGGTCATCATGTCGTCGGGTACGACGCCGAAGGCGAACATCCCCCAGATGGTGTCCCAGAGGTCACCGAGCGTTCCCACGATGGCGGCGATGATCGCCGAGCCGATCACGAGAATGCCCATCAGCCAGGTCATCAAGACCTCGAGCATGTTGTAGACGATGTTCGCGAAACTGAACACGAGACCGATCAGGATCAGCCCGACGATGGCGGAGACCAGCCATGGTATGTCGGTCAAGGTCTCCAGCGCGCCGGCGCTGGCGGCCATGTGGCCGGGCCAGATGTACACCAGAATGGCGGTCCCGAAGAAGAGCCACATCAGCGGCTTCCACACGCGTGCGGCGCCGAAGAAGATGCTCTCCCCGGTTGCCATGGCGTAGCGGGCCATCTCGAGCATCACGACGGCCTGCAACGTCACACCAATAAGGAACAGCCAGCGGATCTCGGGGCCGAAGACGAGAACCAGCCGAGGCCACAGGTACGTCTCGCCCAGGCCGACACCGAGCGCGATGAGGATCATCGCAGGGCCAATGATGTGCACCGACGCGGGAGCCTCCGGAAGCTCCTTGATCGGCATCGGTTCTTCTCGACCAACATCCCATACTGCAGTGGGAACCGACGTGCCGGACGCGTCGGGGTCGATGTTCTGATTGTCGCTCATCTTTGAACTCCTCTTGGGGATCTTCAGATCACGAAGGGTCCTAGTCGCCGTCAGATGGGTCGATGCGTAGGTCCTCCCGGCAGGCCCCGTACGCGCCGTTATGCGGCGCGGTGCACGTGTCTTGTCAGGTCTTCCGATCCTCCGTTCTGCGTCCGCTGGTTGCCGGCCTCCTGGACCAGCCTGAACTTCCGTCTGGCACCCGACGCTCGCGTGCCCGGCGGATGGTCGAGGTTCCAGACAGGTGTCATAGTCCAGCTTTCGGGTGCGTCAGCCGAGAGAGCCTGCGTTGCGTGCCCAGTGGTACTTGGCCCCGAGCACCTGTACCGGCAGCTCCGTGGTGTACGGGTAGCCCACCACCCCGTGCTCGAACAGGTACTGGCTGGCCTCCTCGACCTCGACGTCACCGGACAGCGAGGCGACGACGGGCTTCTCGATGCCCTTCTGGCGGTACTCCTCGACCACCTCCGCCACGAGCTTCGCGAACACCATCGGCGGGGTCACGATCGTGTGCCAGTAGCCCAGGACCAGGGCGTGGATCCGGTCGTCCTCGAGCCCGAGCGCAATCGTGTTGCGGTAGGTCGAGGGCGGCTCCCCACCGGTGATGTCGACGGGGTTGCCGGATGCACCGAAGGGTGGGATGTACTTCTTGAACGCCTCGTCGAGGTCCGGCGGCATCGACATCAGCGTCAGGTCGTTGTCCACGCATGCGTCCGACAGCAACACCCCGGAGCCGCCGGCGCCGGTGATGATGATGACGTTCTCGCCCTTGGGCGTGGGCAGCAGCGGAAGACCGCGTGCGTACTGCAGCATCTCGTTCAGACCGGGGGCGCGTACGACACCGCTCTGCCGGAGGATGTCGTCGTACACCTTGTCGTTGCCGGCGAGCGCGCCGGTGTGCGAACTCGCGGCCCGCGCACCCATGTCGGTGCGGCCTGCCTTCAGCACCACCACCGGCTTCTTCTTCGAGACCCGCTGCGCGGTCTCGGCGAACGCGCGGCCGTCCTTGAGGTCCTCGAGGTGCATCGCGATGATGTTGGTGTTGTCGTCGCCCTCGAAGAACGTCAGCAGGTCGTCCTCGTCAATGTCGGACTTGTTGCCGACACCGACGATCGCGGACACACCCATCTTGGTGCTCCGGCTGAAGCCGAGGATGGCCATGCCGATGCCGCCGCTCTGCGAGGACAGCGCGACGCCGCCCTTGACGTCGTACGGCGTGCAGAACGTGGCGCAGAGGTTCTCCGGCGTGTAGTAGTAGCCGTAGATGTTCGGACCGAGGATGCGGACGCCGTACTTGCGCGCGATGGCGACAGCCTGGTCCTGAAGGTCCTGGTTGCCCGTCTCGGCGAACCCGGACGGGATCAGGATCGCTCCGGCCACGCCCTTCGTGCCGCACTCCTCAAGCGCTCCGGCCACGAATTTGGCCGGTACGGCGAACACGGCGACGTCGACGTCGGCCGACACCTCCTTGATGCTGGAGTACGCCTTCTTGCCGACGACCTCGTCGGCCTTCGGGTTGATCGGGTAGATGTCGCCCTGGTAGCCGCCGTTGATGAGGTTCTTCATCACGGAGTTCCCGATCTTGCCCTCCTCGTTGGAGGCACCGATGACGGCGATGGACCGAGGACGCATGATCCGGTTCATCGACGCGATGATCTCCTCCTGCGTGAAGCGCTCGACCGGCTCGGCGGCCTTCTCGTCCACGAGGATCCGTACGTCGACGGCAGTTGAGCCATCCTTGCCGGCCAGCACCGGGTTGAGGTCCACCTCGGCGAGCTGCGGAAAGTCGTGCACGAGGTCGGAGAGGCTCTTGATGACGCCCGCGACCGCGTCCTTGTCAACCGCCTCGGCTCCGCGCACCCCGTCCAGGATCTCGGCCGCCTGGATCCCGTCGACCATCGACCGCGCCTCTTCGGCGGTCGTCGGCGCGAGGCGGAAGGTGACGTCCTTGAGCACCTCGACGAGCACGCCACCGAGCCCGAACGCCACGACCTTGCCGAACGTCGGGTCCGTGACCGACCCGATGATGACCTCCTGCACGTCCCGCCCGGGGGTCAGCATCTGCTGGACCTGGACGCCCGTGATCGTCGCGTCGGCGTTGTGCGCCTTCGCGTTGCGGACGATCTCGTCGTACCCCTTAGCGACCGCCTCGGCGTCCTCGACACCGACCAGCACACCGCCGGCGTCGGTCTTGTGCAGGATCTCCGGCGACACGATCTTCAGGACGACGGGGAACCCGATCTCCTCGGCGAGTGAGACCGCCCCGTCGGGTGAGGTCGCCAGGCCCTCGCCGGGGGTCGGGATCCCGTACGCGTCGGCGACCATCTTGGCCTCTGGGGCGCTGAGCGACGTGCGGCCCTCCCCGACGGCCTTGTCGAGCACACCCTGGACGGCTCCTCGGTCATACGTCATGGCTTCTCCTCATCGAGGAACGGGTGTGCGTGCAGAGTGAGGTGGTCGGCTCGGCGTAGCGGTCAGACGATCCCATCACACCACTCCGGCGGACTTCAGATCATCGAGCTCGTCCGCCGAGATGCCGAGCTCACCGTAGATAGTTGCGTTGTGCTCTCCGAGAGCGGGGGACGTCCGCACGTCCACGGGTGAGTCAGAGAGCTTGAGCGGACAGCCCACGGTCTTGAAGGTGCCTCGCTGGGGATGCTCCACGTCTACGACGGCGCCGAGCTGGGCGAGCGTCTCGTCCTCGATCAGCTCCTTGGTGCTGAGGATCGGACCGCAGGGCACATTGACCGCGTTGAACTGATCCATGACCTCCCACTTGGTGTGGTTCTCGGTCCACTCCTCGATCAGCGCGAACATCTTGTCCAACTTGGGCAGCCGCGCCTCGGGCGTACTCCAGTTCGGATCATCGGCCAGCTCCGGCCGGCCGATGAGGGCAGCGATCTTGGCCCACCCTGGCGGCTGCACGATCACGTAGATGTAGTCGTTGGGGCCGCCGGGAGCGCACTTCACCGCCCACCCGGGCTGGCCGCCGCCGGACGCGTTGCCCGAGCGCGGGACCTCGTCCCCGAAGTCGGCGTTGGGGTACTCCTCCAGTGGACCGTGCGCGAGCCGCTGCTGGTCCCGCAGCTTGACCCGCGTCAGGTTGAGCACCGCCTCCTGCATGGCAACCGTCACCCGCTGCCCACGACCAGTGTGCTCGCGCTGGTACAGCGCCGCCAGGATGGCGGCGACCAGATGAATGCCGGTGCCGGAGTCTCCGATCTGGGCACCGGTGGCCGTCGGCGGGCCATCTTCGAAGCCGGTCGTGCTCATGGCAGCGCCCATTGCCTGTGCGACGACCTCATAGGCCTTGCAGTCGGCGTACCGGCCGGGGCCGAATCCCTTGATGGAGGCGAAGATCAGCCTCGGGTTGATCTCGTACAGGCGCTCCCACGTGAAGCCCATGCGGTCCACGGCACCGGGACTGAAGTTCTCCACTAGGATGTCGGCACCGCGCACCAGTTCGGTGAACATCTCCTTGCCGCGATCCGACTTCATGTTCAAGGTGATGCTGCGCTTGTTGCAGTTGAGCATGGTGAAGTACAGGCTGTCGACATCGGGGATGTCGCGCAGCTGCTGCCGGGTGATGTCCCCACTGGGCGCCTCCAGCTTGACGACGTCTGCGCCGAGCCAGGCGAGAATCTGTGTGCTCGAGGGCCCCGACTGCACGTGAGTCATGTCGAGCACCCGGACTCCTTCAAGGGCTTGTCCCATCACTGGCCTCCCACTGGAATCGGCGACGCGACCACGGGCGCCGCCACCGAGATCGTCACTTGTACATGGTCTGGTTCATGGTTCCCGGGGCATACGCGTCCGGATCCACCCATACGTTGATGAGCGAGGGCTTGCCAGACTCCCTGGCGCGCTGGAGAGCCGGCCCGATGTCCTTGGCTTCGCGGACCTCCTCGCCGTAACCGCCGAGCATCCGAGCGAACTCGTCGTACTTGACGTCACCCAGGGTGTTGCCGACCCGCCCACGGTCGACGCCGTACTTCTGCTCCTGGCCGTAGCGGATCTGGTTCATCGACGAGTTGTTGCCGACGACACCGACGAACGGCAGGTTGTAGCGGACCAGCGTCTCGAAGTCCCACCCGGTGAGGGAGAAGGCACCGTCACCGAAGAGCGCGACGACCTCCTTGTCCGGACGCGCGTACTTGGCGGCGAGCACGAACGGCACGCCGACGCCCAGGGTTCCCAGTGGGCCGGGGTCCATCCAGTGACCCGGCGACCTCGGTTGTACGACGCCCCCGGAGAACGTCACGATGTCGCCGCCGTCCCCGATGTAGATGGAGTCCTCGGTGAGGAACTCGTTGATCTCGTGTGCCAGCCGCAGCGGCTGGATTGGGCTGGCGTCGGACAGCTGCCGGGGCAGCCGCTTCTCGTACGCGGCGTCCTCCTCGGCGCGCAGCTCGGTGAACCAGGCCTTGCGGTCATTGGAGCCATTCGTCAGACGGCCGGACGCCGCCTGGGTGACCGCGGACAGAATCGCACCGGGGTCGCCGACGAGGCCAAGGTCGACGTCGCGGTTGCGTCCGACCGTCTTGTAGTCCATGTCGATCTGCACCACGGTGGCGGTCTTGGGCAGCCGGCGGCCGTAGCCCATCCGGAAGTCGAACGGCGTACCCACGATCAGGATCAGGTCCGCGTTGTTGAACGCGTAGCGCCGCGACAGGTGGAAGTGATGCGGATCCTTCGGCGGGAGGGTGCCGCGCGCCGCGCCGTTCATGAAGATCGGCACGTTGAGTGTGCGGGCGAACTCGACCGCAGCGGCGCCGCCGCGCGAGGTCCACACTTGGGTGCCGAGCAGCACGCACGGCTTCTCTGCGCGCACCAGCAGGTCGGCTAGCGCCTCGACGGCTTCTGGGTCGCCCGCGCTCTTGGTGGAGGCCCGGTAGCGGCCCGCCTCCGGGATCCTAGCCTGCTCCACCGGAACCGAGGCGTCGAGGATGTCACGCGGTATCTCCAGGAAGGACGGCCCCGGTGCACCCGTATAACTCTCGCGGAACGCCATCGAGACCATGTCGGCCACCCGCGCGGTATGTGGAACCGTGGCGGCGAACTTGGTGATGGGCGTCATCATGTCGACGTGCGGGAGATCCTGCAGGGAACCCATCTTGTGCTGGCTCAGCGCGCCCTGGCCGCCGATGAGCAGCATCGGGCTCTCGGCCCGGAACGCGTTCGCGACTCCGGTCACCGCGTCGGTCGTCCCCGGCCCTGCGGTCACCACTGCGCACCCGGGGCGGCCGGTGATGCGGGCGTACCCGTCGGCGGCATGAGCCGCGACCTGCTCGTGCCGGACGTCCACGACGTCGATGCCCTCGTCGACGCACCCGTCGTAGATGTCGATGATGTGCCCGCCGCACAGCGTGAAGATCACATCGATGCCTTCGGCCTTGAGTGCCTTGGCTACCAGATGCCCACCAGAGATCGTCGTCGGGCTGGCGGAGTCGGCCTCGTCGGATGAGACGGGGGACTGGGACACTGTCTGAGCCATCTAAATAATCAACTCCCTTGGATCGGACCGGTACTTTGCGACGGCTCTTGGTGTCCGATCCTTCGTCGATTGCATACCGTATGGTGTAATCCTTCATACCAGCAGATTGCTGAAGGTGTCTACCCCTCCGTGAACTTGTCGGTGGCTACACCTTGATAGGCGTTCATATGCTGCAATACGCTCACCTCAGAGCTTTCCGGGCTGGGCAGCGAACAGCCTGGAGGGTCGCGTGTGCGTCGACTGCACAGATCACGGACGGGCTGTTGCGCCATCGGCTTCACCTTCGTGAACCTGGACGGGAGACCGTCGGCCTACCCAGCTGAGGGCGGACCGGCAGCTCGGGACGACCGGGCTGCTTGAGAAACCGCACCAGACCGGCCGTGCCGAGCCCGATCAGTCCGGCAGCGACGAACACGGGTCCGTAGCCGAAGTGCGCGACGCACACCGCCGCTGCACCGATCCCGGCCAGGCCGCCGACTGCCTTGGCGCTGTAGACGATCGCCTGGTTCTGCAACAGACTGCGGTCCCCGAAGTACTCCAGGACCACGTTGCCGAAGATCGGGTAGAAGGCGCCGCCGCCCAGACCGGCACATGCCGCCGATGCCACGAAGACCCAGCCGCTTCCCAGCTCCGCGGACCAGACCAGTCCGAACTGCGCGCACCCCTCGACCGCCAGCACGGCGGCCAGGACGCGCCGACGTCCGAACCGGTCGGACAGCCGTCCCGCGGTCGCCCGGGCGAGGCCGTTGACCGCGGCCAGCATCCCGGCGGCCAGCCCCGCCGCCCACGTACCGAGCTCGGAGGCGATGGCGAAGCTGGCGGCCAGGGCGATCGGCAGCAGCGACACGGC
>WHTJ01000100.1 GCA_009377795.1 Propionibacteriales bacterium | reverse complement strand
TCCATCGCACCATCATGCAACGGGCCGCTCGATGGGACAGCCAAGCGACGGTAATCACCATGAAGCTCAAACCATCATCACCCGCCGGTATCCGGGATTGCCCTGCCCGATTGAAGGGCCGAATCCGAGGGCGTTACGCCGCAGCGACCACAGCGGTACGAGTGGCCGCACGAAAACGTCCGCTCGTGCCGCCAGTCCGCTCGTGGCGATGACGGGCGTGTCGTCACGACCATTCGTAAATCCGGGAGAGTGGAACCCGGTGGGGCTCGGTGCGTCTAGAAGGTGAGCGTCGCTACACATGAGGGGATCGAGATGCGGATCATCACGGCTGCGTTCCTCGTCGTCCTTCCCCTCACGGCCGTACTCTCCTGCGAGCAGGATCGTGAGGGGCGGGTGGAGGGCCGTGAGGCGCCTGCGATGGTGGAGCCGTCGAATGCTGGGGGGACGGCGACCGCGCTGCTTACGGTGGGGTTCGAGTATGCGCAGGGAACGTTCGTATACGCCGAAGGAGCTCGTCACTTCCTCCAGGTCTCTGACAATGACGGAACGGTCGTTCTGCGTCGTGACGAGGGCACCGATCAGGGGTCGGGCGGTGGTTACACCGATTCCGCCCGTCTCCAGTCGGGGCGCTACACGGTGGAGACGTACCAGCGCGAATGCGACTTCACCGAGGGCGGCGACTGTACGAGCACGATAGGGCCCCTGGAGGACAGATGCGCGACATCGGTACTGATCCGGCGGGGGCGGAACGAACGTGGCCATAACGATGAAGCTGCCCAATCCCTGTTCGGTCCGATGAAGCCCGCGGCGGCGTCGGCTCAGGCGGTGAGCTGCCGCATCAGGGAGGCGTCGTCGCGGACGGCCCAGTGCTTCGCGGCCTTGCTGTCGCGCATGCGGAGCATGTGCATCTGGTTGTAGGAGAACCGGCGCCCGGAAGCGGGTAGGTCGAAGAACTGTCCGGTGTGAACTCCGCTGTGGGTACATCGCACGACCACGGTGTCGCCTTCGGCGACGACGTCGTGGATCTCCCACCGCTGTTGGCTGAACGCCTCGTTCAGCAGGTGCATGAACATCGTGATGCCGCCGAGACCGGGAGGCGTGCCCGGGGGTGCCTCGTGGTTGACGAACTCGTCGCTGATCACCTCGCGCAGCGCGGCCTCGTCGTTGGCCGGGAAGATCTCCTCGAGCACTTTCCGTGCGGCGGCCTTGTTGTCGCTTCCGGCCATGTCGTTCCCCTCCAAAGGTGTGTCCACCATCGTGCGGACCTCGTCGGCGCGTCCTGTTGTCGCCGACATATTGGTGGAAGTATCATTCTACTCAATGTCTGGGAACGCAACCCCCCGCCGCAGGTACGACGGGGCGAGCCGGCGCCGGCAGGCCGAGCAGACCCGGGCGCGGGTCATCGCCGCCGCGACGCGGGTCTTCCTCGAGCACGGCTACACCGGGGCGACTATCCCCCTGATCGCGGCCGAGGCCGGAGTCGCGCTGCAGACTGTCTACCGCGCGGCTCCCGGCAAGGCCGGCCTGCTCCAGCAGGCGGTACTGACCGCGGTCGCGGGAGGAGCCGCCCGATCCGATGTTCCGGTGGAGGAAAGGCCAGCGATCCGCGCCGTCATCGACGAGCCAGATCCTCGCCGCCAGCTCGCGCTGTACGCGCACACCCAACCCGGTATCTGGTCGCGCGTCGGGGCGCTGATGCGCGTGCTGGACGAGGCCGCGTCGTCCGAGCCCACCCTCGCCCAGTTCAGGGACGCACAGGAGGCACAGCGGCTGGCGGGCCTAACCCGGTTCGCCGCCCTGATGAAGGCGCGCGGAGCACTCAAGGACGGCCTGACACCCGACCGGGCCGCCGACATCATCTGGACGGTATGCTCGCGTGCCACCTACGACGCCCTAGTCGGCGCGCGAGGATGGTCGCACCACGACTACGAATCATGGCTCACCGAGACGCTCCGGTCCGCCCTGCTCCCGTGAGCATCCCCGGCTGTCGCCGAGACAGATCACCAACACCGGTGCAACACCGCTGACCGCGCGACGCCGTCAACCGATGCCGCTCATGGCGCCGAGTGCGCGGTCGTGCCGATGTACCGTCGGACAGGGCGGTGCCGATAGCGTGACGGCTGTCGCGACACCAGCGGAGCGGTGAGTCTCGGAGCGCGGCCAGTCTTGACGATCGACTACCTGTACGAAGGAGCATGACGCTGAACAGCCCGAACAAGGAGACTGTTGAGCGCTACCTCGATGGCTTCCGTCGCACCGATCATGCGCAGATCCTCGGCTGCTTGACCGACGACATCAAGTGGACGGTCTTCGGCGCCTTCTAACTCGAAGGTAAGGATGCGTACGACGCAGCGATCGAAGGTCCAGTGTTCGCCGGGAGCCCGGACCTGGAGGTCGTCCGTATGGTCGAGGAGGGCGACACGGTCATGGCTGAGCTCATGGGACGGGTGCCACAGCAGGACGGATCCGTGCAGCGCCTCTCGACGGCCGAGGTATTCGTCATGCGGGACGGGCTCATCTGTGAGCGGCGCGCCTGGGTCATCCCACTGCACGAGGATGACTTCCGGTAACCGGTAGTCGCCGTTCCGGGACATGTTTGCGGGAGCGCTGAACAACCTATGCGTCGGGAAGGAGCATTGGTGCAGAGCCTGCATCTTGGGGAGCGAACATTTCGCTTGACGCGCGCTCGTTGTGACGATGTCCCAGTACTCGTCGCACTGCTGCGCGATGACGTGCTCGGCTCAGCCCGCGAGCAGGAGGACCTCGACCCCTACCTGCGGGCGTTCGACGCGATCGACGCTGACCCGGCGCACCTGCTCTTGGCCGTCCGTGACGAGGATGATGTGATCGTGGGGACGATGCAGCTGACACTGCTCCCCGGCCTGTCACGGGGCGCCGCCACCCGGCTGCAGATCGAGTCCGTTCGGGTCGGGCCGTCAGCACGCGGGAGTGGTCTGGGGACGGCACTGTTTCGATGGGCCGCCGACTACGGGCGGTCCCACGGGGCGCGCCTGGCGCAGCTCACGACTGACAAGCAACGTGCCGACGCACACCGCTTCTATGAGCGCCTCGGCTACGTCGCGTCCCACGAGGGCATGAAGCTCCCTCTCGTTCCCAACGATTGACGACACACTCGCGGGCATCGCGCACCGTCTGGCTCGGCGAGCGTCCGCTCTTGCCGCTGTGCGACCTCGAAGGTCCATCGCTCACGGATTCACGCTCGGAAAGGACTCTCCGGGGCGGGTCGCATCTGCAAGGAGCTCGTAAGCGAGCGGCCCCGGCGGTCTGACGGTGGCCTATCCACTGACCCCTGTTGTCGGCCACCACTCCTTGATCGCGGCGACTATCTCGTCGGGTGCGTCTTCTTGAATGTAGTGCGATGCGCCGCGGAGGATCTCGGTCCGGTGATGAGGGAACGTGCGCTCCCAGCGGAGCCGCTGCGGCTCCCGGAATGCCTGGTCCTTGTCGCCCCACACGATCAGGGCCGGCTTGTCGGCGACCTGTCCCAAGCCGTCCTCGACCTCGGTGAGCAGGTCGCGTGCGGCCAGGATCTCCCTCGGCATCACGTGCACCGGGACCCGTGACGCCGGCGTGGGGTGCGGGCGCTTGTACATGAACCGTTCATCCAGAGTGAGTTTCTTACGCTTGATGCCGGCGCGCATGAAGACGTTGGTGAAGATGTCGGCTTGCTTTACCAGCAGCCCGCCGGGGCCCGCGCTGCCCAAGGTCTTGGAGAACCACTCCACGGCCCGGTCACCGCTGATCGGCCAGGCCCAGGTGTTCCCGATGACGAAGGCCCGGAAGCGTTCCGGATGGCGGGCCCCCACCCAAAATCCGATCGGACCGCCCCAGTCCTGAACCATCAGCGTGACGTCGCGCAGGTCAAGGTGCTCGACAAAGCCCTCCACCACACGGGCATGCTCGGCGATCGTGTAACGGTAACCCACAGGGGGAGGAGAGAGCCCGAAACCCGGGTAGTCCACCGCGATGCACCGGAACTGGTCCCTCAGTCCGCGCACGATGTGCCGGTACAGGAACGACCAGGTCGGATTTCCGTGCAGGCAGAGGAACACCGGCCCTTCCCCCTCATCGATGTAGTGCACCTCCGCGCCGCCGACATCGGCAAAGTGACTCGTGAATGGGAACAGCTCGTCGTTCACCCAGGCTGGTCGAGTTGCCATACCTCCCTTTCTATCCCCTCGACGCCTCACGCGCGAGGGCCCGGGCATAGCCGGAAGGTGCGTCTTTCCGCGTTCACACCACCGATGTCGAGCTTTGGTCCCACGTGGCCCTCACACGGCTTTCACACGTCTCAGGGGGAGGGTTGTCGCTAGGTCCGCCGACTGCGGACCTCCGAGGAGGAGAGGGAGAGCCATGCCGTTGATTCAGGTGAAGTTGATCGAGGGAGTCTTCGATGAGGCGCAGAAGCGGACGATCGTGGAGCGGCTCACCGACACGATGGTCGACATCGAAGGGGAGAACATGCGTCAGGTGACTCGGGTCCTTGTCGAGGAGGTCAAGAGCGGGCACTGGGCGATCGGTGGCCAGCCGCTCGACACGGCCGACGTGAAGGCGCTGGCTGCGGGAGTGCCTGTCGGCTGAGGCCCGAGGAGCCGAGCATCCTCTGGCTGCCGGTGCGCCTCAACAATGCGTTGAGACGCGCTGGCGGCCGGTTTGGTGCGCTCGGCTGCCCCGGTGGGCGTCACACGCCTCCTCACACGGTCCCACGAGACCGTGGCGGCACCGACGAAAGAGGTCACCATGACCATCACCATGATCCGCATAGAGACGCAGCCGTTGCTGGCCGGCAGGAGTGACGCCGGTGGGGTGCTGGGCACCCTGCACGACACCCTCGACGCTGTCTCGGAGCTGGACCCCGACCTGTTGCACTCCCACACCTGCGCCGGCCACGCGGTCGTGACTCTGGCCGGGGCGGCCCGGGCCGCCGCCGCGGCCCTGGGCACCGAGCCGGGGACTGCTCTGCGTGAGGCGCCCGGCGTGGTTGTAGTGCGTGACCTGGTCGCCGCGGTGTCCCTTCTGGAGCTCGCCGCGTCACGACGGGGTGGATCTTCGGACCGGCGCGCCCTGCAGCAGATCAGGCGCCGAGCGAACACCGCGTACGGCCGGTTTCTGCATTCGGTCCCGGTTGCGACCTGATCGGGCGTACCGTGCAGGGGACCGGGAGGACGCCCATGGTGACGATCAAGTTGCTCGGGCGCCCGGCACTCGTCGGCGACGGGGTCGAGCTGGAGGGTCCACGCGGCAAGAAGGGCTGGGGCCTCCTCACGTACTTGGTGGGCAACACCGCCGCCGTCCCGCGCGAACGGCTCGTCCGGCTTCTGTTCCCGGACGCCCAGGATGGCCTGGCCGCCTTGCGCTGGAACCTTGCGGAGCTTCGCCGCATCACGCGAGGGCCGCACGCGTTCGCCGGTGACCCGGTGATGCTGTCCCTGACGCGCGACGTGCAGGTCGACGTGCACCTTCTGGCGGCGGCCCCGTGGTATGAGGTGATCGATCAAGTCGACCTGTCCGCACCGCTCCTTGAAGGGCTCACGTTCCCGTCATGCGCTGGCTTCGAGCTTTGGCTCGAGGGCGAGCGGCAACGTGTCGCTGCGCTTGCCGCAGCAGCTCTTCGCGAGGCCGCACGCGAGGAGATCGCCTCTGCGCGCGCAGACGAAGCGGTGGGGCACGCCCGGAGATTGGTCGCGCTCCAGCCCTGGGACGAGAACTGTCATGAGTTGCTGGTCCGCGCGCTCGCCCAGTCCGGCGATGTCCCCGGCGCCCGCGCGCACGTCGAGCTGGTCACCGAGACCTTCCTGAACGAGCTCGGTGTGCCTCCCTCCCGCTCGGTGAGCGCCGCAGCGGAGCCGCTGCTGGCCCGTCCCGCACAGGCCAGCCGGACGCGCACGGAGGCCCAGCTGCAGGCGGGAGTGACCGCCGTCTCCGCAGGCGCGTCGGACACCGGGATCGGATCGCTGCGTCGCGCCGTCGCCGGCGCGAGGGCGGTTGCGGATCCCGAGCTCCTGGCCAGGGCACTGATCCACCTCGGCAGCGCTCAGGTGCACGCCGTCCGCGGCGCCGACGAGGCAGGCGTGGCGGCGCTCAGGGAGGCCGTCGCCGTCGCCGAACGTGTCGGACGTCCGGGCCTCGCGACCGCGGCCTGCCGGGAGCTGGCATGGGTGGAGTTCCTCCGTTGCCGCTTCGAGCCGGCCGAGCGCTGGCTGGACCGTGCCATGGCCACCGCGGGCGCCGACGACTCGGAGCGTGCCTGGATCCTGCTCACCAGGGGCTCTCTGCGCAGCGACGCCGGACGGTACCAGGAGGCGATACCGCTGTTCCTCGACGCGGTTCGCCACGCCGAGTACGGCGGCGACCTGCGGGCGTCCGCGATGGCACTGACCCACCTAGGGCGACTGCGGCTGCTGCGCGGCGAGGATGATCTGGCGTCCGAGCACCTGGACCGGGCCCGGGCCCTGGCGGACCAGGCCGGCTGGCTCACGTTCGCGTCATATCCGCTGTCGTGGAGCGCGGAGGTGGCCATGCACGCCGGTCGCGTCGACGAAGCAGCGGAGCTGTTCAGCCGCGCTCACACCCTGGCCGTCGAGGTGGGCGACCCGTGCTGGGAGAGCCTCGCGTGTCGAGGCCTCGGGCTGGTCGCGGCCGAGCGCGGGGAGCACACCATCGCTGCGCGTCTGCTCCACGACTCCCGCATGGCGTGCCGACGCGTCAACGATGCCTACGTTTGGCTGGAGGCCTACGGGCTCGCAGCCCAGGTCACCCATGCGATTGCGAACGGACTGGGCAACATCGAGGAACTCGTGGACGACCTGGACCAGCTGGCGTCGGTGCACGGCATGCGGGAGCTCCAAGCCGAAGCCGCGATGCTCCGGGTCTCTGCGGGCAGGACCGACGCGTTGGAGGCGGCCCGGAGCCACGTCGCTGCCGTCGACAACCCGATGCTCTCCGCACGGCTCAGCCAGCTGGAGGCCACACTGGCCCGAGTCGACGCCGGCTGAGCAACTGCAACGCGCGGTGGCCGAGTCCACGGCCGGACGATGGCGGTGGCCCGGTCGGCCAACGTGCCAGTGGGGGTCGCCCCACCCGTTGACGCCGTGCCCGAGCTGCAGTTGGCTGGAGGCTCCACACCATTCCCTGGGAGGCAGCATGACCGGCAAGGTGGTGCACTTTGAGATCCCGTTCGACGACGGCGACCGGGCACGGAAGTTCTACGGCGAGACGTTCGGGTGGCAGGTGACGCCCATGCCAGAGATGGGCTACACGATGGTGATGACCGGTCCGAGTGACCCCGAGATGGGCCCGACCGAGCCGGGCTTCATCAACGGGGGCATGTTCGAGCGCAGCGAGCAGTTTCCAGGAAAAGCGCCAAACATCGTGATCGACGTGCCGAGCGTCGACGAGGTGTTGCGCAAGGTCGAGGCGGCCGGTGGGAAGACCGTGACCGAGAAGATGCCCGTTGGGGACATGGGCTTCGCCGGCTACTTCACCGACACCGAAGGCAACCTGATCGGGCTCTGGGAGACCGCCTGAGCTGAGCTGTCGCGAATCGTCTCCCAGAACGAAACGCGGTCGCCAGGCGTCACTACCTGGCGACCGCGGCCAGCCGCATTGACGGGTCCCCACCTTCGCGCCGAGATTGCACATCTGGTCGACCAGAGGTGCAATCTCGGCGCGAGGAGATGGGGCGGTCATACCGCGGCAGGGTGAAGCGGGACGTGCCGTCGGCCGCGAGGATAGAAGCGCCCAGGAGGGTGTACGGCTCGCTAGGCTTGCGGCGTGCGCGTTCTCATCGTCGACGGCGCGAACGTAGTCGGTAGCCGGCCGACCGGCTGGTGGCGCGACCGCGCAGGCGCGGCCGAGCGGCTCCACCAGGCGATCGCCGCGGCCGACCTGGGCTACGACGTGGTCGTGCTGGTCCTCGAGGGAGAGGCCAAGGGTGGCCGGCCGGTTGGTGAGGACGGCGCGATCCACACGGTGCACGCTCCGGGCTCTGGCGACGACGCGATCGTTGAGCAGGTCCGCACGTGGAGCACGGACGGGGACGACGTGGTGGTCGTCACCGCCGACCGGGCGCTGCGTGAGCGGGTCGCAGCGGCCGGCGGCTCTTCTGTCGGCCCCTCATGGCTCCTTACTCGAACGTCCTGACCGGTCCTCGTGTGACTTTCTGGCGGCTTGCGTCACCGCCGCATCAGCGCGGCCAGATGGGTGCAGCAGGACCGTGCACGAGCGGCGGCCTTAGCGCGCGAACTTTCACGTGTGCAGTGCAGCTGGGTGCGTTCCTATTTACCCATTCTCAGCGGAGGACACGGTAATGAAGGTGGGTGACGCCACCGTCTCCTTCGAGAACTCTGATCCGCTCCAGTTGGCGCTGTTCGATGCCGAGATGTTCAAACAACCGCCGCCCATCACCGAACAGGACCGGGACCAGGTGGATCTCGAGTTCGTCGAGGAGCCCTGAGGTGAGGGCGCGCTGCGCGATGCTCCCCCCGTGGACCAGCACGCTCTTGTCGCCGGCAGCATGCTTGGCATCTCGCACAGCGGCCTCAAGGTCGCTCACATAGTGCACAGCAGGCCAGCCGGCCGCCCAGGCGGGTGCCGAGTTGCGACTGAGGATAAAGATGGGCACACCGTCGTGATGGTCACCTCCCCAGCCTCCCGCGGGTTCGAAGGTCCCACGTCCAGCCACCACAGCCCCTGTTGACATCATCTCGTCGTAGATCTGGCGGTTCACGCCTCGCAACCGCTCAACGGCTGCATCGAAGTCACCACCCTCCGCGCCTGGAAAGGCCCACTCGTGCAGCCGATCGCCTCCGTCGCCGAGACCATTGTCCGGGCCTTCGTTGGGCCCGGCGATGAATCCGTCGAGGGACATCGACATGTACAACACAGTCGAGGACATCGACTCACTCTCCTCGCGTTGGCTTCAGCGTCAGCGGTTTGCCGGCGCTACCCTCAACCGCACGGTCACGGCCCGAACGCACGGACGTGCCGCCCAGGTCGCTCGATGGAGCACGCTCGCATAGGAGCATCGTGTCATCCATTCGCCGCACGGTCCGGATGACGGGGCTAGACGGGGGGCTGAGCACGGTGGCAAGTCCGTCAACGCGTTCTCGTGCAGCTGCGTGCGCGGCGAGAGCTGGAAACGGAACACCTACACGTCACCGCGCAAGGCTCCGCGCTGGTGGTGGATGTGTCAGGAGTCTCGTTCTAGGAGCGAGGAGAGTTTGGCCAGCAGTCGGGTGAGGGCACGCCGGTCTCGTTCTGTGAGTCCTTCGAGCAGTTGGGCCTGTGTGGCGAGCAGGTCTGCCGCGGCTTGGTCGATGAGTTTGCGGCCTGCTGTCGTGAGCTCAACCGATACCGAGCGGCGGTCTCGGTCGGAGCGGGTGCGCCGCACGAGCTGGCGCCGCTCGAGTCTGTCGATGCGTTCGGTCATGGTCGCTGAGTTCACCAGGACGCCGCGGTAGAGCTCAGTGGGCGTGAGGCGGTGCGGTGGGCCGTTTCGACGCAGGGCCGCCAGCACGTCGTACTCTCCAGCGTCGATGCGGTGGCGTCGGTAGACCTCGCGTAGCGCGGTGGTCTTGTACCTCTCGATCCGGGTGATGCGTCCGAACACGCCCACCGGTGAGACGTCCAGGTCGGGACGTTGTGCCTGCCAGTGCCCGAGGATCGTCGCCACGTGGTCGTGCATAGCACGCACCATAGCAGATACTTCGGTGCCGAAATACTCATTGACGAGATAGATACCTCGTGGCAGAGTATCTCGTCAACGAGGTAGTTTTTTCGGGGGTGCTGCCTGAAGGGAACGACCAGAGGACGTTGCAATGAGTTCTACGACAGTCACGATGCGAAGGTTTCGGCCGGTGACGGTCGCTTTGTGGGTCGCACAGGTGCTTCTGGCGCTGCAGTTCGCGATGGGTGGGGTGGCGAAGCTTGCCGGTAGTCAGACGATGGTGGCCATGTTCGCCGAGATCGGCACCGGACAGTGGCTGCGATTCCTCGTGGGTGCGCTCGAACTGGCTGGAGCGATCGGCCTGCTGGTGCCGCGGTCGTGCGGTGCGGCCGCACTCGGTCTCGTCGGGTTGATGGCTGGGGCAGTCCTCACCAACGTGTTCGTGCTAGGCGAGTCGCCGCTGCTCCCTTGGCCTTCGGGATCGTGGCTGTGATGATCGCGTGGGGTCGGCGGTACGAGATCCGTGGGCTGTTCCGGAAGGAGGTCGCGCGATGAGCGGCGAGGCCAAGGGGCGCACGATCATGGGGGCGGTCGTGTCGCTGGATGGCTACATCGCCCACGATGACGAGAGTGTCGGCCCCCTGTTCGACTGGTACGGCAACGGCGACGTGGAGTGGAGGTTCTCCGAGGACGAGGAGTACCCGTTCCATACGACGCAGGCGTCCCGGGACTTCATGCAGGCCGTGTACCCGCGGATCGGTGCGGTGGTGATCGGCCGCCGCCTGTTCGACCACACCGACGGGTGGGGCGGCGTCCCGGCCGCGGGCGACCACGTCTTCGTCGTCACCCATGCGCCGCCGACCGACTGGGCGTACGCGGGCACCGCGCCGTTCACCTTCGTGACCGACGGCGTGGAGGCCGCGATCATCCTGGCCCGCGAGTTCGCCGGGGATCGAGACGTCGACGTCGCCGCCGGCGAGATCGGCGGCCAAGCCCTCCGTCTTGGCCTGATCGACCAGGTCGTGATGAACGTGGTGCCCGTCGTGTTCGGCGCGGGCCGGCCGTTCTTCGGGGCCATGGGGTCAGGAGACACGGTTACGTTGGCGGACCCGTCCCGCGTGGTCCAGGGCGATCGAGTGACGCACCTGCTGTACGACGTGGTGGGCACGACCCCCCGCGAACCCCGGCGCGAGAACGGCACCTTGGCTTGGGCGCCGGGCGAGCAGGACTGACCTGCTCGGCGCGCCTTCGGCCCGGACCGAGTCTGGATGGAGTTGCCGGCTGGTTGTCAGAGGCAACCGACCATGATTGGAGAATCCAATGTCACGACTTGTTCTGTACATGTCGATGTCCCTCGACGGCTTCATCACCGGGCCCGACGACGGCCCGGGCCTGGGTCTCGGAAGGGACGGCGGTCGCCTGTTCAACTGGCTCGACGACCGCGAGTCTCCTGGAGTCAACGGGCAGGTTTACCGTGAGCTGCTGGCCACCGGCGCGGTGATCTCGGGCCGGAGGACCTTCGAGCTGGCCGGCCGATGGAACGGCGACCACCACGACGGGGTGCCGATCTTCGTGCTTACCCATCACGTCGACAACGGCGACGTGCCGCCGGGCAGCGCGCAGTTCGTCACCGACGTCGAGGACTGCGCCGAGCAGGCTCGGGCCGCAGCGGGTGATCGTGCCGTGATGGTGCATGGTGCCGGCGCCGCACAGGCCCTGCTGCGGGCAGGGCTGCTCGACGAGATGGAGATCCACCTCATCCCGGTGCTCCTCGGTGAAGGCCGCCTCCTCTTCGACGCCCTGGGGCCGGACCACACCGAACTGACACTGGTAAGGGTCCTGGAAGGTCCCGGCGCCCTCCACCTCCGCTACGTCATCACCAAGAGAGGAAGCGAACGATGAATAACGGCACCGCTCAGACAGGTACGACGATTCCCGGATACGTCGCGGGAACCTGGGCGATCGATCCCGTACATTCCAATGTCGGGTTTGCGGTTCGACACATGATGGTCAGCAAGGTGCGCGGCCGCTTCGTCCGGTTCACCGGACAGGTCGTGACAGCCTCGCGCCTCTCCGACTCCAGCGTCTTCGCAGAGATCGACATGGCTTCGGTCGACACGGGCACCGAGCAACGTGACAACGACCTACTCTCTTCGAACTTCTTCGAAGTGGAGAAATACCCGACCATGACCTACCGATCGACCGGCCTCAGGGTCGACGGCGAGGAACTGATCCTCGACGGCGACCTTACTCTGAAGGGCATCACGCGACTGGTCCCACTGGCCGTCGAGATCAACGGGGTCACGAACGATCCCAACGTCGGAACGGTCGCTGGCTTCACCGCCACCGGCAGCCTCAACCGGCGTGACTTCGGTGTCGACTTCGATGCTCCGCTGCGGGGCGGGGGTGCCGTGGTCGCCGACACGATCAACATCGAGTTGGAGATCGAAGCAGCCCTGCAACCTGACGACGACCTGTCGAGGCCTTGAGCCTCGTACAGCCGCAATCCGCGCCGACGTGCCGGCGACAGCTCCGGGGGGATAACGTCGAGGGCATGCGTTCGATCGAGTACTCCGTGACCGGTGGCCCTGAGGTGTTGACCCTCGTCGAGGGTCCGGTGCCCGATTCTGGACCAGGGGAGGTGCGGGTCCGCATCCACCGCTCCGGCGTCAACCCGACTGACTGGAAGTCGCGTCGTGGCAACCAGGCCGGGACCGCCGTCCACCCGCCGCAGATTCCGAACCAGGATGGTTCCGGGGTGGTCGACGCCGTCGGTCAGGGCGTTGACACGGCGCTGTTGGGGCTCCGGGTGTGGATCTGGGAGGCGGCCCACCTCCGTCCCTCCGGCGGCACTGCACAGGAGTTCGCCGTGGTGCCGGCCCGCCACGTGGTCTTGCTCCCGGATGTCGCATCGTTCGACCTCGGCGCCAGCCTCGGGGTGCCCTTCCTGACCGCACACCGGTGCCTGACCGTGACCGAGGACGGTCCGACACGTATCGGCCCAGGCGCGATGGACGGTCGCATCGTTTTGGTGGCTGGAGGTGCTGGGGCTGTCGGCAACGCCGCCATCCAGCTCGCGCGGTGGTCCGACGCCACGGTCATCACCACCGTGAGCAGCCCGGAGAAGGGGCACCTCGCGGCGCGTGCCGGAGCCGACCACGTCATCGACTACAGGCTGCAGGACGTCGTCGCCGAGGTGCGCGCCATCGCGCCAGACGGTGTGAACACGATCGTCGAGGTCTCCCCGGCGGTGAACGCCGCGCTCGACGCGCAGGTACTCGCACGGCACGGCTCGGTGGCGGTGTATGCCAACAACGGCGGCAGCACTATGGAACTCCCCGTGCGGCCCTCGATGGTGCCGAACGTCCGCTGGCAGTTCGTCCTGGTCTACAACGCCCCGGAGGACTGGCGTGCACGCGCCCTCGGCGATGTCGCCGCGGCCGTGCTGGACGGGGCCGTGCGCGTCGGCGACGATGCCGGCCTGCCCCTGCACCACTACGCCCTCGAGCAGGCCGCCGAGGCCCACGCGGCCGTCGAGAACGGCGCGGTAGGCAAGGTACTCATCGACGTCTGCCCGTAGCGCTGCCCTGGGGTGAAAGACGGATCAAGCTGACCGCTGCTCACACGCTGCCAGGTCCGGACGGTCCGCGATCCGCGCGGACGCCAAGTGGGATCCGCGAGAGAGCGTCTTTCCACCGCGAGCGGACCTCTCGTCTCAGCTCGATGGCGGCGACTGCGGCGGCCAAACGCACGCTTCTGACGGATTCCGGATATCGCGGCGTCAAGGGGGTAAGGGGCCTTGGTTCGGCTATTGCCAAGGCGCGGCCGCTGCCGATGGGCGCGGAGGCACGCCCATCGGCCTCGTGGTCCGCAGTGTGTCAGCCCTAGGGCGTCCGCGTGGTGCGCTCCTCGTCGGTGCGGATGAAGGGTGCCGGCCTGGTTGGGTGGTTGTTCGGACCGTCTACAAGAACGGTGCCGTCGAAGGTCACTCGACCGTCCGCGACTGCTTCCCGCTGCTTCCTCGTGCTGGTGTTCACGGAGAACCCCTCGGCGACGTTGGGGTTGACAGTGGTCTGCAGCTCTCCCACAGCCGTCCAGGTCACGTCGAAGGTGAGGTTCCCCCGGTTCTCCGGTGACTGGATTATCTGGTTTCGGTTGGGGGTTCGGGGGTCGTAGCTGACTCGTGGTGGGTGTGCTGTCTGTGCCACGTCTCCTCGTACTC
>WHTJ01000099.1 GCA_009377795.1 Propionibacteriales bacterium | reverse complement strand
GCATCAGCACCCTGCTCTTCTTGCTTATGCGATTGTCCGGGGATCCTGCGGCTATGTTGGCCGGGCCGCAGGCCACCCCGGAGCAGATTGAGGGGTTCCGGACGCAGCTAGGGCTGGACCGGCCACTGATCGTCCAGTACTGGTACTTCATCACCGACATCGCGCGGCTGGACTTCGGGTTCTCCTATCAATACCAGCGTCCCGTAATGGAAGCCGTGATGGAGCGCTTCCCCGCGTCCCTGCAGCTCACCTTCTCGGCGGTGGCGTTAGCGCTCGTCATCGCGATCCCGGTCGGCATATTCGCCGCGGTGCGGCGCGGGCGGCTGTCCGGCTCCGCCGTGCTGACCGGCACGCTGCTCGGGCAGTCGGTCCCCAACTTCGTGCTGGGGATCCTGTTGATCCTCGTCTTCGCCGTCACGCTCGGGTGGCTCCCGTCGTTCGGGCGTGACGGTCTTGCCAGCTTGATCCTGCCGACCCTGACGTTGTCGGCGTTCATGATGGCCCGACAGACGCGCCTCGTACGTGCCTACATGGTCGAGGAGTTGTCGAAGGACTATGTGCGGGCGGCGCAGGCCAACGGCATCCCGCTGCGTCGCATCCGCTTCAAGCACGCGCTGCGTAACGTCATGGTCCCCGTCGTGGGGCTGGCTGGCATCGACGTCGGGCAGATGTTCGGCGGCGCGGTGATCACCGAGGTGATCTTCGCATGGCCGGGAATGGGGCGGTTGCTGGTCGACGCCGTCCTCACTCGCGACTACCCGCTGGTGCAGGCGGCGGTGTTCGTCATCGCCGTCCTGGTCGTGGTCGTGAACTTCGTCATCGACCTTCTATACCGCGTCATCGACCCGACATTAGGGAGCCAACGCGAATGAGCGGAGATGTCACATCCCGCGCTGACCACGCGTTGGCGCGCAACGATCGATGGCGCTCGCTGCGCGTTTCCATCAGCCGCGACCTGTTCGGGTGGATCGGCCTCGTGGTCCTGGCCCTGGCGGTCCTCGCAGCGCTGCTTGCTCCGTGGATCGCCCCGCACAACCCCGTCGAGCAGTCTGTCGTCGACCGCTTCCTGCCTCCGGCATGGGTGGACGGCGGCGAGGCGGAGTTCCTGTTCGGCACCGACCACCTCGGTCGCGACGTCCTGACGCGCACCCTGTATGCGGGCCGCGTGTCGTTGTCGATCGGGCTGGTCACCGCGATATGCGCCGCCCTCATCGGCGTGACCCTTGGGATCATCGCCGGCTTCCGCGAAGGGTTGGTGGGAACCGTCGTGATGCGCCTGGTCGACATCCAGACTGCGTTCCCGTTCCTCGTGATCGCCATCGCCGTGGTGGCCGTCGTAGGACCGAGCGTCCCCACCTTGATCGCGACGCTCACGTTCTGGACATGGGTGCCGTTTGCGCGTGTCGCCCAGGGATCCGTGCTGAAGATCAAGCATCAGGAGTACATCGCCGCGGCCCGGATGGCCGGGACCTCCACCGGGAAGATACTGCTCCGGCACGTGCTCCCGAACGCCCTGCCGCCCCTGCTGGTGATCTGGACGTTCGCGATCGCCCAGGTCATTGTCGCCGAGAGCGCGCTCAGCTTCCTCGGCCTCGGCATCCAACCACCCACCCCGACGTGGGGGTCGATGGTCAGCCAGGGCCGCCAGCACCTCGACATCGCCTGGTGGGCCGCCACCGTGCCGGCGCTCGCCATCGTGGCCGTCGTGCTCGCGGTCAACCTCGTCGGGGACTGGCTCCGCGACCGTTTCGACCCGCAACTCAGCACCTAACGGGAAAGGCGCACCAATGGTTCTGAAAGGCTTTACGAATCCGCAATCACCGACGGGCAAGGCGTCGCTGGTCGAAGACGTTCCCCACCACATCAGCGCGGAGGCAATCCAGGTCGTGTTCCGCGTCGATCCGGACGTCGCACAGCGTTACCTGCCAGAGGACCTGGAGCCGTCCGACCCGCCGCTCGGCTTCGCGTACGTGGCCGACATGCTCAAGGTCAGCGCCTCCGAGCCCGACCAACACGCCATCGAGCCCGAACGTACGCAGTACAACGAAGGAATCGTCGGCCTGTACTGCAAACACGGCGATGATGCGGGCCGCTTCAGCGCCTTCATCTGGGTCACCAAGGACTGGTCGATGGCGTTCGGGCACTTCATGGGCCTGCCGAAGAAGCTCGCGCAGGTGCACAAGACCCGCATCCACGACGTCAACCCCGGCATGGGGCCCATCGGTTCGGGAACGAAGCTGCGCGGGGTTGTCGACCGGCTGGGGACGCGGGTGCTCGACGTGGCGGTCACGTTGGAGGAGCGGCTGCCCGACGACGGCATTCCCGCCTACGGGCACCGCGTGTTCATGCACCGGGTGCTGCCGTCACCGAGCCCACACGTGCCGACCACCCGGCAGCTCTTCTCGCTCAAGCTCGGCGGCGCCAAGACAGTGGACTGCTGGAAGGGCTCCGGAACCGTGCAGTTGGCCGACGGCGTCAACGAAGAGCTCGAGGCACTCGCACCGGGCGAGGTGACAGGTGCGTACTTCTTCCGTCGCGGGTGGACGACCAAGGCCGGCGCGGAACTGGTGTGGGATCACAGCGGCAAGGAACACGCCAATGCCTGAGGCGCAGGCGAACGAGGGTCGACCGACGCGCGTCGTCGACGCGGTCTGCAACCTACTCACCCCCGACATCGTGGCGTCCCGCCCTTCGTGGTCTCGGACTTTCCACGGCGAGAAGATCGGGACCAACCGCGGGGCGCTGGACGGCGTGTCGCTGGAGCAGCACATCGAGTTGATGGACGAGGCCGGCATCGACATCGCGTTCCTGATCGCCCCTCGCATGGGTCGACGGGGGCTGCCGACTTCGTGGGAGCTGGATCCCAAAGTCGTCATCGACGCGGTCGAGCGCTACCCGGACCGGTTCCGTGCCCTCGCGGGCGTCAACCCGTACGACGGCGTGCGGGGCATCAAGGAGCTCGACCGGCTGGTCACGGAGTACGGCTTCGTGGGCGCGCACTTCTACCCGCACTGGTTCGAGATGGCGCCCGACCACGCCCGCTGGTATCCGTTCTACGCCAAGTGCGGTGAACTCGACGTGCCGATCCAGATGCAGGTGGGCCGTTGCCTGCGCTACGCCGCGGAGAACCCCCTTCCCAGTGTGGGGCGGCCGGCGACCCTCGACACCGTGGCGTGCCACTTCCCGGACGTGCGTCTGGTCGGCATCCACATCGGCTGGCCGTGGACCGAGGAGATGATCTCCGTCGCCGACAAGCATCCGAACGTCTACATCGGATCGGACGCCTACGCGCCCAAGCACTGGCCCGAGGCGTTCGTGCGCTTCGCCGACAGCTGGGGGCGTGGCAAGGTGCTCTTCGGTACGGACTGGCCGGTGATCCCCTTCGATCGCGCTATCCGCGAGATCGACGAACTGGGCCTGCGCCCAGCGGCACGGGCGGCCTTGCTGGGTGAGGCCGCCCTCGACGTCTACCGGGTGACGTGACATGCGGCCACTGCTCCGCGTTAGCGACCTAACTGTCGAGTTCCCCACCCGTGAGGGCGTGATCCGGCCCGCCGATGGCGTGACCTGGGAGCTCGAGGAGGGCCGGACCCTGGTGATCCTCGGCGAATCCGGGTCCGGCAAGTCGGTCAGCACCCAGGCGGTCGGTGGCATCCTGCCTTACCCGGGACGCGTCGTCGGCGGGCGCGTCGAGTACAAGGGTGAGGACCTGCTCACCAATCGGCGGCTGCGTCAGCGGCTGCGCGGCAAAGAGATCGCAATGGTGTTCCAGGACCCGCTGTCCAGCCTCAACCCGGGGTTGCGAGTCGGTGGGCACATCGTCGAGATGTTCAAGGTGCACGGAAACATCTCCCGCGCCGAGGCCTGGCAGCGCGCCGTCGAGCTGCTCGACCTCGTGCAGATCCCCGACCCCGAGGACCGCGTCCAGCGCTACCCGCACGAACTGTCGGGCGGTATGCGGCAGCGCGTGATGCTCGCCATCGCGGTCTCCCAGCAGCCGTCGATCCTGATTGCCGACGAGCCCACCACGGCGCTCGACGCCACCGTGCAGGCACAAATCATCGACACCGTGCGCGACCTCCAGCGCAACCTCGGCACCGCCATCGTGCTGATCACCCACGATATTGGGGTCGCCGCCGCGTTTGCCGACGACATCGCGGTCATGTACGGCGGCCGGGTCGTCGAACGCGGGTCCGCCACTGACGTCCTGCGTCGGCCCCGTCACCCCTACACCGAAGCGCTGCTGTCGTCGGTCCCGCACGTCGAAGGACGCCGCGAGTTGGCGCCGATCCCTGGCGCCCCACCACGGCTGCACGAGCTGCCCTCCGGCTGCGCGTTCCACCCACGCTGCCAATACGCCAAGGAATCATGCACGCGGCAGGTGCCGGAACTTCGGCCCCTCGCCGGCGGGGGACGCCTGGTCGCCTGCGACCTGTCCGAACAGCTATACGCCGGGGTCGAGACAGCGGAATCGGCAGGAGGGGAGCACACATGACCGGTCCACAGTCCGAGACCGCTTCGGTGTCCGGCCCCGAAGCCGTGGGTTCGCCGACGCTCCTGGAGGTCACCGGCCTGACCAAGCACTTCCCGGTCGGCAAGAAGACGACCGTCCGCGCTGTCGACGGCGTCGACCTTGAGATCAGGGAGGGTGAGACGCTCGGCGTGGTCGGCGAGTCAGGATGCGGCAAATCGACGACCGCACGGCTGATCCTGCGGCTGCTGAGACCCACCGCCGGCACCATCCGGTTCGAGGGGTCCGACATCGGCGCAGCCCAGGAACGCGAACTACACACCATCCGGCGGGACATGCAGGCCGTGTTCCAGGACTCGTTCTCGTCGTTGGACCCCCGCATGACCGTCGCCCAGTCGGTTGCCGAACCGCTGGTCGCGCACCGGGTCGGCAACGCCAAGGAGCGTCGGGAGCGCATCGACGAGTTGCTCGACGTGGTGGGGCTCGCCCGCGAGTTCGCCACGCGGTACCCACATCAGCTTTCGGGTGGGCAACGCCAGCGCGTTGGCATCGCGCGTGCGCTTGCCCTGCAACCAAAACTGGTGGTGCTCGACGAGCCCGTGTCCGCCTTGGACTTGTCCGTGCAGGCGCAGATCGTCAACCTGCTCGTCGACCTGCAGGAGCGTTTCGGGCTCGCCTACATATTCATCGCGCACGACCTCGGCGTAGTGCGCCAGATCAGCCACCGCGTGGCGATCATGTACCTGGGACGGGTCGTCGAGACGGGCCCGACAGACGACATCTTCACCACGCCCGCGCACCCGTACACCCGGGCGCTGCTGTCGGCCACTCTCAACCCGGACCCGGAGATCGAACGCAATCGGCAGCGCATACTGCTGACCGGCGACCCGCCGTCGCCGATGCGGATGCCCGAGGGGTGCCGGTTCCACCCTCGGTGTCCCCGCGCCGAGGCGCGCTGCAGCCAGGAGGACCCCCAGTTGCGCGAACGCGGCCAGGACCGGCCGGTGGCCTGCTTCTTCCCACACGACGACACGTTCGACTTCGGGCGTGGCGTCTCCGCCGAGTAGGAGTCACGGCATGCAGGGATCCTCGTCGCTGTTCGAGCCCATCGAGATCGCCGGGAGGCGGATCGCCAACCGCATCGTCTGCGCGCCGCATTGGACGGGGTTTAACGAGGGTGCCGGCTTCACCGACCGGTACGGCGACTACCTCGAAGCGCGTGCTGAAGGCGGCGCCGGCTGGGTCGTGACTGAGCCCATCGCCTCTCATCCCACCGCGCGACGCGAGCTGCCGCCCGGCACCGGACCGTGGGAGACCGATATGCGCGACGACTGGCGCCGCGTCGGCCAGCGGGTACAGCGCCACGGTGCGCGGATCAGCCTCACAATCGGGCACGCGGGCCGCAACACGACGTGGATGGAGACGGGGCTCCCCGTCCTCGCGCCCTCACCCGTGCCCTCCCCGACGATGAAGGAAGACCCCCTGCCGTTGACGGAGGCGCTGCTCGACGAGCTGGTCGGCGGTTACGCACGGATCGCCGCCATGGCCGTCGACGCGGGGTTCGACGGGCTCGAGCTGCAGAGCACCGCCGACTACCTGTTCGGCTCGTTCCTGTCTCCCCTCGACAACCAGCGGGAGGACGCCTTCGCGGGATCAATGCGGGCGCGGGCCGAGCCGCTGCGGCAGGCACTGTCGGCCGTGCGGGGCGAGGTGGGAGACGACGCGCTGCTGGGTATCCGCATGAGTGCCGAACACGGTGTGGACGGCGGCCTGGGGGCGGAGGCGGCAGCGGAGACCGTCGGCTATCTGTCGGGGCTCGGACTGCTCGATTACGTGAGCGTGATCGTCGGCTCGTACCACAACCTGCACCTCATCACGCCGACGATGGGATCGCCGGTTGGGCCGGCGGTGGGTCCGGCGGCTACGGTGCGGCGCGCCGGCATCCCGGTCGTGGTGGCGGGACGCATCCCGTATCCCGAGGAGGCCGGGGCGGTGCTGGACGCGGGACAGGCCGACCTGCTCGCGTTCGCACGCCCGTTCATCGCCGACCCGGCGTGGCCGCGCAAGATCCGCGACGGCGCCGGCTCGCTGGTGCGCCACTGTCTGTACTGCAACCAGCAATGCGTGCGACGCCTGTCCGAGCGCCGGCCGATCTCGTGTGTGCAGAACCCCGCGGCCGGCAGAGAGGTCCAGCTGTCGGCGCCGTCTGGGTCGCTGTCGCCGTCGGGCGGTCGGCGCACGTCGTTGCGGGTGACGGTGATCGGTGCGGGGCCGGCGGGTCTGGAGGCCGCGGCGACGCTGGCGGCCGGTGGCGCAGAGGTGACGGTGGTGGACGCGGCGGATGATCCCGGCGGTCGATTGCGGCTGGCGACCTCTGTCCCCGGGCGCCAGGAGTGGCGTCATGTCACGAATCCGCGCGTGGCCGAGATCCTGTCGGCCAGCGGCGAGCTGCACTTGGGGCGCCGAGTCCACGAGGCGGCGCTTGCCGAGCTTGCGTCCGAAGGGGACAGTCTGGTGTTGGCTACGGGAGGCCGGCCGTGGCGGGCGGCGAGGTACCGCACCGCGAGCGCGGCACCCGTGCCCGGCCTGGTCTCCGAACGGCTGCTCGACCTCGATCGTGCCGTGGCCGACCCCCCTCGGGACGAGCGCCTGCTCGTCGTCGAGGAGGCCGGGTCACGGGCTTCGGTCGCACTCCTGACGTGGTTGCGTGGACGCGGTTGTGACCTCCACGTCGTGACGTCTTCGCCGCAGTTGGCGTGGCCGAGCCTCGTGCTGACCCAGGAGTGGCGCCCGGCCGTGTCCGACCTGCTCGCCTCCGGGGTGTCGTGCGACGCGATGAGCAGGGTCGTCGGTTTCGACGGCGACGTCGCGTGCGTGCGGCATGCGGCCAGCGGGATCGAGCACGTGGTACGAGGCATCGAACGGGTTCTGTGGTTGCTCGGCGACGAGCCGACGCCGCTCGCGTTCGACGGGCCCGTGGTGGCCGGTGCCGCCGTTATCGGCGACGCGCGCAGCGCCCGCGGTGCGGGGGCGGCCATCTCGGACGGGCGGCGGGTCGCCCACGCACTGCTCGCCGGTGGGGACGTGCCCACCGTCTACCGCGCTGGCGGATGAGCGATGCGGCCAACACCGCCGGGACCACGCGCCGGCACGGAGCGCCTGCTGCCGGCGGCGCACGCGCTTCCGCGGTGCATTGGTTCCGTGTATGGCAGGAATACACCGGGGAGGATCACGGTTGGCGCCCGCGGGTTGGCCCGTCGGCCGGCGCGGGCTCGCCGACCTGCGGGGCCAACTCGGGCAGGCTGGCGACGCGGCGGGCCGGCCACGCCGGCAGCACCCAACCCGTGTCCATCAGCGCGCAGCCGGTGACCTCCACGTCACCGAGTGCGTCGAGCTCCTCGTCGGGGGCGGTGCCGAACGACAGCTCGGCGGTGCCGAAGACCGGCGGGGTCGTCCAGCCGTCCGTCGGCTGGATCGTCAACAGTTCCGACACGTGCCCGTCCGGGTCGCCGTCGGGCGACACGAGGTGCCGCACGGTGTAGAAGCCCGCGAACGGCGGCGTGGGGGCCTCGGGCCCGCCCGCGAGCTGAGCGCGCAGTGTCATCAGCCGGAATCCGTGACGATGGAGGTCAGCACCGTACGCCTGGGTCCCATCGTCATAGTCGTACCGCCCGTCACCGGCGAACGTACTGGAGATATCGATCTGTGCAAGTTTCTTCGGCCACCCGAACACCTCCCGGTACTTGTAGATCGGCCAGTCCCGATCCAGCCACATGAACAAGTTGTAATGCCGTGGCGTCGGGTCGTCAGGCAGGGTTGCCAGGACCGTGACGCAGACCTCGTGATAGCCGCTGAACGCCGGCGGATCCGGGTCCCGGTCGATCGGCCGGCGCTTCAGCTGGTAGACCTTCACGAAGGCCTCATGGGGGTCGGCCACCTGCAGCGGTGCCGGGACCCAGCGCCGTAGGTCCGTCTGAGTGCGGAACATCACGTACAGGACCCGCCCGGTGTAGCGGTGGGTCACCATCTGGTAGCTGGTGGCCTTGGTGGTGCCGAATGGCTGGGCCGCTCCGATCAGGTGTTCGTCCATGGCTCCACGCCCTCGTCGGGATCAACGGGCGACACGGCACGGTGGGCGCGCCGGTCGACGTGCAATCGCAATAGCTCGGACCTCGATGAGTGCCCCACCGGGTCGGCCACCCATTTGGCGGCATGACCGATCGCCGGAGCCACCTCGGCTACCACTATGTCCCCCTCGGCTGAGCTGGTCTCGGCAAGGACGGACCCGCGCGCGTCATAGATGGCCGTGCGCCCGCCCACGGGTCGCGGGTCGTTGAGCGGCCGCTCGACCGCGGCCGCCACCGCGTCCAGGAGGGTCTGGGTGACGGGGTGCGACACCGCCGCCACCGCGGTCTGCGCCATCAACGCGAAGCTGGCCGACAGCAATTCGACCCGTCGAGGGAACGCCGCGTCGATCCCCAGCGCCGGCGCGAACCCCGGCCAGGCGGCCACGACCAGGTCTGGCTCCTCGGCGGCCATGGCGTGACGGATGAGATGGTGGATGTGCTCCCAGCAGATCAACCCGCAGACTCGTCCGGCATCGGTGTCCCACGCGCGGAGGTTTGCACCGTCACCGAAGGCCCACACGGTCCGCTCGAAGAGCGTCGGGACCAGCTTGCGTCGCCAGCCGGCGACCGACCCGGACCGGTCGAGCAAGATCTGCACGTTGTAGAGGCTGCCGCCGGCTCGTTCCGTGGCGCCCATGACGACGTGGACACCCCGCGCGGCCGCCTTGCTCGCCACAGGCCCCAGGGGGTCGTCGGCGGACAGGTCGACGGCGTGCTCGCGCAGGCGCAGCCACAGCTCTTGCTGGTGCGACGGCGGGAGCCCCAGATTGATCCAATAGGGGAACCCGGGCACGAAGGACTCAGGGAAAACGACGATGTCCGCGTCCGCGTCTGCCGCCTCGTCGATGACGTTCGCGGCCCGTTCGAGGCTGGCGTCACGGTCGAGCCACGCCGGTGCCACGTGCGCGGCGGCAAGTCGAACCATCACGGTGCCCTATGTCCATAGTGGGACACCACCCGCGCGGCGTCACGGCCGGCGATGTAGCCAAGTCCCAAGGCGAGCAGTAGGCCGTTGCCGGCCAGGTAGCCCTCGCCCCCGTGGCCCGAGGTGCCCGTCGCCGCCCCACCCGCGGCGTACAGACGCGGGACGGCGCGGCCGTCCCTGCGCACCCGCGCCTGCTCGTCGGTGACCAAGCCGCCTTGGCTCATGCCGAGGATCGGGCTGATTGGTATTACGCCGACGGGCCACGCCAGTGGTGCCTCCCAGTCGGTGCGGCCGTGTGGGTCCGGGTGAGCACCGGTGGCTGCGATCCCCGCCTCCTCCAGGGTCGCTCCGAGCACCGTCTCGGGTACACCAATAGCCCTGGCAAGGGCGACCGGGTCGTCGGCCCACCGGATGCCTCCTGCGTCGCGCAGCTGGGTGAACTCGGGGAAGGTCTTGCATGCGTCGGCGATGCGCTGGTCGAGCAGCAGGAAGCCTCGGCTCGCCTCCTGCCCTGCGAGGGCATCGGCGAAGCCCGAGTAGCCGATCGATTCGTCGGCGAACCGCCGCCCCGCGGTGTTGACGATGACACCGCCGTGCATCACCGCGTTCCATGTAACCAGGACACCGTGGTTGTGCGCGTACGACGCGTGCCCGGTGTAGGAGTCCAGGTAGGCACAGTCGAGCCCAAGTTCCTCGGCCAGTCGCAGCGCCTGTCCGTCGCTGTGGTCGCCGCCGAAGTAGGTCGCTGCTTCGAGCTGGGGCAGGTGTCGGCGCACCAGTTCCGGGTCCTGCGCGAAGCCACCGGTGGCGAGGACCAGTGCGCCGGCGTCCATCTCATGTCTGGCCCCGTCCGGGGTGGCGACAGTGAGGCGCAGCGCATCGGTCCGCTCGGCCACGCCGACCAGGCGATACGGCATCAGCACCTCCACGTCGTGGGCAATCACGGCTCGGTTCAGTGCCCCGTGCAACGTCCGGCCGCTGCGGTCGGCGGGGGCGTGCAGCCGGTGTCTGCGATGCCCCGGGTAGCGGGCGTCGGTCGCCAGTTCGAGGGCGCGCCGCAGCGACCGACCGAGCCACTCGACGAGTTCGGCGGAGCGCGCGGTCAGGGTCGCGGTCGTGACGGGGTCGCTAGTCTCGCCGGTCTTGGCCAGGATGTCGGCCGCGTAGTCCTCCGGGCTGTCGTCTACGTTGGCCGCCTGCTGCGCCGGGGTACCAGCCCCGGGCACGAGGCCGGTGCTCATCACCGTGGTGCAAGCGTGGCGGTAGTGAAGGTTGGCCTCGAGCACGACGGTATCGACGCCGCACTGGGCGGCGGAGAGCGCAGCGGCCAGTCCAGCACCCCCAGCACCCGCGACCACCACCGGCGAGGTCATCAGATCGCCTCCACGAAGGAGCGGACCGCCTCGGCAACCTTGTCCTCCCGACCGACATAAAAGTGATCGGCGCCGTCGATGATGGCGGAGTGTCCCCGCCCGTTCGGCAGTTCTTCCGCCATGTGCCGCCAGTCGGCCGCGCGGGACTCGTCCCCGCCGGCGAGCAGCAGGACAGGTACGTGAGCAGCGGCGAGGGTCTGTGGCCATATGCCTTCGGGCTCGTCGGCCCGCTGCACGAGCGAGGCGGCCGAGATCGCCCAATACCAGCGGGACAGCGGCAGTAATGTCGCGCCATCACCCGCGGCGACCAGGGAGCGTGCCCGTTTGAGCGCTGCCGCTCGCTCGTCTGCGTCGGGGAACCACCACTTGAGCGCTCGGCGGTTGTCGGTGATGGGGGAGAGGAGCACCACAGCCTCGTGCTCGTCGAGTTGGTCCGCCACCATTCCTGCATAGAAGCCGCCGGAGGAGTGGCCGACAACCACGACCCGCGAATGCCCTCGGGCCCGCGCGGTGGCTACGGCGGCGGTGACGTCGTCCCGTCCTTCGTCGAGGTCCTCCCAGTACCCGCCGCCGACGGAGGGGTCTCCAGACGTGAAGTCGCGCAGCGGGATGTCGTAGCGGGTGTACGCGAGGTCGCGGCACCTCATGTTCACTGCCAGGTGCGCCACGTCGTGCAGGAGCTGCGGCAGGAACCGGCTGGGCCCCGACACTGCGTTGCCGCCCTTGCCGTGCACGTGCACGAGACAGGGGGCGTCGGGCGCACCCGCGTAGTAGAGAGCGGTGATCGCCTGCCCGCCTACTGGGATCTCCTCGACCGTCGCCGTGGTCTGCCGGTACCCGGCTCGGGGCGAGAACTCGATCAATGTTTCTCCTGGCGGAACGCTCTGATGCCTGCGGCGAGCATGCCGTGCGCGTGCGCTGCAGAAGTGGAACGAAAGCACGCATCCATCGAGAAAACAAGGCCTGCGGCATATTTTGACGTCGATAGATGGTCAGGATAGACACGACCAGGGTTGAGCGGCATCTGGACCATTGACCACCACCTACTGCATTGGTAGGATCCGCGTTCCTCAGGGCGGTCCACCGCTCGCAGGAGACGACGCCATGCGATTCACCGCCACGTTCATCGTGCACGACCCCGCGTCCTGGGCTGGGCGGTAGCTGTCTCCTTTGTGGCGATGACTTCGGCGTGGTGCACGAGCCGGTCGATCATGGCGGCGGCGACCACGTCGTCTCCGAAGGTTTCGCCCCACCGATCTGGGGCTTGTTGGATGTGACGATCAGGCTGGCGCGTTCGTAGCGGGAGGACACGAGTCGGAAGAAGCAGATCGCTGCTTCGGGTTCGAACGGGATGTAGCCGACTTGCCGGGTTGTCCGAGGAACTGGACGCATCGTGCAAGTCGTCAGGAGTTCAAACCGCTCGCCGATTTGGACGAAACGGGGTGAATGAGTTCCGTTCGGTCTCGAGCGGTTTCTGTTGGCGGTTCGTGCGATGTCCCGTGACTTCCGTTGATCGTCCAGAGTTCGTGCCGAGATTGCACTTCTGGTCGACCAGAAGTGCAATCTCGGCACGATGAAGGAACGTCAGAGCTTTACGTGGTGGGGGCCTAGGTCGTTGATTTGGGTGGCTCCGAGTAGTGCCATGGTGCGGCGTATCTCGGATTCCAGGATCTCGGTGGCTCGGTCGACGCCGCGTTCGCCGCCGGCCATCAGCCCGTACAGGTACGCCCGTCCGACCATGGTGGAATGCGCGCCCGCGGCGATCGCGGCGACGATGTCGGCGCCGCTCATGATGCCGGTGTCCACGATGACGTGTGCGCGGTCGCCGATCGCGTCTCGAACGTCGGGGACGAGTCGCAGCGGTACGGGGGCGCGGTCGAGTTGTCGGCCGCCGTGGTTGGACAGCACCACGGCGTCGGCTCCGGCGTCGATGACCGCCTTGGCGTCGGTGACGGTTTGGATGCCCTTCACGATGAGCGGGCCGGACCAGTTCGACCTGACCCATTCCAGGTCATCGAGGGTCATGGTGGGGTCGAGCAGTTCGGCCATCAGCTCGGCGACGGTGCCTTCCCAGCTGGTGAAGGTCGCGAACGTGAGCGGCTCGGTGGTCAGCAGGTTGACCCACCACGCGGGATGGAGCGCGGCGTCGGCCACGGTACGTATGGTGAGCGCGGGCGGGATGGAGAACCCGTTGCGGACGTCGCGCATCCGTACCCCGGGCACCGGTGCGTCCACGGTGAGGATGAGCGCCTCGTACCCCGCGTCGACCGCCCGGGCCATCAGCTCGGCACCGGCGGCCCGGTCCTTCCACACGTAGAGCTGAAACCACTTCCGCGCATCCGGAGCCGCCTCGGCCACCCGTTCGATCGAGGTCGTGCCCAGCGTCGACAACGCATAGGGGATACCACGACGGGCCGCGACACGGGCCACCGCGCACTCACCCTCATGGTTCATCATCCGGGTGAACCCGGTCGGCGCGAACGCGAACGGCAGGGCGGACCGACGTGCCAGGATCGTCGTCGTGGTATCGACCGACGACACGTCTCGCAGCACGTTCGGGTGAAACTCGACCCCCCTGAACGCCGCCCGCGCACGCCGCAGACTGACCTCCCGCTCCGCCGCGCCATCGGTGTAATCGAACACCGCCCGCGGCGTGCGCCGCATCGCAACTCGGCGCAGGTCCGCGATAGTCAGCGCCTTACCCAGACGGCGGCTCGTCGGGTTGAGCTCCGGCGGCCGCGCGCGCAACAACGGTCGCAGCTCCGACCACCTCGGCAACTGCCGCCGGACCCGCCGCCCCGTCACCCATCCGCTGTGCATCATCCCCTCATCCTCCACCGCTCAGGCCAACTTTCATATGAGCGTTACATGTAACATCGGGATATGGCAACCACTCGCGATCGTGTACGAGAGCATCGGCGGCGGCTGCGCCAACAGGGCCTCCGCCCGATGCAGATTTGGGTGCCCGACGTGCGAGCTCCACAGTTCGCCGCCGAGGCACACCGTCAGTCCGCCGCCATCGCTGCAAGCGAGCAAGAAGCCGACGATCAGGCGTTCGTGGACGCCATCTCCGAGGACTGGGACGACGACGCGGAGCAGACTGAGTGAGGCGCGGGGATCTCTATACCGCTGCCGCGCGAGGCACCTATACCGGCAAACCACTGCCGGTAGCGATCATCCAAGATGATCGGTTCGACGCGACTGCATCGGTGACAATCTGTCCGCTCACCACAAACCCGGTCGAAGCACCCTTGGCACGGATCGCTGTTGAGCCGTCACCGGTGAATGGCCTGGAGCAGCCCAGTCAACTCATGGTCGACAAGGTGACGACCATGCCGCGGGTCAACCTACGTGACCATCTCGGCCGGTTGCAGGAAACGGAGCTGGTTCAGCTCAACCGAGCCCTGATCGTATTTCTCGGCCTCGCAGACTGAGCACGCAGCCGGCCAATGAG
>WHTJ01000015.1 GCA_009377795.1 Propionibacteriales bacterium | reverse complement strand
GAGTACGAGGAGACGTGGCACAGACAGCACACCCACCACGAGTCAGCTACGACCCCCGAACCCCCAACCGAAACCAGATAATCCAGTCACCGGAGAACCGGGGGAACCTCAAGTCACAGGTTCAATCCCTGTTGCGCCCACGCAGGTCAGAGCCCCTTTTCGGTTGTAGCCCGCTTCTGACTGGGAGCAGATTGGGAGCGGGATTTGCTCCCATCCGCTCCTGGTGGATTCTGAGGGCCTTGTCGACCACCGGCCGGAGGTCTGGACGCATCCACCAGCTGGTCACGCTCCGGGCCGCTAAGCTCCGTTCAGAGACCGGTTCCAGCGGTCCTCCAGGGCCCCGCCTCTTCGGCTTCTGGATCATCCGGGTTCACGCCGTCCCATGCCGGCCGCCAGAACCGTTGTCGGAAGTTCGCGCGGTGCCATGGCATGCCGGCAGGGAGACGAACACGAACTCAGACGATCCATTTACGTCATCGACAAGGAGCTCGTACAGCAGGGCCATGCTCGGGTTCAGCCTCACCCATCGGGTGCCGGCCGGTGACTTGGTACGGCTCCGGTGCTTCCTGAGATGATCGGCGGCATGGAGTTTCAAGACGTGGTGCGCAGACGCCGCATGGTCCGGCGCTACGACCCGAACCGCACGGTGCCGCCAGATGCCGTAGGCAGGATTCTCCGTAACGCGACTCGCGCGCCGTCCGGGGGCTTCTCTCAGGGTTGGGGGTTTCTTGTCCTAGAAGGTCCCGAGGAGGTTGCACGGTTCCGCGCGGCGGTCACCCCGGTCGAGCATGCCGAGCGCTGGCTCGCAGCCAACGTAGATGCCCCGCTGCTCATCGTGCCGCATTCGAACAAGAGCGCCTACCTGGACCGCTATGCAGAGCCCGACAAGGGGCATACAGACCGGTCCGATGCCTGGTGGCCGGCTCCGTACTGGGACATCGACACCGGGTTTGCATCATTGCTCATGCTGCTGACGGCTGTCGACGCTGAACTCGGAGCATGCTTCTTCGGCATCCCCGCGGATCGCATCGATGCCTACCGGCACGCTTTCGATGTCCCCCCTGAGTTCCACCCCATTGGGGCCATCTCTGTCGGCTACCCCGACGACCCGCTTACCGACGACCTACGACAGATCGTTACTACCAGGCGCAAGCCCCTTGACAGCGTTGTGCACCGAGGACGATGGGGTGCTCACAGCTAACAGGCCTGTCATCAGTGGTTTGGTGCACGTGGGGACGGCGGACCTTCCACACCATTCACGCCGTCCCCACGTGGTCTGTTCATGCCACCTGGTCCTTGGCCTGCGAACCCGAGCAGTCGACGTCACCGCCGCGGGCCTGGGCGTCGGTCGCCTGCACTGGCTCTCCCTGACTCCTCGGTCACTGACAGTTCCCAGTCAGCCGCATAGCGCTTGACGTCCACACCGCACCGATGGGACGTTTAGAACATTTATCGACCTCGCAAAAACGTCCCATCGGGAGGTCAAATGTCCAACGAGCGCCTACGAGCAGCGATGGACCGCGCGGGCCTCTCGATCGAGGCGGCAGCCCGTGAAACCCAGGTCGATCCGAAGACCGTTCAGCGGTGGCTTGCCGGACGAGTGCCGCACCCGCGTCACCGGTGGGCCCTGGCGGAGCTCGTCGACGAACGGGAGGAGTTCCTGTGGCCAGCCGCACGGCGGCGGCAAGCGGATGCTCTTGGGGCGGCCGCTGCCGAGGTCGTCGCGGCTTACCCCTATCGGGCCGATGTGGACGCCGGCCGGTGGTGGGGTTTGGTCACTCGGGCAGAGCGGCAGATCGATCTACTCGGGTACACGCTGTACTTCCTCCCACAGCAGCACCCGCAGCTCATCGACGTTCTGTGTGACAAGTCCAAGCGCGGCTGCAAGGTGCGAATGGCTCTCGCGGATCCAGAGTCCGAGCACGTGCGATGGCGGGACGACGAAGAACAGCAGGCGATCACCCTGGTAGCTCGCATCAACTCCAGCCTGCGGGCCTTCGAGCCGCTACTGGAGTGCGACGGGGCTGAGATGCGCTACCAGGATGCGCCGCTGTACAACTCGATCTTCCGCTTCGATGACGAGATGTTCGTGACACCACATCTCTACGCGACGCCAGGGCATTCCGCGCCGCTGCTGCATCTACGCCGAATCGGACCGAGCGGCCTGTTCTCCCGCTTCGCCGCGCATTTCGAGGGCATCTGGGCCGACACCAGAGCCATCAGGGAAGATCAGGACCGTACGCCGGTACGCGCCGGAGTCTGAACGCAGGGAGACACAGCCATGGGCCGTGTGGACTACTACGACGACCCGGCAGCCCCTGCCCCGAACTCCCTGGTTCCCGCAGCGTCCGCGATCGTGGTCGACGAAGCTGGCCGCATCCTGCTCCATCGCCGGCGAGACAACGAGATGTGGGCGCTGCCCGGTGGGCGGATGGAAGTCGGTGAGTCCCTGGCCGAGTGCGTGGCGCGGGAGGTTCGCGAGGAAACCGGACTCAAGGTCGAACCCGTCTCGATCGTCGGCACCTATACGGACCCGAAGCATGTCTTCGCGTACGACGACGGTGAGGTCCGACAGGAGTTCTCGATCTGCTTCCTCTGCCGCTTCGTCGGTGGCTCCCTCACCGTCAGCGAAGAGTCGCACGAGGTCCGGTTCGTCGAGCCCGACGAGCTCGACGACCTTCCCATGGTCGACTCGATACGCCTTCGAATCACCGACTACCTGAGCGGCCGGACTCCGGTCATCCGCTGACGACTACACGAGCTCAACACCAGCTGCACGCATCCGACGCTCCGTGTCCTCCCAGGCCCGGTTGAACTCAGGAACTCCCGCGTTGATGGCACGCGGTCACATGCTCGCGGCCGTACCGTTCGGTGCTCTCGGCTACGCGATCCTCCAGCGTCACCCGCCGGCCGTCTGGCCCGGTTGTCAGATCGCAGTACGTCAACGCCGGGTCCAAGGCCGAGTCGCCGTACGGAAACTCGTCCTGGTACGTCTCGAACCCACGTAGCTTGGCTTCGGGGGTGCGGATCCTGCCCGCGATCGGGGTCGAGGGCGAGGGCACGATGGCCCGCCGCGGCGGCGAGGCGCTCGCCGAGCTGCTGGGTACCGAGCCAGTCGTCTTCCCGGGCGACCACGGCGGCTTCGCGGCCAACGAGTGGGCGCCGGACAACGACCCGGCAGCGTTCGCCCAGAAGTTGCGTGAGGTCCTGGACGACGCCATGAAGTAGCGCAGCCCGACTCGCGATGGGTCTGGCCGCATGCCGGGTTGCCGCGGTTGGCTCTCCTAACCATCAAGGCGGTGGGTGCCGCTGCGCGGCACCCACCCTCGCGGCTGGCGTCGCTGCGGGCCGCACCTTCGGCACAGTCCTCTCTCCCGGCCGCTCGCCGCTTGTTGGCTCTCGTTGCGAGCGGTCCCGGTGCGGAGATCACCCACTCGCAGATCTCACCAGTTCATTCGACCGCATGCTCAGTAGTCGACGGGGACGGCGCGCGGCGGGGTTGAGGCTCACTCGGGCGCGTCGATGATCTTCCAGATCCTGCCTTCGAGGCCCGTGGGCGTGAAGTTCCCGGTGATGGCGTAGAGCTCGCCATCGGCGTCCTGACCGATGCTCTTCATGAACCCCGATCTCACCGGGTCCGAGGGGTCAAATGTGAAGGCCCGGCGCAATTTCCACAAGTGCCCGCTGGGCGTCGGCGTTGCCACGAGGATCTGTCCGTCCAGCGTACCCACGGCGAAGTCACCTTGCACGAAACGGCCGCGCAGCCACTTGATGGCCTCGCCACGATAGATGTGGCCGCCGAGGGACGCTCGGCCGAACCCTTCGCCGGGAACCTGTGACCGGGGATCCTCGACCGCGAAGTTCAGATACTCGATGACCGGATCGTGGATCGGCTCGCCCAGCGATCCGACGTTCGCACAGGTCTCCGGCGGCGCGAACGCGCTGGTCCGGTCGAAGCAGTGCGTTCCTTCCTTGAGTGCCCACCCGTAGTTTCCGGGCTGCGTCACTCGGTAGGTCGCCTCGAAGAGGGTATCGGCGGTGGCGCTGACGTACATCGCCCCATCGCCTTCGGAATCGAACGAGATGCGGAACGGGTTGCGGAATCCCCACGCGAAGATCTCGTCCGGAATGCCGTCTTCGCCAACGAACGGGTTGTCCCGTGGGATCCCGTAGGGGTCGCCCCTGTCGACATCGATCCGCAGGATCTTTCCGTACAGCGAGGTGAGATCCTGCGCGAGGAGGTCGCCGAACAGCAAGGCGGGTGGGACGTCGAACGCCGAGCCGCCGCCACTCGGACCGTGAATGAAACCGCCGTCGCCGAGGCCGATGTAGAACATTCCGTCCGGGCCGAAGGCGAGCCCGCCACCGTTGTGCTTTCGGCCTGGCCATGGGGTCTCGAAGATCACCCGCTCAGTGGCTGGGTCGACCCGGTTCGGATCCGCAGCGGAAACCACGAACTCGGACACCCGGCGCGTGTACTGGAACGGGCAACCCTGGGGGTCCTCGGGAACGACGCCCTCCTCATCGACGCAGATGTTTTCACCTTCTCGCTGGGCGCTGTACTGCACGTACAGCTTCCCATTGCTGGCGAACTGGGGATGAAATGCCAACTCGAGCAGGCCCCGCTCATCGAAGGCACTCTGGAGAACAACTCGGTCGGAGATGTCCAAGAAAGGCTCGGGTAGCACCCGTCCCTCAGGCGTCAGAATTTGCACCAGGCCGGTCTGGTCGACGATGAAGCGACGACCGCTGCCGTCGGGCGCGAAGGTGAGGCTCAGCGGGGCAACCAGTCCATCCGCCACAAGCTCGACGTCCAACTGCGGGCCGGCGCCTCTCGCCGTACCGCGATCCGCAGGAGATCCACCAACGGCCGGGGTGTGGAGCGCGAGAACGCTTCCCACCAGCAGGGCAACACCGAGCATCCGAATCGTCGTCGTCATGACGTCTCGCCACCAACCGGCTGAACTAGCCTGCATCCCCAGAATCAGGGTAGGTAGCACCGAGCTCGAACGGAAGATGCTGGGTCAGCTCGCCGAGGTGACCGGGCGCAAAGACGCCGCGGGAGCAGGGGGCACCTGTGGTCCACGTCACGGCCACGGCCGACGACGATATCTGCCGTGCTGTCACAGATCGGCCTTGGCCGGTGTCTCCATGTCGAGACCGATCGAGGAGGAGACATGACCGGCAATGCGCGGGTTCCAGCGACAGAGATCACCGGCGTCTACGGCGCCCTGGTGAAAACGTTCAGCAAGAGGATGCTCGGTGAGGTGCCCGAGTCTCTCGGCATCATGTGGCAAAACGTGCCGGTGCTCAAGGCCAGCATGCGCCTGGGCCAGAAGGCCAGGAAGTGGAACGAGTGCGACATGGACCTGAAGTCGTACGCCCATATGGCGGTGGCGGCCCTGGTCGGCTGCTCGGCCTGCCTGGACCTGGGGTACTTCCAGGCCCACAATGAGGGGCTCGACGTGGCCAAGGCCCGCGAGGTGCCGCGGTGGCGGGAGTCGGGCGTGTTCACGCCGCTGGAGCGCGACGTCATGGACTACGCCGAGGCGATGACGCAGACGCCGCCAACCGTCACCGACGAGCTGTCCGCCCGGCTGCTGGAGCAGCTCGGGGCGCCAGCGCTGGTCGAGCTCACCGCATTCGCCGCGATGGCGAACCAGATGGCGCGGGCCAACGTCGCGCTCGGCATCGAGGCTGAGGGCTTGTCGGCGTCGTGCGGCCTGCCGCCCCTGGCGCAGCCGAGCGGCGTAGCGTCGCCGGCATGATCGACGACCCGTTCGGCGCCCACCGCAGCCTGCTGTTCACGGTCGCCTACGAGATGCTCGGCTCCGCCGCCGACGCCGAGGACGTAGTGCAGGAGACCTGGCTGCGGTGGGCGGACCTCGGTGCCGCGGCCCGGGCGGACGTACGCGATCCGCGGGCCTACCTGGTGCGGATCGTCACCCGGCAGGCACTCAACCGGCTGCGCACGCTGGCGCGGCGGCGCGAGGAGTACGTCGGCGAGTGGCTCCCCGAGCCGCTGCTGACCAGCCCCGACGTGGCCGAGGACGTCGAGCTCGCCGAGAGCGTCTCGTTGGCGATGCTGACCGTGCTGGAGACCTTGGGCCCCACCGAACGGGCGGTGTTCGTGCTGCGCGAGGTGTTCGAGACGCCGTACGACGAGATCGCGGAGGCGGTCGGCAAGACGCAAGCGTCGGTACGGCAGATCGCCCGCCGCGCCCGCGAGCACGTGGCCGCGCGGCGGCCGCGAGTGCAGGTGAGCCGGGCCGAGCAGGAAGCCGTCGTGGAGCGATTCCTGGCCGCGGTCCGCGGCGGCGACCTGCAGGGGCTGCTGGATGTGCTCGCACCCGATGTGGTCGTGGTGGCGGACGGCGGTGGCGTGGTCCCCGCAGCTCGCCGCCCGATTGAAGGTGTGGACCGGGTGGCCAAGCTCCTGAGCTTGGTGGCCGGGTTTGACGGCGACGTCGAGGTGAAGCCGATGTGGCTCAACGGGGCGCCGGCAGCGCGGCTCGACCTCGACGGCGAGCTGACCGGGGTGGTGAGTCTGGTGATCGAGGACGGCCGGATCACCCGGATCCTCGGGATCGCCAACCCGCACAAGCTGGCCCGGCTCGACGAGGTGGCCGAGCTCAGCCGGTGACCGGTTACTCGGCGAAAGCAAGGGTGCCCGATCCTTCGGGATCAGAGGTCCTGTTCGGGCGACATACGGGCCACAAGGTCCGGCAGGCGCAGGTCGCTCATGCCACCACCGGCCAGACCGGCCACGCTCAAAGCCAGCTCGCCGAGCTGAGTACGCTGATTTCCAAATCTGACGGTGGCGCTCGCGGCATCTGGCGAGGGATCTCCAGCGGATGAAAGCGCTTCTGCGATCGAGGGCGCATAGCCGATGTCATGCAAGTACGCGCACCAACATAGACCGATCCTCATCGAAGATCGTCCTGGCCTGCTCGGCCAAGGCTGCGACCGCACATGGCTCCAGCGCCGTCCCAGAGGCGCCAACAGCCTCTCGGCCGTCTCCGCCGCCCAAGCCACAGTCGCAGTCATGGCGCACAGCGTACGTCCCAACAACGTCGGTCTTGGCGGGCCCGAGACCATCTTGCCACCCAGCAGTCGAAGTCATAGGCTCGATGGAGGCGAACGAGCATGACACAGAACCCGATCCGCTTCCACCGGCTGGCGTTGGTCGCCGCTGCGATCACCGCAGTCGGACTCTTCACGGCAGGATGCGGGGGCGACAACGGATCCGGCTCGGCAGGCGGGACGATCGAGATCTCCGCCGATCCCAGCGGCGCCATCAAGTACGAGCAGACGGAGGTCACGGCGCCAGCCGGCGAGGTCACAATCGACTTCACCAATGAGTCATCCGTGCCTCACGACGTAGCGATTGAAGAGGGATCGGAGGTGCTCGGCAAGACCGACATCATCACCGAGTCGTCCACTTCCACTACCGTCGAGCTCAGCCCTGGGACGTACACGTTCTATTGCACGGTCCAGGGTCACCGGCAGGCAGGCATGGAGGGGACCCTGGTCGTCGAGTGACAGGCCGCCCGATAAGACGTCACGGCGGCCCCAGCGCTTCCAATCAGCGGAGCGCGAACCACGGCTCCCACGAGCACGTTCCAACCAAATTGTCTTGGATCCGGCCGAGAAGTACGGAGCTTCGGCTGGTACTGAACACCGCTACGAGCCCGGTTCGGCGGACGCTCCGTCCCGAGCGTGGCGCGTTTTGGCTGAGGAATTCGAGATTCGGCGACCTTTTCGCGCCAGAGGAGGGCCCGGAGGCGTCACTCGCCCTCGGGCTTGGTGAACAGCACCATCTGCTGGTCCCGCGGGTGGCCCCAGTCGCCGATCCACCGCACCTTCCACCCGGTCTGCTGGGCCAGCCACCGCATATCGGCGGGGCGGTAGAAGTAGGGGTCCTTCACCTGGTGCCGAGGCTCACGCATCGGGGGCCCGTTGAACTCCTTGACGGTGGCGTAGAACCGCCCGCCCGGCCTCATGTTGCGGTGGACCCGCCACAGGCACAGCCGGATGTGGTTCAGCGTCAGGTGGGTGAACAGCGACTGCGCCAGGGCGAAGTCGAACTCCACGCCGAAGTTGCTCACGAACATGTCGGTCTCCCGGAGGTTGCCCTCCGGGACCCGGTCGGACACCCCGGCAGCCGGCATCTCCTTCTCCCGCGCGGCCCGCAGGAGAGACGCGTTCACGTCGATGCCGTAGTAGTTGCCCGGGTCGAGGTAGCCGGCGAAGTGAATGCCGGCGCGCATCGCCCCGCACCCCACGTCCAGGAGCCGCTGCTCCGGTTTCAGGCCTTCGCCGACGAGGTAGTCGAACTGGTGCCGGCCGATCTCGTCCCACATGCCCCCGACCCATTCGCGGTGGGTCAGCTCGTCCATGTCCTCGTCGCTGAGCTGGAACTCGTACTTGTTGACGGCGAACGTCTTGTTGACCTTGCGATCTGGCAACGGGAACCCTCCGCAGGAATGCCCCCCGACAACGCGTATTGGGCCATGGTGCCAGACGGCCGCCCGCCTCGTCATACGCCCATCGCCGCGCCGGCGAAACTCATCGGATGCTTGTGCGTCGGTGTCAGGTCGCGCGTGCGACGTACGTGGCGAAGATCCCGTCGGGTGAGTACGTGGCGTCCTCGATCGAGAAGCCGGCGCGCCGGAGCATCGGCTCCAGAAGCCAGGTGAAGGTGGAATGCTCGTCGCGAACGTGCTGCTCGAGGTCCAATCGGCTCCAGTCGTCCCCGCCTCCGCCCTCGCCATCGGCGGTCGCGCACCACGCCTCGATGCGCTCCCCGGCCTCCGCCGGGTCGAAGCCGTACACGACATCCGACAACCGGAGGACCCCGCCCGACCGGAGCGTGCGACGGGCCCGCTCGAGGGCGACCGCCTTCCAGAAGTCGGGGAGGTGATGGAGGGCGTACCGGGAGTAGACGAAGTCGGCAGGGCGACCACGGTGCTCGTAGGTGAGGAACCCGGCGTGTACGACTTCGACGTTGGACACGCGTGCCGTCGTCAGCTTCGCGTGCAGCGCGTCCAGCATCACCGGGGAGACGTCAACGGCGACCACCCGAGCGCACACCGGCGCCACGGTCAGCGCGAACTGACCGGTGCCCGCGCCGAGGTCGACGACGACGGAGCCGTCGGTCAAACCCCAGTCCTGGAGAAGGCGCACCTCGTCGGCGGCTCCGGCGTCCTCCTTGGTGTCGTACCGTCGTACATGGTCGGCGTCGAGGTTCTCGCGACCGGCGCTGAGCACCTCATCGAGCAGCCATCCCGGACGTGACCGGCCGCCCGCCGTACCGACCACGCCGGTCACGATTCGTCCGCCGCGGCTCGTATCCGTGCGACGTACTCCCGCCACGACCCGGCGTCCATATCCGCAGGAAACGACGAGTCGTCCGGGAAACGGCCGCCCGTGCCGTCGATCAGCTCGCGGACGATGTCCGCATGCCCGGCGTGCCGCGCGGTCTCGCCGATCATCCGGAGGACCAGCCGACGCAACGTGGCCTCGCGCCTGCCCTCCGGCCACCACGGCACCGTACCGACCTCGTCGAGCCCCACGGCCTCGATCGTGCCGTCGGCGTGCGCGCAGGCCCGGCGATAGAGGCCGACGATGTACTCGGTCGACTCGCCCGGGGCGACCCACATGTCCGCGCCCTCCCAGATCGTCTTGTCGTCTATCCACGACATCTGCTCCGGGGCCGGCCGGCCGAACGCCTCACCCAGATAGCCGTACTCCAAACCCGCCAGGTGCTTGACCAGACCGAGCAGGTTGGTGCCCGTCTGGGTCATCGGCGTCCGCATCTGAGCATCGCTCAGGCCCTCGAGCTTCCACACCATGGCGTCGCGAAACTCCTGCAGGCTCGCGCGCAACAGCTCCTTCTCGGTCATGCCCGGCATCGTATTTCGCGGGCACGACAGTCGGCGAGCACGAGCGCCGGCCGGCGGCGTCGTGCCGCTACCCATCGCCACCCGGAAGCGGAGGCAGCACACAGAACTCGTTCCCCTCCGGATCGGCCATGACCTCCCACGGGGCGTCCGGGGGCTGGCCGACAGACGACCGCCGCGCGCCGAGACTGACCAGTCGCTCGACCTCGCGAGCCTGGTCCGCCGGCCGAAGGTCCAGGTGGAGCCGGTTCTTGACCTGCTTGTGCTCCGGGACCCGCAGAAACAACAGGTCCGGCGAGACCCCGTCCTCCGGGCTGCCGGCCCGTGGTTCCAGCACCACTTCGTCCGGCTCCTCGTACGTACGTCGCCAGCCGAGCGCGGCCTCCCAGAACCGGGCGAGCCGATCCGGGTCGTTCGAGTCGATGCAGAGGCACTGGATTCGTAGTTCAGGTACGGAAACCATGGAGTGAACGGCCCTTCTTATCCGGGAGTCGCGGTCGACCGGCGTACAGTCTCGAGCATGGGCCTCACCTCTCTCAGCGGCCACCCCGCCGCAGGCTATCGGAGCAGAACAGCCCGCTCACCCCATTTACGCCGTGCCCTAGCCGACGGCCCGGCGTAGGCGGTGGACGTTGGCGACCTGGGACGACGTACGCCGAATCGTGCGGACCCTGCCTCAGACGACCGAACGGCCATCCTATGGGGGAGCGGCCGCGTGGCGGGTCAAGGACAAGCTGTACGCATGGGAGCGGCCGCTGCGGCGAGCCGACATGGAGGCGCTCGGCGACCGTGCTCCGGACGGGCCGGTCCTGGCGGCGAAGCTGGCGGATCTCGGCGTCAAGGAGGCGTTGCTCTCCGACGACCCGGAGGTGTACTTCACCACGCCGCATTTCGACGGCTACGCCGCGGTTCTCGTGCGATTGGAGCGGATCGCGGCCCCCGAGCTCGAGGAGCTGCTGGTCGAGGCCTGGCTCCACCGCGCGCCGAAGCGGCTGGCCGAGGAGTACCTGCAGAATGCGCGCCCATGAAGTGGCCGGCTCGGTAGGGTCCGAGCCGTGAGGTTGACGGTACTCGGCGGTGGCGGCGCGTGGCCGCAGCCCGGGATCCCGTGCAGCGGGTATCTCCTCGAGATGGCCGGAGCGGGATCGGCGGGTGCCCGGATCCCGGGTGCGCAGCATCCGCCGAGGCGCGTTCTGCTGGACCCTGGGTACGGGACGCTGGGACACCTCCTCCAGTACGTCGGGGCGGCGGATGTCGACGCGGTCTTCGTCAGCCACCGGCACCCCGACCACTGCGCGGACCTGAACCCGCTGCTGCGGGCCCGGGTCATGGGGGAGCAGAGCGGGCCGCTTCCGGTCTTCGCTCCTTCGGGCGCGGTCGACGCGGTCCTCGCACTCGACTCCGCCGAGATGATGGACGGCGCCTACGAGCTCCACGAGTTCGGCATGGGGGACTCCTTCGACGTCGGGCCGTTACGTGCCGAGACCCGGCCGCTGCCGCACTCGGTGCCGAACGCCGGCGTGCGGTTGAGCGACGGTCGCTGCAGTGTGACCTACACCGGTGACGCCGGACCCTCGTGGGCGCTCCCGGAGCTCGCCGAGGCCTGCGACCTGCTGGTGGCGGAGGCGACGTACGTCGACGGCGTACCCACGGAGCATCGCGACGTCCTCAGCGATGCCCGCGGTGTGGCTGCGCAGGCGCGCCTGGCCGGGGTGGGCAAGCTGATGCTCACGCATCTGGGTCCGGGCACGGATCCGTCGGAGTCGCTGCGCACGGCCCGGGAAGAGTACGACGGCCCGAGCCTGGTCGCCCGTCCGGGCCGAGTCGCCGAGCTTCGCTGAGTCCCGCGGTCGGGTCATCCAGGCATGTCCGCGGCGGCGAGCTCGGCCAGCTCCTCCGGCGAGGCGTTGCCTCCGCTGCAGATCACCGCGACCCGCTTGCCGGCGAACCGATCGTCGTTCAGTACGGCGGCCAGGGCCGCGGCGCCGGAACCCTCCGCGAGGGTGTGGGCGTGCGTGGCGAGCAGCCGGCGGGCCGTGGCGATCTGCTCGTCGGAGACCAGCCGGAAGTCGTCGAGACGGCGGCGCAGGATGCGCTGCGGGAGCCCGAACGCCCGACCCGTGGCCAGGCCGTCGACGGTGGTGAGATTCGGCCGCTCGAGCAGCTCGCCGGCGTGCCACGAGTCGTGCCCCGCGGGGGAGGACGACGACTGTACGGCGATGATCTCGCAGTGCTCGGCCATCCCCTCCGCCACGAGACAGGCCGCCGCCGCGCCGGTCCCGCTTCCGGCCGGCACCACGACGGCGTCGAGCTGGTCGGCGGCCGCGAAGAGCTCCCGATAGAGCGTTCCCACGCCGGCGATGAGCGCGGGCTCGTCGCCCGGACTCACCGGCAGGAGGTCCTGGTCTGCCGCCAGCTCCTCGGCCCGCTTGTGCGACTCGGCCAGCGAGGCGCCGTACAGCTCGACCTCGGCGCCGAGCGCCCGGGCAGCCCGGACCTTGACGGCGTTGGTGCCCTCCGGCATCGCGATGACGCACCGGGCGCCGGATCGGGCCGCGGCGTAGGCCATGGACTGCGCGTGGTTGCCGGTGGAGTAGGTGACGACTCCGCGACGCCGGTCGGCCTCCGCGAGACCGGCGAAGAACACCAGCCCACCGCGTACCTTGAACGCCCCGACCGGCTGGACGTTCTCGTGCTTGACGAGGACGGTCGCCCCGGCGGCGGAGTCGAGCGCCGGGTAGTTCCACATCGGTGTGGGCGGAAGCCGGTCGCGGAGGAACTCCGCGGCGCGGACCACGTCGTCGAAGGTCGGTTCGTTCATGGACCCATCGTCCGGGATGGACACTCATTTATCCAATAGCAAGATCTGTGGAAACACATCGACCAGACTTATGCTTGGTTCATGCTCGACGTCACCCGACTGCGCGTCCTTGCCGCCGTGGCACGGCACGGCTCTGTCACCAAGGCGGCGCAGGTCCTGCATTACGCCCAGCCGTCGGTGAGCCACCACCTGGCCCGCCTCGAGGCGGAGACCGGCGCGCGTCTGTTCCAGCGGGTCGGGCGAGGCATCCGGCTGACCGAGGCCGGCCGCGTCCTCGCCGAGCGCGCCGAGGAGGTGCTCGGGCGGCTGGACGCCGCCGAGAACGAGCTGGCGGCGATCTCCGGGCTCGCGGCCGGCCGGGTACGGCTGGCGGCGTTCCCCTCCGCGTTCGCGACCGTCGTGCCGGACTCCGTCGCCCGGTTCGGCGCGTCGTATCCCGGACTGGACCTCCGGCTGGTCGAGGCAGAGCCGCCGTCGGCGCTCCGGATGCTCCGCGCGGGCGAGGTCGACGTGGCCATGGTCTTCACCCACGAACCGGACCGGATCTCCGAGACCGACGGGCTCCACACGACCGCATTGTTCGACGAGCCGCTGTTCCTCGTGCTGCCTCCGGGGTCGCGACGGCGGCGGGCCCGGCTGGCCGACCATGCGGACGACGCGTGGATCGCCGGATGCGAACGATGCCGTGAGCACCTATTGGAGCAATGCGCGAACGCGGGGTTCGCCCCGCAGGTCGCGTTCAGCACCGACGACTACGTGGCCGTGCAGTCGCTGGTCGCCGCCGGGGTGGGCGTCAGCACGCTGCCCGGTCTCGCGCTCGCGGCGCACCGCCATCCGGACGTCGTACTCTCGCGGCTTCCCGGCGAGGTCCGGCACGTACTGGCGGCTACGTACGGCGACCCGCCGGATCCGCCCGCGGTCACCGCGCTCGTCGAATGTCTGGCCGCGGCCGCCGAGTCGGCCGGAGACCGGTCGCCGTGATCGCTCGGGACCGGCCGGCGCGCTAGCCTGCGTCCGTGACCGATGCACCCGAGCTTCGAGACGTGGTCGCCTGCCTCGACGAGCTGTACGACCCGCGCTCGGCGGACGACTGGGACGCCGTCGGCACGGTGTGCGGCGATCCCGCCCAACCGGTGCGCACGATCCTGTTCGCGGTCGATCCCGTGCTGGCGGTGGTCGAGGAGGCCGTGCAGCGCGGGGGCGACCTGGTGGTCACACACCATCCGCTACTGCTCAGGGCGGTCCACTCCGTCGCCGCGACGACGCCGAAGGGCCGGGTGCTCCACCGGCTCATCCGCAACGACATCGCGCTGCACGTGTGCCATACCAACGCCGACAGCGCCGACCCCGGGGTCTCCGACGCGGTGGCCCGCGTGCTCGGGCTGACCGACGTACGCCCACTCGACGCCGACCCCGAGCCGCCGATGGACAAGCTGGTGACGTTCGTACCGCACGCGGATGCCCAGCGGATCATCGACGCTCTCGCCGCCGCGGGGGCTGGGGTGATCGGCGACTACGACCGATGCGCGTGGACGGCGTCAGGTGTCGGCACGTTCCGTCCCGGTGCCGGGACGAACCCGGCCATCGGCAGCGTGGGCGCGATCGAGCGGGTGGACGAGACCCGGGTCGAGATGGTGCTGCCGAGGGCGCGGCGGCAGACCGTGATCGAGGCTCTGCGCGGCGCGCATCCGTACGAGGAGCCGGCCCTCGACCTGTTCGAGACCGCGGAGCTGCCGTCGACGCGGGGTACCGGCCGCGTCGGCGTACTCCCCGAGCCCACCACGTTGCGTGGTTTCGTGGAGCGGGTGGCCGGCGCGCTGCCGGCCACGACCGGCGGCGTACGGGTCGCCGGCGACCCGGAGCAGCCCGTACGCACGGTCGCGCTGTGCGGCGGTGCGGGCGACGCGTTCCTCGGCCCGGCGCGCGCGAGCGGCGCCGACGTCTACGTCACGTCCGACCTGCGCCATCACCCGGCGTCGGAGCTCCGCGAGTGGGCGTACGACGACCAGGATGCCGCCCCCGCGCTGGTCGACGTGTCGCATTGGGCCGCCGAGTGGACCTGGTTGCCCGACGCCGCGGACCGGCTCGCCAGCGCCCTCGCGGAACGAGGGTCTACGGTGGATACCCACGTCTCCCGGATCAACACCGATCCGTGGGCGTTCCAGATCGCGTCACCGGCCACCGAGGGGAGCCCACGCTGAAAGCCCCACTGTCCAAGCAACGGGGCCTGCTGGACGTCCAGGAGCTCGACTTCAGGACCGACCAGCTTGCCCAGCGCCGCCGTACGCTTCCCGAGCTCGAGGAGATCGGCCGGCTCCAGGAGGAGCGCGCCGAGGCCCAGGGCGCTCTGGTGGAGGCACGTGCCGAGGTGGAGGATCTCTCCCGCGAGCAGCGCAAGGCCGATGCGGACGTCGAACAGGTCAAGGCTCGCCGCGTCCGCAACCAGCAGCGTCTCGACCAGGGTCAGGTCAGCTCGCCGAAGGAGCTGGAGGCCCTGCAGCAGGAGGTGGAGAGCCTCGAACGCCGCATCGGCACGCTGGAGGACGAGGAGCTCGAGGTCATGGAGAACCTCGAGCACGCCCAGGAACAGGTGACCGAGTTCCAGAGCTCGATCGAGGCGCTCGACGCGTCGATCACCGACGCGGAGAAGCGGCGTGACGAGGCGTTCGCCGAGATCGACCGGGACGCCGAGGAGGCGCGTGCGGAGCGCGACCGGATCGCGTCCGGCCTGTCCGACGACCTGCTGGCGCTCTACGAGAAGATCCGGGGGTCGCACGGCGGGGTCGGCGCGGCCGCGCTGGTCCGGGGACGCTGTGGCGGCTGCCGGCTGGAGATCAATCCGGCCGACCTGAGCAGGATGACCCTCGCAGCGGAGGACGAGGTCCTCCGCTGCGACGAGTGCACGCGCATCCTCGTCCGCACGGCCGAGTCCGGGGTCTGATGACTCCTCCGCGGCGGGTGGTGATCGAGGCCGACGGTGGATCACGTGGCAACCCCGGGCCGGCGGCGTACGGCGCCTTGCTGAGGGACGCCGACACCGGTGCGGTGCTGGCGGAACGCGCCGAGCACATCGGCACAGCGACCAACAACGTCGCCGAGTATCGCGGCCTGCTCGCGGGCTTGGAGCTGGCGCGCGAGCATACGCCGGACGCCGAGCTCGAGGTGCGGATGGACTCCAAGCTCGTGGTCGAGCAGATGGCCGGCCGGTGGAAGATCAAGCATCCCGACCTGCGTCCGCTGGCGATCGAGGCGCAGCGTCTGGCGCCGTTCGGCACGGAGTGGACCTGGGTGCCCCGTGAGGAGAACGCGCATGCCGACCGGCTGCTCAACGTCGTACTCGACGCCGCCGTTCGGGGCGGCGCAGTCGGCGGAGGCGGCGGGCGCGGCGGAGGCGGCTCCGGCCTCGTCGTGATCGCGGCGGGGGAGGACGCATCGAAGCGGAACCCGGTGGTCGGCTGGAACTCCGGCCTCGGCGAGCCGGCCAGGCTGCTGCTGCTCCGGCACGGCGCGACCGACTACTCGGCGGAGAAGCGGTTCAGCGGCTGGGGCGGTGCGGACCTCTCACTGAACGAGTCCGGCATCGCGCAGGTGAACGCCGCCGCCGAGTGGCTCAGGGCCCGGGGGGATGTCGACAAGGTCGTGACCTCGCCGCTGGCACGTACCCGGCAGACCGCGGACATCGTGGCGGAGCCGCTCGACCTGAAGGTCGAGGTCGAGGACGGTCTTCGGGAGACGGCGTTCGGCGAGTGGGACGGGTATACCTTCGCCGAGGTACAGGAGCGGTGGCCGGCCGAGCTGGAGGCGTGGCAGGCTTCGACCTCGGTCGCGCCGCCCGGCGGTGAGTCGTTCGAGGCGGCCGCGGAGCGAGTACGCCGTACCCGCGACCGTCTCGTGTCCGCACACCACGGCCAGACCGTGCTCGCCGTCACGCACGTGACGCCGATCAAGCTCCTGGTGCGGCTCGCACTCGACGCCCCGCTCGATGCGATCTACAAGATGGAGGTGTCGGCCGGGTCGATCACCGAGATTCACTGGTACCCCGGTGGCGCGTCCTCGCTGCGGTCCTTCAGCCTCCGGCCGGACGGCCGGGCGCAAGCCCTGACCGAGTCGGGCCAATGACCGATACCCTGGGCGGTGGACAGGCCGGCCGGGCGGCCGCGTGACGCCGTACCTCGTGTACGACGTACCGAGGAAGGTCCGGACTCCACTGGGCGAGGTGGTGGGTAACACCCACCCGAGGAGACTCGCGGGACAGTGCCACAGAGACAGACCGCCAGCGGCTCCGATCCGTCGGAGTGCGGGTAAGGGTGAAACGGTGGTGTAAGAGACCACCAGCACCCCGGGTGACCGGGGTGGCTGGGTAAACCCCACTCGGAGCAAGGCCAAGAGGGCCGACTGTAATCAGTCGGCCTGCGCGAGCGATCGAGGGTGGCCCGCCCGAGCTCGCGGGTAGGCCGCAGGAGGGCGTCGGCAACGGCGCTCGTAGATGGATGGTCGCCGCGCCGGGTTCTGCGAACCCGGCGCACAGAATCCGGCCTACAGGCCGGCCTGTCCCACTCTGGTGGCCCGCCCCAATCTTGGCGCGAGGGGCGGGTCAGGGGAGGGTGAGGATCTCGGCTCCGGTTTCGGTGACGAGGATGGTGTGCTCGAACTGCGCACTCCGCGACTTGTCCTGGGTCGTGACCGTCCAGTCGTCCTCCCACAGGTCCCATTCATGGGTGCCGAGCGTGAGCATCGGCTCGATGGTGAACGTCATGCCGGTCTGGATCGGCTCGGTGTACGCGTCGGTGTCGTAATGCACGACGATCAGCCCGGAGTGGAACGACGTACCGATGCCGTGCCCGGTGAACTCGCGCACCACGCCGTACCCGAAACGCCGGGCGTACGACTCGATGACCCGCCCGATCACGTTGAACGGCCGGCCCGGCTTGACCGCGCGGATGGCGCGCTCGGTCGCCTCTCTGGTGCGGTCGACGAGCAGCCGGGCCTCCTCGGATACGTCGCCGACGAGGAAGGTCTGGTTGTTGTCGCCGTGTACGCCATCGAGGTACGCCGTGATGTCCACGTTGCAGATGTCGCCGTCCTCGAGCCGCCGGGAGTCGGGGATCCCGTGGCAGATCACCTCGTTGACGCTCGTGCACAGGGACTTGGGGAAGTTGCGATAGCCCAGCGTCGACGGATATGCGCCGTGGTCGATGAGGAACTCGTGGCCGATCCGGTCCAGCTCGTCGGTCGTGACCCCGGGTGCGACGTGGCGACCCACTTCGGCGAGCGCCTGCGCGGCGAGCTGGCCGGCCTTGCGCATGCGGGCGATGGTGTCCGGATCCTTGACCTCGGACCCGGTGAACGGGGTCGGGTCCGGCTTGTCGACGTATTCTGGACGAGGAATCGACGCGGGAACCTCTCGACGCGGAGACACGACGCCGGCACTGATCACAGTCACGAGGCCGAGTGTAGAAGGACGTGCAACCGGCAACCGAACCGAGGACGAGGAGGGCTCGGCGATGAGCGAGCGATGGTTCTACTGCCTGGTCCACCACCGGCCGGAACCCCAGGAGGGCTGCAAGCCCGCCGACCGGCTCGGTCCCTATATCAGCGAGGCCGAGGCGGCCCGGGCGCTGGAGAAGGTGAAGGAGCGGAACGAGGCGTGGGACAACGACCCGCGCTGGAACGACCTCACCTGACCGGACGGCGCAGAACACACAGACGAAGGCCCCATCGTCGCGAGACGATGGGGCCTTCACCCAGGGACATTGCGGCGTTGTTGCCGCCCTGGTCTAGGACCTCTTCGCGGTCTTCTTGGCCGCGGTCTTCCTGGCTGGCGCCCTCTTGGCCGTGGTCTTCTTCGCGGGTGCCTTCTTGGCAGCCTTCTTCACGGCCTTCTTGGCGGTCTTCTTGGCTGGTGCCTTCTTGGCTGCGGTCTTCTTGGCCGCGGTCTTCTTGGCCGCGGTCTTCTTCGCGGGTGCCTTCTTGGCAGCCTTCTTCACGGCCTTCTTGGCGGTCTTCTTGGCTGCGGTCTTCTTGGCTGGTGCCTTCTTGGCCGTGGTCTTCTTCGCCGCGGTCTTCTTCGCCGCGGTCTTCTTCGCGGCCTTCTTTGCCGGTGCCTTCTTCGTGGTGGTCTTCTTGGCCGGGCTCTTCTTTGCGGCCGTCGTCCGCTTCGACGCGGCCTTCCTCGCGGGTGCCTTCTTCGCTGAAGCCTTCTTTGCGGCCGTCTTCTTCGCCGGCACGATTGCCTCCCATGGTCGGGACCGTCCGGCGCTTCGCCGGATCCACTTCAATCTTCACTACGCAGGATGGCACTTATCGCCATCTTGGTTGCTGATCTTTGCAAGTTCGGCGCGTCACGTAAACCACCAAAGCAGATGTGTTGGGCGTGTCGCGTCATGCGCGTTGTTGCTTCGGCAATGAGCGTGCCGGTTGTGTGTCGTGTGAAAACCTCTTGTGTGCAAGACAAAACAGCGATGCGTATAGTCGCGATTGTTAACGCTAAACTGGTGCTGATGCGAGACGATATGGGTACGACGATTAATCCGCCGAGAGCACCTCGACGTGTCGTATCGCTGGTCCCTTCGTTGACGGAGTCGATCGCCGCGACGGAACGCGACGTGCTCATCGCGGCGACCGATTGGTGCACGCATCCCGAGGACCTCGACGTGATTCGCATTCGAGGAACGAAAAATCCGGACACCAAGAAGATCGTCTCGTTGGCACCGGACATCGTCGTCGCGAACGCCGAGGAGAACCGTGAGATCGATGTACGTCGCCTGCGTGACGCCGGCATACCCGTGTGGGTCACCGCGCCCGCGACCGTCCCCGAAGCACTGGCGTCGTTGCGAAGGACGCTGACCGTGCTGGACCTTCCGCACCCGCGTTGGCTCGACGAGGCGGAACGCGTGTGGTCCCATCCCGTGCCGCTCGCCCACACCCGGGCGATCGTGCCGATCTGGCGAGACCCGTGGATGGCGCTCGGTCGCGACACGTTCGCGGGCGACCTGCTCGCACGACTCGGTGTACGCAATGCTCTGGCGGACTCGCCGTCGCGTTACCCGCACGTCGATCTGGCGTCGTTGCCCGCGTACGACCTCGTCGTACTGCCCGACGAGCCCTACGTATTCACCCCCGACGACGGACCGGAGGCGTTTCCCGGCAGGCGATGCGCGTGCGTGTCCGGCCGTCACCTGACGTGGTACGGCCCTTCGCTCGTGGAGGCCAAGGAGGTGCTCCTGCGGCAGCTGTCGTCCGGCGGGTGACGAGGTGGTCTCCCCATGTTGGGCCGCCCGGCTGCGACGATAAGCGGGTGCGCCTGAACCTCGAACAGTCCGGCCCGTGGATCGGGATCGCCGGACTGGTGTGCCTGCTGTGGCTGTACGGCGCCTCGATCCTGATCATTCCCTGGTGGGCGGTGGCCGGGCTGGTGGTCCTGTGGGTCGTGCTGTTCGTCTACGGCTGCCGGTGGTTTGGGCGCTGGCCGTACGCCGTACTCCTCCTGCCGCTGTGGGGAGTGGCACTGTGGCTCGCGGCGGTGGTGGTCACCCGCGGCTAGGGCGTCCGACACCCCTCGCTCGGCGCGGGACGCTCACGCGGCTGCGTGCATCCGGCGCCGCCGCAGCCAGCGGACGCCGAGGCCGAGGTACGACACCACGACCAGCGAGAACGCGGCGATCTCCACCTGCAGGGAGGACCCCTCCGGCCAGATCGTCCCGTCGAGGTAGTGCTGGATGTAGCCGCCGTCGTACACCTCCTCGCCACCGCGCCGCAGCATGCTCTTCTCCCAGCCGGTGAACGGGCACGGGAAGTCGATCACCACGATCGCCACGCTCCAGCCGAAGACCACCAGATGCGGCCAGATCAGCCACCGCCACCGCCACGCCAGGAATCCCCCCACGACCAGGAAGATCAGGAACGAGGCGTGCAGCAGGAAGACACCGTCGGCCAGCCACCGGTAGATCACCGCGGACCTCCTCCCACCGGAGCACCGGGTAGGGACATCCGAATGCAGCGTACGACGCGGTGTCGCCCGGTCTCGACGGGCCAGGGGGGCGGACGCCCTAGGTCTGCCGACCGGTCGCGGACGCCGTGTCGTGCGCCTCGCCCGGCTCCGCGACCGGATCGAGCGGCGTGACGACGAAATGGACCGTCCGCCCCGCCTTGGCGCGGGCGATGCGATGCGTGAGCGGTACGAGTACGCCGTGCAGGAACGGGTGCTTCCGGGCCAGCATCCGGGCGGCATACCGGTCGTCGGCTCCCTCGAGCCGCCGCATCCGTACGCGGACCGCCGAACCGGTCGGCTCTCCGCGGCCGGTGGACGGAGTGATCGTCGCCTCGGGGTTGCGCGCCAGCCGCCGCGTCTTGAGCGACCGCTCGAAGCTCCGGACGAAGGCGTGGTCTCCGTCGACCGCGATGCTCACCGGCGTGCCGCCCGCACGTCCGTCCCTGCGATAAGTGGTCAGCAGTACGGTCTTCTGCCGGACGTACGGCGCAAGGACCGGTGTGGTCGCGACGTCCACCTCGCCCACCACGTAACCGAGCCCCCGGAGCCGCAGAACAAGCGCCGCGGCGACCGCGAGCGACAACGCGGCCAGTGCCCAGATCTGCCCGGCGTACCCACCGAGATCCAGATCCGCGACGTGGTTGATCACGTGGATCGTGTTGCCGACGAGGAAACCGGCGAGCGCGGTCGTGAGCGCGTCGGACCAGATCAGCGCGAGGAACAGCGTCACCGCCGCGCCGATCTGAAACGCACCCAGATCATGCAGGAAATGCACATGGCCGGGGAAGTCGACGAACTCCGCGAACGACCCCGGCGCGGCGAGCGCCCACACGCCGCCGGACGCCATTGCCGTTCCGGCCACCGAGGTCGCGCCCGTGACGTACCGCCGGCTCCGCATCGGGCCAGCATTCATGGCACTCATGTGTCCTCCCAATCAGAGGGTCCTGGTCAAGGAGACGGGACGGAGGGCCGATGCGTGACATCCGCCGACGGTTCAGGGGTGTGCGGAGACCTCGGCGATCCGGATGTCGTGGGTGCCCGCGTCCGGAGCCGCGAAGCGCAGCAGCCGCCCGCCATCCGCACCCAGCGCCGCCGCGTGCTTCTTCGACAGCCTCTGGAACGGCTCGACGACCAGCACAGCGGTGTCGCGCCCGTCGCGGTCGATCTTCCACGTGCCGCGGAGGAAACCGTCGACACAGAAGCTCGGTCTCGGCGCGTCGTTACGGCTGGAGAGCCGCTGCCGGTGCTCGTCGCTCACGATCCGGCTGCGGTCGGCGTGCGACCGGAAGAGGTTGTCGTACTCGGGAAGGAAACGCACCGGCGCCGCGGTCCCGGGGTCGGGTCGCGGTGCGTCGGGCAGGTCGAACAGCTCGGTGCCCCGCTCGTCACGGAACACCCGCAGGCGTGGCCGGAGCCGCTCGAAGACCTCACCCAGCCGGGTGAGCCCGCACCAGGTCTGCGCGTCCTTCACGCCGGCCGGACCATACGCCGCGAGGTAACGCAGCACCATGGCGTCCGGCTCGGGCGGCGTACGCGGGTCCCGACCGAGCCAGGTTTCGGCGGTCGTCAGCGTGGGCCGGCCGGCGGCCCGCCACAGCCCGCGCGGCGGAACCTGCACACAGGGGAGGAGACCACGGACCGCGAACACCAACGCGGCCGGGTCGTTGTCCGGCCAGAGTGCGGCCAGCTCCGCGCGCAGCTCGGCCGTGGTCCGCGGACGCGTCTCCATCAGCTTCTGGGCAGTGGCGGCGAGCCGCTTCAGATCCACCCCCACGAGGCCTGGGGCGTACGTCGGATTGCTCATTCCCCGGTCGAAGATCGGCTGGGTCAGCGACCGGAGCTCGAGGCAGTCGTCGGCGCCGACCAGATGGACGGTGTTCCGCATCACCGCGATGCGCACGACCTTCCGGTCGGTCAGATGGCCGGACAGCTCCTCGGCGCGGAAGCCCTGCAGTCGGGTCCACAGGCCGACGTAGGGCGCCTGCGGGCTCTGTGCCTGCAGGCCCACGAGGTGCTCGACCGCCCGCAGCGGGGTGAGTTCCGCGCGACGCAGCAACAGCTGCCGGTCGAGGTAGGCGCGGTTGAGGGCGCGCCTGCTGAGCACGTCGGTCACCGGCCCACTCCATCATGCGCCGGTGACACGACCCCGTGGCGTGAGGATGCGGCCAGATGTGCAATCTCGGCGCGAGGATGGGGTCACGCGCCGGTGACAACGACCCCGGTGCCCGGATCAGTGGAAGGTGTGATCCTCGCCGGGGAACGTGCCGTCGGCCACCTCGGCGGCGTAGCGCTGCGCGGCGTCGAGGAGTACGCCGTGCACGTCGGCGTACGGCTTCACGAACTTCGCGATCCGTCCGGTGCGCAGGCCCGCCATGTCCTGCCACACCAGCACCTGCGCGTCGCAGTACGGTCCGGCGCCGATGCCGATCGTCGGGATGGTCAGCTTGTCGGTCACCTGTTGCGCGACCTCGCCGGGCACCATCTCCATGACCAGCGAGAACGCGCCCGCGGCCTCGAGCGCCTGAGCCTCGTCGACCAGCCGGGCGGCGGTGTCCCCGCGTCCCTGGACGCGGTAGCCGCCGAGGTTGTGCTCGCTCTGCGGCGTGAACCCGATGTGCGCCATGACCGGAACGCCCGACTGGGTGAGCAGCTCGACCTGCGGGACCACCTCCCGGCCGCCCTCGAGCTTGACCGCGTGGGCGCCGGCCTCCTTCATAAAACGCACTGCGGTGTGGAACGCCTGTTCCGGCGACGCCTGGTACGACCCGAACGGCATGTCGGCCACGACGAGTGAACGGTGTACGGACCGGGTCACCGCGCGCACCAGAGGTACGAGCTCGTCCACGGTCACCGGAAGCGAGGTCTCGTTGGCGAACACGTTGTTCGACGCCGAGTCCCCGACCAGCAGAACCGGGATCCCGGCCTCGTCGAAGGTCTGGGCGGCGTACTGCTCATAGGCGGTGAGCATCGCCCAGCGTTCGCCGCGTTCCTTCATCTGGCGCAGGTGGTGGATGCGAATCTTCTTGATCGACGCCGACTCCACGGACGACGCAGGTCCGCTGCCGTAGGGCGCAGGCATCTCGCTCATGATGTTGTCCTCCGCTGACTCTCGAGGCTCCCGGCTGGAGTCCCCGGAACAGGATCAGCCTGTCACGCGTCGCTGTGGACGGCGAGCGGCGTGCGGTGTCTCGTACATCACGCTGTACGGCGCCAGACGTCCCTCAGGCGCGAGTGCAGGGCGCTGCCTGGAGGATCGGCAGTCTCACACCTGAGGGACGACGTGGTGGCGGATGTGCGCGGCTCAGCGGCGTGCGTAGATGTGCTCGACGAACTCCGCGAGCCGGTGTTCGTCGAGCGACGTCGCCAGATCGGCCTCGCTGATCATCCCGACCAGCCGGTGGCCGTCGATGACGGGCATCCGGCGGATCTGGTGGTCCTCCATCATCTGCAGTACGTCGTCGACGTCGGCTCCGGCGTCGATCCACCACGGCGTGCCTTGAGCGAGCTCGCCGGCCATCATGGCGGCCGGGTCGCGTCCTTCAGCCACGCAGCGCAGAACGATGTCGCGGTCGGTGATGATGCCGTGCAGCCGGTCGTCGGCTCCGCAGATCGGCAGCGAGCCGACGTCGAGCTCGCGCATCCGACGCGCGGCGTCGAGCATGGACTGGTCCTCGCGGATGCATTCGGCACCGCTGTGCATGATTTCCCGTGCTGTGGTCATAGGGCCTCCTCAGCAGTCGCGGATGCCCTCCGGGCCAGCCGTCACCGATCCCGAGTCCGCCGGGATCGGCGGCGGCCCGGTCCAAGAGGCAGGGACTCTCCTACCATCCACCCGGCCGGTGGCGACACGCCAGAGTCCGGCGGCTCAACCTTCGGCGATTTCCCGCCACGCGTTCGTGACCGGGAGCCGCCGGTCACGTCCGAAGTTGCGGATCGAGATCTTCGGGCCGGGTGGGTACTGGCGGCGCTTGTACTCGGCGCGGTCGACCATCCGGAGCACCCGCTCGACCAGCTCGCGGTCGAACCCGTCCTGGACCAGCTCAGCGGACCCGCGGTCGTGCTCGATGTAGTCGTCGAGCACGTCGTCGAGGAGGCCGTAGTCGGGCAGGGTGTCGGAGTCGAGCTGGCCGGGGCTCAGCTCCGCGCTCGGCGGCTTGTCGATGACGCCCTGCGGGATCGGCGGGGTCTCGCCCCGGCCTACGGCCTCGGCGTTGCGCCAGCGGGCCAGCTCCCACACCTGAGTCTTCAACAGGTCCTTCAGCGGGGCGAACCCTCCGACCGCGTCGCCGTAGATCGTGGAGTAGCCGACGGCCAGCTCGCTCTTGTTGCCGCACGCCAGCACCAGATGCCCGTGCTGGTTGGACAGACCCATCCAGATCACCGCGCGGATCCGTGCCTGGAGGTTCTCCGCGGCGATCCCGTCGAGCGAGACCGCCTTGTGGAACTGCTCGACGATCGGCGCGATCGGCACCGCCTCGAAGTTGAGGCCGGTACGCCGGGCCAGCTCGGCGGCGTCGTCCTTGGAGTGCTGGCTGGAGTAGTCGCTCGGGTTGGAGACGCCGTACACGTTCTCCGCGCCGATCGCCTCGCACGCGACGACCGCGGTGAGGGACGAGTCGATGCCGCCCGAAAGTCCCATCAGCACGGAGCGGAAGCCGTTCTTGCGCACGTAGTCCCGCAGCCCCACCACCAGGGCCTGGTAGATCTCGGCCGAGTCGTCCAGCCGCTCGGCGACGGTGGACTCCATCGCGTCGTACGCCGGAACCGGCTCGCGCGACACCACCGTGCCCTCGACCCGCAGGCCCGAGTAGTCAGACTCCGGCGCGACCGAGGCCTGTGGATCGGCCGCCTCCAGGGCCAGGTCGGCGAGCAGCAGCGTCTCGTCGAACTGCGGTGCGCGCGCCAGCACGTCGCCCTGCGGGCTCACCACGATCGAGTCGCCGTCGAAGACCAGCTCGTCCTGGCCGCCGACGAGGTTGACGTAGGCCAGCGGGCAGCCGGCCTCCGCGGCTCCCTTTGCGCAGAGCTCGAGGCGTACGTCGTCCTTGTTGCGTTCGTACGGCGAGCCGTTGATGACGACCAGCAGTCCCGCGTTGGCCGACCGCGCGGTCGTGACCGGTCCGTCCCGCCACAGGTCCTCGCAGATGCACAGCGCGATGTCGATTCCGTGCACGCGCACCACCTGCATGGTGTCGCCCGGCACGAAGTAGCGGAACTCGTCGAACACGCCGTAGTTCGGGAGGTGGTGCTTGGCGTACGACGTCACGACCCGCCCACCGTGCAGCACCGCCGCGGAGTTGTGCGGCGCGCCCTTCGGGCGTCCCAGCTCGGCCCGCTGGTCGTCGTGCTGTCCGAGGTAGCCGACGATCACGGTCAGGTCGCCGAGACCCTCGTCGGCCAGGCGTACGGCGAGTCCCTCGACCGCATTCCGGGACGCCGCCACGAAGGACGCGCGCAGCGCGAGGTCCTCGATCGGATATCCGGTCAGCGCCATCTCCGGGAAGACCACCAGATGCGCGCCCTTGGCAGCCGCCTCATGGGTCAGCGCGACGACCTTCTCGGAGTTCGCCGGGAGGTCGCCGACGGTGAAGTCGGCCTGGGCGAGCGCGAGTCGAAGTTGAGCCACGACTCGAGCCTAATCGGCAGCAACCGGCGGCGGGTCGCATCCCGCCAGGTGGCGCCAGGCAGAGCCGGGGCAGGGTTGCCGCGATGGGGCGCAGTGCGCCGTAACCTACGAAGTTGCACCGTTCGGCGCTCGGGAGTGCGATTTCGTGGCTACGGCGACTGGCCGAGCCCACGGTGGAGCGACTGTTTGCGTGAGGTCACGATCACGCTCGCTGCCTGTCGACCACCGGGTACGCACCGTCGTTCACGAACCTGACGACTCGCTCAGGGACCCGCGTAACACGGCCGCAATACGGGACAAGGCAGACTGTGGCCATGGACAAGCAGGAAGAGTTCGTGTTACGCGCGCTCGAGGAACGCGACGTGCGCTTCGTGCGGCTGTGGTTCACCGACGTCCTCGGTTTCCTCAAGTCGGTCGCGGTAGCGCCCGCCGAGCTGGAGGGCGCGTTCAGCGAGGGCATCGGGTTCGACGGTTCGGCGATCGAGGGCTTCGCCCGCGTCTATGAGGCGGACATGCTCGCCAAACCTGACCCGTCGACCTTCCAGATCCTGCCGTGGCGCGGCGAGGGTCCGACGACGGCGCGGATGTTCTGCGACATCCTGATGCCGGACGGCTCGTCGTCGTACGCCGATCCGCGTTTCGTGCTCAAGCGCACGCTCGCGAAGGCCGCCGACATGGGCTTCACGTTCTACACCCATCCCGAGATCGAGTTCTTCCTGTTCCAGGACGGGCCGTCGTTCAAGGACGGCGCGGACGCCCGCCTCGAACCCGTACCGGTCGATCGCAGCGGCTACTTCGACCACACTCCGCAGGGGGTCGGCAGCGACTTCCGGCGACAGGCGATCACGATGCTGGAGTCGATGGGGATCTCGGTGGAGTTCAGCCATCACGAGGGTGCGCCCGGCCAGCAGGAGATCGACCTGCGGTACGCCGACGCACTGTCCACGGCGGACAACATCATGACGTTCCGCGTGGTGGTGAAGGAGGTCGCGCTGTCGCAGGGGGTCTACGCGTCCTTCATGCCCAAGCCGTTCACCGAGTACCCCGGATCGGCGATGCACACTCACATGTCGCTGTTCGAGGGCGACCGCAACGTGTTCTTCGAGCCCGGCGCCGAGTTCCATCTCTCCAAGACCGGCCGGGCGTTCATCGCCGGCCTGCTGCACCATGCGGGCGAGATCACCGCGGTGACGAACCAATGGGTGAACTCCTACAAGCGCATGGCCGCGGGCGGAGAAGCGCCGTCGTACATCTGCTGGGGACACAACAACCGCTCCGCGCTCGTGCGGGTGCCGATGTACAAGCCCACGAAGGAGCAGTCCAGCCGGATCGAGCTGCGCTCGATCGACAGCGCGTGCAACCCGTATCTCGCGTTCGCGGCCGTACTGGCGGCCGGCCTGAAGGGGATCGAGGAGGACTACTCGCTGCCGCCCGGTGCGGAGGACGACGTCTGGACGCTGACGGACCGGGAGCGCCGGGCGATGGGTATCCAGCCGTTGCCGAAGAACCTCGACGACGCGATCGGGCTGATGGAGTCCAGTGAGCTCGTGGCCGAGACACTGGGAGAGCACGTGTTCGATTTCTTCCTGCGCAACAAGCGAGCCGAGTTCGACGACTACCGTCGCCAGGTCACCCCGTTCGAGAAGGAACGCCTGCTCCCCGTCCTCTGAACGCCGCCCCCTTTCGCGCCGACCGCCTTCTTCGCGCCGAGATTGCACTTCTGGTCGATCTCAGATCGACCAGAAGTGCAATCTCGGCGCAAGAGGGGGCTGAGCTAGCCTCATCGGGTGTCAAGCGATGCGGAACCCCCGGCCGTGTACCAGCGGCTGGCCACCAGCCGCGGGCACCTGGCGCGGCTCGGGTTCGCCGACGTGGACGCCGCCGTCGACCTGATCGGGCGGCTCGGCGAGGAGCCGGACGCGCTCGTCGAGTCGGCCGCGTTCAGCGCCGATCCCGACCAGTCCCTCCGGTCGCTGGTCGAGCTGCTGGAGGCCAACGACCGGCCGGACGTGTTGCACCGGGCGCTGCGCAACAACATGGCGTTGCGCGAGCGGGTTAACGCCGTGCTCGGCGCGAGCACGGCGTTCGGCTCCTTCCTGCGGCGCCATCAACGGGTGTGGCGCGATCTCGAGCCGTTCGACCTGGACGCCGACGAGGTACCGCTCGGGCCCGCACCCGAGACCCGAGACCAGCTGCGGGTGGCGTACTACCGCCGCCTGCTGGGGATCGCCGCCCGGGACCTGATGGGTGTGCTCTCCGTGGACGAGGTCGGGGAGCGACTCGCCACCCTCGCGGGCGAGACCCTGCGGTCCGCGCTGTCCATTGCCGCCACGGAGCTGCCGGAGCAGGCCGGGCAATGCAGGCTCGCGGTGATCGCCATGGGCAAGTGCGGCGGCTACGAGCTGAACTACGTGAGCGACGTGGACGTCATCTTCGTCGCCGAGCCCGCGGCCGGGACCGACGAGGCGGTCGCGATGCGTGCCGCGGGCCAGCTGGCGTCGGCGATGATGCGGATCTGCTCCGACCACACGCCGGAGGGGACCATCTGGCAGGTGGACGCGGCGCTGCGCCCCGAGGGCGCCGCCGGCCCCCTCGTGCGTACCGTCGCCAGCCATATCGCGTACTACGAGCGCTGGGCCAAGACCTGGGAGTTCCAGGCGCTGCTGAAGGCCCGACCGGTCGCGGGTGACGAGAAGCTCGGCGAGGAGTACGTCGCCGCCATCCGGCCGACGGTCTGGCAGGCCGCCGATCGCGAGCATTTCGTCGAGGACGTCCAGGCGATGCGCCGCCGGGTCGTCGACCACATCCGCGCCGGCGAGGCGGAGCGGCAGATCAAGCTGGGTCCCGGTGGGCTGCGGGACGTCGAGTTCGCCGTCCAGCTGCTGCAGCTCGTACACGGGCGAGCCGACGAGTCGCTGCGCAGCGGCAACACCCTGCGGGCGCTGGACGCCCTGACCCGGGGCGGATACGTCGGCCGGGAGGACGGCGCGGCGCTGGCGGAGGCGTACCGGTTCCTGCGCGGGTTGGAGCACAGAGTGCAGCTGCGGCAGCTGCGCCGTACCCACGTCGTACCCGAAGGTACGGCGGAGCTGCGCGCGCTCGGGCGGTCGCTCGGCTACCGGAGCGACCCGGTGAGGACGCTTACCCGGGAGTGGAGCCGGCATGCTCAGGAGGTACGCCGGCTGCACGAGAAGATCTTCTACCGGCCGTTGCTTGCGGCCGTCGCCCGGCTGCCGGGAGAGGAGGTCCGGCTGACCCCGGACGCCGCCCGGCAGCGGCTCACCGCGCTGGGCTACGCGCATCCGGCGAGCGCGCTGAAGCACCTGGAGTCGCTGACCGCCGGACTGTCCCGGCGGGCGGCGATCCAGCGCACGCTGCTGCCGGTCATGCTGGGCTGGTTCGCCGCGGCGCCCGACCCCGACCAGGGGTTGCTGGCGTTCCGCCAGGTATCCGACGCGCTGGGCGAGACGCCGTGGTATCTGCGGCAGCTGCGGGACGAGGGCGCGGCCGCCGAGCGCATGGCGCGGGTGCTGTCCTCCAGCCGCTATGCCAGCGATCTGCTGATGCGCGCGCCGGAGGCCGCCGGCATGCTCGCAGACGACGCGGAGCTGCGTTCGCGCACCCGGGAGCAGCTGGTCGCCGAGATGAGCACCAGCGCGCGCCGTCACGATGACCCGGAGGCCGCGGTCGCGGCCGTGCGGGCTGTACGGCGGCGGGAGCTTTTTCGTTGTGCGGTTGCCGATCTGCTGGATCTGCTCGACGTACACGAGGTCGGTGACGCGCTGACGGACGTCGCCGTCGCCACGCTCGAGGGGGCGCTCGTCGCGGCCACCCGGGCGGTCGAGGCCAAGCTTGGCGGTGAACTGCCGACCCGGATGGCCCTGATCGCGATGGGGCGGCTCGGCGGGCACGAGATGAGCTACGGCAGCGACGCCGACGTGATGGTCGTCCATCGGCCGTTGGCCGGGTCCGACGAGCCCGAGGCGGCGAACGCGGCCAAGGCGGTGGTCAACGAGATGCAGCGGCTGTTGGGCGCTCCGGCGGCCGATCCGCCGCTGCTCCTCGACCTCGCGCTTCGGCCGGAGGGCAAAAGCGGGCCGCTGGTGCGGACCCTGGAGTCCTACGCGTCGTACTACTCGCGCTGGGCGGCCACCTGGGAGGCGCAGGCCCTGCTGCGCGCCGTCCCCGTCTGCGGTGACGAAGAGCTGCAGCGGGAGTTCGTGGAGCTGATCGCGCCGCTGCGCTGGCCGGACGGCGGCCCGTCCGACGAGCAGGTTCGGGAGGTACGCCGGATCAAGGCCCGGGTGGACGCCGAGCGGCTGCCTCGAGGCGCGGACCCGGCGACGCACACCAAGCTCGGGCCCGGCGGTCTGGCCGACATCGAATGGACCGCGCAGCTGGTGCAGATGCGGCACGCCGCCGCGGTGCCGGGACTGCGTACGACGCGGACGGTCGCCGCGCTGCAGGCCGCGGTGGGGGAGGGCCTGCTCGGCCGGGACGACGCGTCCCGGCTGGTCGAGGCGTGGGAGCTGGCCAGCCGGATCCGGGGGGCGGTGATGCTGGTGCGCGGCCGCTCGTCGGACTCGCTGCCGAGCGACGTGCGGGACCGGGCGGGTGTCGCGTACCTCTGCGGTTACGGCGCGGACGGCGCGGGCCGGCTCTTCGACGCGTACCGGAGGGCCACCCGCCGGGCGCGTACGGTGGTCGACCGGGTCTTCTGGGGATAGTCCCGGAATCGGTCCATGGAATATCTGCGGCGCCGCCGGTGCTGAACTGTCCGGCAGCTTGTGCTCGACCCAAGGAGAGATGTGGCCACTGTCACCGCGACAGCGGAGAACTTCGAGCAGCTCGTCACCGGCAAGGACATCGTGCTGGTCGACTTTTGGGCGGAGTGGTGCGGTCCCTGCCGGGCGTTCGGGCCGGTGTTCGAGGCCGCATCGGAGCAGCATGAGGACATCGTGTTCGCGAAGGTCGACACCGATGCCGAGCAGTCGCTCTCGATGCAGGCGAGTATCTCGTCCATCCCCACGTTGATGGCGTTCCGCGAGGGGATTCTGGTCTTCTCGCAGCCCGGTGCACTTCCTCCGAAGTCCCTGGAGGAGCTGATCGGCGCCGTACGCGGCCTCGACATGGACGACGTCCGCGCGAAGGTCGCCGCCGAGCAGTAGCCATCCGGCCCTGCCGCCGCGCCCGCTACGCGGGTCGTTCCCTCGCGGCGGGCCAAGGTGCAGAATGTCGGGGTCCGGCGTTCCCGATGCGGAAGGACCACGACGTGAGTGACAACAGGCCGCCGGGCGGTGACGACCAGGAACCGCCGAGCGAGGAGCCGGAACAAGGCTCCGACAGCGCGCGGGCGGCACCGGAAGAACCCGGCGCGCAACCTCCGCCGCCGGAGTCCGCTCCACCTCCACCTCCGCCGCCCCCGCCAGCGGGATCCGCGCCGCCGCCACCCCCACCTCCGCCGCCTCCGCCGCCGGAGTACGGCCAGGCTCCGCAACCGACCGGCGGTCCGGCTCCGGGCTACCCGCCTCCCGGCCAGGCACCACCCCCGTCCGGCCAGGCGCCGCCACCGGGGTACGGCCCCGCTCCGGGGTATGGCCCCGCTCCGGGGTACGGCCCGACTCCGGGGTATGGCCCCGCTCCGGGGTACGGCCCGACTCCGGGCTACCCGCCTCCCGGCTACGGTCCGGCCCTTCCCGGCCAGAAGAGCAAGCTGGTCGCCGGACTCCTGGGGATCTTCCTCGGTGGGTTCGGAGTGCATCGGTTCTATCTGGGCTACACCACGATGGGGATCCTCCAGATCGTCGTTACCGTCATCACCTGCGGAGTCGGCGCCCTCTGGGGATTCATCGAGGGCATCCTGATCATCGCCGGAGCCAGCAGCTTCCAGTACGACGCGCAGGGCAGGCCACTCGCGCAATGACCCCCAACGCCGGATAGGGCCGGCCTCAGGACCTCGAAACCGATCGCGATCCTGAGGGCCGGCCCGTACGACATCAACTATCCGAGGTCGGCCTTCCGGATCAGCGCGTGGATGCCGGTCGTGCGGTCGACGACCTGGGATACCTCGAAGTCAGTGGCGGCACTGAGGTAGGTGTAGGCCACGGGTCCCGCCATGCCGAGTTCCTCGGTGAGGAACGCGAGGGCGTTGCGAACGGCGGTCTTCATCGCGATATCCAGGCTGGTCTCGTTGGATCCGCCCTCGGGGCCGTCGGGGTCGCTCAGGCCGACGGGAACCCAGAAATCGGGTGTCTCCGCGAACGGGTAGTCGAAGGCAATCTTGGGTGCGTCGCCACTTCCCGGCTTGACCACGGTGAGCCGGAAGGTGGGACGCTGTGAACCCTCCATGGCCGTGAGTGCCACCTCACCGTCGCCCTGTGCCATGTGTGGGTCGCCGCTGAAGAACAGCGCACCCGGTACCTGCACCGGCAGGTAGAGCGTGGACCCGGCACCGAGATCGTTGATGTCGAGGTTTCCACCAGCGTCGGTCGGGGGGACGGAGTCGATCATGGCCGTCGTGTCGCGTGCGACCCCCATGATGCCCATGAACGGCGCGAGATCGAAGCCGGCCGGCACGTCGCCCGGAAGCACCCCCCGATACCGTCCGCGGGCACGCTCCACGGAGGTGAAGATGCTCACGTTGCCGCCTTCGTTCAGGTACGGCGCGTACTCCGGCACCTCCCGAAACGCCTCTGGGTACTCACCCGGAAGCGCGCCCTTGCCCTCGCGGTTGGATACCACGCCATAGGGCACTCGCAGGGCGATGTCGAGAATCTCGATCTTCAGTACGTCGCCTGGCTCCGCGCCGCGCACGGCGATCGGGCCGGTCGTGACGTGCGGCCCGGGACCAGCGTGCTGGCTCTCGGCGGCGATTTGCACAGCGTCGCGAAGGATCTGATCTTCGGGGACGTCGAAGGACGTGAAATAGCCGATCGGGTCCTGCCCCTGGTCTTCCAGGACCCCCTCGTGCGAAACGGTGTCGAGAGTGACGACATCGCCTGAGCTCACGACGGCGACCGGTTCGCTGGCCCGGTTCGGCAGATGTCCCCAGTACACCTCCTGGGCCCTCGCCGGCACGTACGTACCCGCCACCTTGCCCGCACCCGGCTGGAGGATCGGGAAGCCGGGGCTCGGGGGAGACCCCGAGGGCGCCGCGGTCCGACCGGGGGTTGCGGCATGGCCGGCTCCGGGCCATGCCGCAACGGACCCCGCGGCGGCGAGCGCCGCGGCCGATCGGAGGAGTGCCCGGCGTCCGAGCCCCCGGCGGAGCAGATGGGCGGCTTGTTCGGGCGTGACCGTAGAGGGATCGTGGGCAGGCGACACGTCGGCTCCTTCGGGGTTGTTGGGAGACTCCCAGACAACACCATGCCGCCGTTTCGTGGAAGTGTCGCGACCATTATTCGGGTGTAACGAACCGCTCTCGGGCGGTCCGTACAGACGGCCAGAGCTCACCCGCCGGTTCGCAGGTGCCGAGCAGGGCATGACGCCGGTCGTGGTCACGGACCCGCAGGGCGGTCGCGGTTATCCGAACGGAACTCGCGCCTGATCTCATTCACAATGACCCACACGACGTACGTGGTCCAGAGCACGCCGACGATGATGAGGAACCCGGTCAATGGCACACCCCGCACGGCCACGCGCCTCCACAGTTGGAACACAGGCCATCTTGATTAGTGCTCTGGATCAGCAACGATCGCCAGTCGTCACCAAGGATCATGGACAGCATCTCTGCTCGTGTTGCGGGATCGAGAAATCGTTCGGCGAGCCTGTCGGCTGCTTCCTTGAGAGCGGCCGGTGGTGTCCCTTCCACCGGCGAACGGATGGTGAGCTGCGGACTCTGCGTGCTCATGGTCTCTGCTCGAGTGTGTCGGGAAGTTTCGTGCGGCAGACAGAACCGGCGACGGGCTTCGCGCTCTGAAAGGAGAGCGGTGGAGCGCCGGCGTCAGCCGGTCCTGTCGCTCGACCTCGCCCACGCGGCCAACCGGGTGGGTGCACCGTTGCGTCGGGGGAGGGCTGGTCTGTCCACGCCGACGGTCGGGAGTTGGTGAGCCAGGATCGCGCCCTGTCGGCGCGAACCATCCGGCGGCACGCGTCCGATGCGCTCGACGGCATTGCGGCGATCGCCGGGAACGGCCCAGGCCTGGCGATGTAGTTTCCTTGAATCGGCCCCTCGTTCTATCAAATGTTAAGGCTTTATCCTTTGATAGAGTCGGCGTGGATGAAAGGAAACCGCTGATGGCCACATGGGAGGACGCGCACTGGGAGTCGAGCGTCGACTTCGGCGTGCCGCGCATCGCGCAGCGTTCCGGCTCGTATCGACGCTACGTCCCAGACCTGCTCGATGGTGTCGCGCTGGCCGTCGACGGCGACCTGTCGCGCCGGGTCACGGCGATAGAGCGCATGACTCGCACTCTCAACGGCCCTGGCGCCGAGAGTCTCGCGGGGATCGCACGCTTCTTGCTGCGCTCCGAGGCCATCGCCAGCTCCCGTATCGAGGGCATCGCTCCGTCGGCCCAGCAGGTTGCCCTCGCCGAGCTCGGACAGTCCGAAACCGTTCGCGGCATCAGCGAGGAGGCGCGGCTGGTTGCCAACAACATGACGATCGTCCGTCGCTCGACCACCGAGCTCGTACAAGCCGAGACCTTGACGGTCGACCACGTCGTCGCACTTCACCAGTCGCTCCTGCCGGACCAACCACGTGACCACGGGCTCCGCAAGGTGCAGAACTGGATCGGCGGCTCGGACTGGAGTCCCTTCGGGGCCGACTTCGTCCCGCCGGCTCCCGAGCGACTCCCGGACCTGGTGGCCGATCTCATCGCCTACGTCAATGGCGCGGCGCACGCGCCGCTGATCCAGGCTGCGATCCTGCACGCCCAGTTCGAGACCATCCACCCGTTCACCGACGGCAACGGGCGCGTCGGCCGCGCCCTGATCCATACGGTCCTGGCCCGCCGTGGGCTGACCGAGCATGCGGTCCTGCCGATCAGCCTTGTCCTGGCGACGCTTCGTGATCGGTACATTGCCGGGCTCAGCGCGTACCGGCACGATTCCCCCGCGACGAGCGCTGAGGCGGGCGTCGCCATCAATGCATGGATCACCACCTTCGTCGAGGCGACGGCGATCGCTGTCGAGCAGGCCGAGACGCTGGTCGGGCGGATCGACGAGCTGCGCGCCGACTGGACCCAGCGACTGACGAATCACCGCGACTCGATCGGCCTGCGGCCGACTCCTCGCGCTGATTCGGCCGTCGCGCGGCTGCTCCAGCAACTGCCCGAGGCGCCGGTCGTCACTGCCACGACACTGGCGAAGATCTTGAATGTCTCGTTTCCTGCGGCCAGCTCGGCGCTCGACGAACTGCGCCAAGCCGGCGTTCTGCAGACCAGGACCATCGAGCGTGGCGCGAAGGCCTGCCTCGCCCGCGACGTCCTCGAGCTCATCACGCTCACCGAACGGGCGCTCGCGAGCACCAAGTTCGACACCCGCGCATCGTCACCCAATCGCGCTGTGCCCGCGCGCCCCCAGAACTGAGCGGACGTCAGAAGCCGAGAGACAGCCCGTCATTCCGCTGGCTCCAACGGCTCGTACAGGGCGGTCACGTAGAGGCGAGCGTCGGTGTACTGATCTGGTCCCTGCTTTCCCTAAACGTGATGGTTGGCCCTAAACGCGCTGGATAGCCCTAAGCACGCCAGATATTCAACCATGCAAACGGCAATCATCCACGCCTACCGGATATTGAATACGGAATGGCACGTCCAGGCTACAGGATGCAATCGATCAAATTTCGCGATAACATCAGCATGCCCATGTGGGTCGCGGCCAAGGCGTCGCGAGGGGACCGTAGGCGCCGCCGCGGGATCCCGAGGAGGGAACTATGAAGGTTTACGCGAAGGCGCGTTCGAGACTTGGCGTGACGGGGGCGGTGACAGCGGCGGTGCTGGCGGCATCGGTCGCGCTCGCGGGCAGTGTGCCGGCAGGTGGGGCACCCGCTGAGGGGAATGCCCCGAACGCAGCGCCCCGGGGGCTGCGGCTCCTCGGCATGGACGACCTGCAGGCGCGCTCCGCCTATCAACCGACCATCCATCACCACGCCGACTCCGATCGCTTTATCGCGTACGTCGGCCACCACGGCGGCAGCGCACTCAACCCGCTGACCGGACAGGAAGAGCCAAACGGGGTGTCGATCGTCGACGTCACCAACCCCAGGAACCCGGACTACCTGGCACACATCCCGGGTCCGGCGCCGGGCGGCGGCGCGCAGATGGTACGCACCTGCAACGGCAGCGACCTGCCTGAGGGAGACCCGGACACGGTTTACCTGCTCCGCGCATTCGGCAACGAGGCGCACGAGATCTGGGATGTCACCGATCCCGCGAATCCCAGCCTGCTCACCACCGTCGTCGACGGGCTCGAGGGGACACACAAGAGTTTCTGGGAGTGCGAGACCGGCATCGCCTACCTGGTGTCCGGTGTGCCCGGCTGGCGCACTAACCGGATGACGCAGATCTTCGACCTCTCCGATCCGGCCGAACCGGTGCACATCCGCGACTACGGTCTGGTCGGCCAGGAGCCGGGCTCGACCGTGCAGCCGGTTCCCACGTCTCTGCATGGGCCGATCAGCCTGGGCGACCGCGTGTACTTCGGCCACGGGACGGGGTCCAACGGGATTATGCAGATCGTCGACCGCGACGAGCTGCTCAACGGGCCCACCGAGCCCACTCCAGAAAACCTCCAAGCGCCGGAGATCTCGCTGCTGCGGCTGTCGTCGCTCGGCGGCGCGCACACGACCTTCCCCGTACTCGACGTGCCGGTCCGCGAACACGCCGACTTCGGGCGCGGTGCAACCCGTGACCTCGTCGTGATCGTCAACGAATCAACCAGTAACGAGTGCAGGACCGAGGCGCACCAGGTGATGTACATGGCCGACATCACCGACGAGACCACGCCGCAGATAATCTCCAACTACCAGGTGCCCGAGTCCGAGGGTAACTACTGCTCGCGTGGCGGGCGCTTCGGAGCTCACTCGTCGAACGAGAACATGACCCCGATCTACTATCGCAAGATCGTGTTCATTTCCTACTTCAACGCCGGGGTCCGGGCCGTGGATATCCGAGACCCGTTCAACCCGGTTGAGGTTGGCCGTTACGTCCCAGCCACCACGGAGAACACCGACCCCCGGTGCGTCGAGGTCGACGGCGAGGAGCGCTGCAAGACGGCGATCCAGACCAACAACGTCGAGGTCGATGACCGCGGGTTCGTCTACATCGTGGACCGCGCGAACACAGGGATGCACGTGCTCCAACCGACCGGCCAGGTTGCCAACATCGCTGGCCTGTGACGGAAAGCGAGCGGCGGAGCGCCCCGGGCGCTCCGCCGCTCGGCCAGTCCCAGCAACCGGCGAACCCGCTCAACGCCGGAAGACAACGAAGGACGCCGCAAGGCCGTTGCTCTGGTTAGACGGCCTTTTCGAGCATCGGACGAGGTCAGAGATCAGCGCGGTCTAGATATCGAAGTAGAGCTGGAGGAAACGCGCTGACCTGCGGAGACGTCGCCTGCGCGGCGCATCATGTAGCCAGGATGTAACTACACAAGTGCTTGCACTGGACGAGGCGAAGTGGAGCAGCGTGGCCGCCGAGCTCGATCGGCCCCGGCGATCGCCGAGGCCGCGCCTTGGCCGGCTCTGAGGATTGTGTCCGACGGAATCGCGCCAAGAAATGCGCCAGGTGTGTAGCACTGGAGACACTTGGCGAAACTGAGTCCCGGTTCTTACGGACCGAGCGTAGTGATAGGGATGACGTGGACTCCGTCTTCGCGACGGCCCGCGAAGCCGGAGCTGGTGATGACTCCGAGGACGACAGGCCCGCCGTGCGTGGCGGTGTCGACGTTCGCTGCAAAGCGGAGCAGCGCGGCCGCGGCCTCGTCGACGGCGGCAGGTTTGAGCTTGATCTCGAAAGCGCCCCACTTGCCGCCGCGCAGGGTGACGACGGCGTCCACCTCGTTGCCATTGGCGTCACGCCAGGAGTCGACCGCACCGCGTATCGGCTGGGCGTAAATGCGCAGGTCGCGGATGGCCATCGCCTCGAAGTGGAAGCCGGCGGCGTTGGGGTCTGCACGGAGTTCGGCGGTGCCGATGTTCAGGGCGGCGGTGCCGAGGGAGGGGTCGACGAAGTAGCGTACTGGCGCAGCCCGCAAGCGGGTGCGGGAGCGCATGTGCGGGCGCCATGCCTCGGAGTTGTCGGTCAGTTTGAGCCGATCGAGGGCGTCCATGTAGCCGTACAGCGTTTCGTTGGCGACCGGGCCTGCTTCGCCGCCAACGTCCTTCGCGAGCTCGCTCAGCTTCACTGCCTGGCCAACGCCGCGCGAGAGGGCGGCGAGGAGTCGTTCGAGATTGCGAGGGTTGCGTCGGTGACCCATGGAAGGAATGTCGACCTCGATGACCTGCTTGACGTAGTCGCCTACCCAGTCCCTGGCGAAATCCTCGTCGGCGTCGATGAGGTCGGGCCAGCCGCCGATGACGATCCGCTCGAGCAGATCAGTGAAGGACATGCCCATGTCCTTGCCGGTCTGTGTCTCGCCTTCCATGAGGGTGGCGAGTGAAACGTTGCCGTTGGAGTGGCCGGACTCGAACAGGCTCATCGGGCGCATGCGAATGACGGCGAACCGTCCCGCACCAGAGTGGCGGGTGGCGTCGTCGCGCGGAGTGGCTGAGCCGGTCAGGATGAACTGTCCGCGCGCGCCGCGGTCGTCGACCTGCCGTCGGACCCGGTTCCAGATCGCCGGTTCCAACTGCCACTCGTCGAACAGGATGGGCGGTGCGCCTTCGAAGAGGGCTTCAGGGTCGAGGGTGAGGAGCGAGCGAGCGGTGGCGTCCTCCTCGAATCGGATGATGGTGTTGGCAACCTGGGAGGCGGTCGCTGTCTTGCCGCACGCCTTGGGGCCCTCGATGAGTACCGCGCCCATGGCTCGCAGACGCGCTGCGAGCTCTTGATCGGTGACGCGGGGCAGGTACTCAAGCATGGTTAAAGTCTAGCGTTTGCCCAGTTTGAAATCGAGTGATTGCCTAAGTGGGAGTCGAGCGAATGCCCAGTGCTCGCACCGTGGGGCCGGCCGCCCGGGGGCAGCGCCATCCGCGTTTGTGCCGTCCCGAGGATCACTCAGAGTCCGAGGGCCATCGATCCGCCGGTTCCTGGCCTGGTACAGCCGGTGTCTTGAAGTCGTCGAACGTCATGAAGAACTCCACCTCGGTGCTCGCGCTGCTGACGAGGTCCTGCAGGAGGAAGAAGTCCACGTAGCCGGCGAAGTGGCCGAAGAGAGCGAAGAACTGCTGGTACCGCAGAAGCGTGTCCTTCAGCGGGGAGTCCTCGCCTCGGTAATGCCGCCGGATGCACTCGAGAGTTAGGTCGAACCGGTCTACGATCCTCGGACGGAACCCGCGAGCACCGTTGATGGTTTGCTTCCCGTCGATCCTGTTCGCTGGAAAGATCATCATCCCGCCGATCGTGTAAACGATGGCGTTGAACTCCTCGATCTCGGCTTCGGGAAGCTGGCTGACCACCGCGTGCGCCTTCGCCCGGAGGGTCGGGATCACTGCGTCGCTCGACAGGAAGAACTCACGAGGTCGGACCGGTGATAGAGGTACCCACCGGGCCGGGTGTCGACCAGCTCGAATGGCCGGCCGCTCGGCAGCGGTTTGCTCCACAAGAGCCTGTGGTAGCGCCGGAGGGTGGGGCTGTCGGAATCCGGGTCCCTCCCAAGGCGCGAGTCGGACCTGAAGTCGAACGAGGTGTCGATCGTTCTCATCGGCTGCTCTGTGTCAGTGCGTGCGTCGAGCAGTTTGCGCGGGACCACCGACAGAGAGGATGCATCGCCCAGCAACGAGAAACGCCCCCGAACGACCATCGGGCCGCGCGGGGGCATTTCCGCAGGTCAGAGGCTGATTTTCGTGATCATTGGTGGATGATCGTCTGACCTTCCGACACCCGAATCAGATGTCGTAGTAGAGCTCGAACTCGTGCGGGTGTGGCCGCAGGTTGATCGGCTCGATCTCGTTGGTGCGCTTGTAGTCGATCCAGGTCTCGATCAGGTCCTCGGTGAACACGCCGCCCTCGAGCAGGTAGCCGTGGTCGGACTCGAGCGTGTCGAGCACCTCCGGCAGGCTGGCCGGCACTTGGGCGACCTCGGCGTGCTCGTCCGGTGGCAGCTCGTAGAGGTCCTTGTCGATCGGCTCGGGCGGCTCGATCTTGTTGCGTACGCCGTCCAGCCCGGCCATCAACATCGCGGAGAACGCCAGGTACGGGTTGCACGACGGATCGGGCACCCGGAACTCGACCCGCTTGGCCTTCGGGTTGGTCCCCGTGAGCGGGATCCGCACACAGGCCGAGCGGTTCCGCTGCGAGTAGACCAGGTTGACCGGTGCCTCGAAGCCGGGCACGAGCCGGTGGTACGAGTTCACCGTCGGGTTGGTGAATGCGAGCAGCGACGGGGCGTGCTTGAGCAGGCCGCCGATGTACCACCGGCCGGTGTCGGAGAGGCCGGCGTATCCCAGCTCGTCGTAGAACAGCGGCGAGCCGTCCTTCCAGATGCTTTGGTGGCAGTGCATCCCGGAGCCGTTGTCGCCGAAGATCGGCTTCGGCATGAACGTCACCGTGCGACCGTCGGCGCGGGCGGTGTTCTTGAGGATGTACTTGTACTTCATCAGGTTGTCGGCCTGCTTGAGCAGGGTGTCGAACCGGATGTCGATCTCGCCCTGACCCGCCGTACCGACCTCGTGGTGCTGCATCTCGACCGGGACGTCGGCCTCGATGAGGTTCTTCACCATCTGCGACCTCAGGTCGGTCAGGTGGTCCATCGGAGGCACCGGGAAGTAGCCCTGCTTGTATCGCGGCTTGTAACCGAGGTTGCCGCCGTCCTCCTCACGTCCGGTGTTCCACGCCGCCTCGACGGAGTCGAGATGGTAGTAGCCGGCCTGCGCGCTGGTCTCGAAGCGCACGTCGTCGAAGATGTAGAACTCCGCCTCCGGGCCGAAGAACGCGGTGTCGCCGACGTTCGAGCTCTTCAGGTAGGCCTCGGCCTTGCGCGCGATGTTGCGTGGGTCGCGGCTGTATCCCTCGCCGGTGAGCGGGTCGTGGACGAAGAAGTTGATGATCAGCGTCTTGTGCTGGCGGAACGGGTCGACCATCGCGGACGTCGGGTCGGGCAGCAGCAGCATGTCCGACTCGTGGATCTCCTGGAAGCCGCGGATCGACGATCCGTCGAACATCAGGCCATCGGTGAAGACATCGGCGCTGAAGTTGCTCACCGGCACCGTGAAGTGCTGCATGATTCCCGGCAGATCACAGAACCGGACGTCGACGAACTCGACGGCCTCCTGCTCGATGAACTTCAAGACTTCGTCGGCGTTCGCGAACATTCGTCCTCCTCGACCGCGCTCTCTGGGGGAGACGCCGGGTCTCATGATGTGGGCACTCCAACCGCCGGTGCCGCGCTGCACCGGGCACCGACGCTAACCGGAGGCCATTTCTCGATCGTGTCCGCTTTGTTTCGGTGGTGTTACGGGACGAGTCACGCTTCCGGTACGCCGACGTCGGCCAATGCCGGTGGCGGCAACTCGATACCGTGCACCGGTGACTGAAGACTACAGCGGTCCGTCGTACCCCGGCCAACACCTCGGGCTTCCCGAATCCGGTGCGGGATCCGCCGCCGGTTGGGGGCGGCGGGTGCTGGCTCTGGTCGTCGACTGGTTCCTGTCCATGATGGCGGTGGGAACGTTCGTCGGCACCGAGATCTGGTCCGGTGGCGGGGCCGCGCAGTGGGCGCCGCTCGGCGTATTCGCGGTGCAGCGGTGGGTCCTCACCACGTCGTTGGGCGGGTCGGCCGGTCAGCTCATCTGCCGGATCCACGTGCACTCGGTGGCCGCCGTCCGGGTCACCGCGTGGCAGGTGCTCCTGCGCACGGTGCTGCTGTGCCTGGTCATCCCGCCGCTGATCACCAACCGGGACCGGCGCGGCATGCACGACATGGCGGCGGGCACCGTCGTCGTATGCCGCTAACGGCATCCCCTTCGCGCCGAGATTGCAGAAGTGGTCGATCTCAGATCGACCACTTCTGCAATCTCGACGCGCGAGCGGGGGCTCGGCGCGAGAGCGTGGGCTCAGCGGCCGCGCATCGCCTGCCGAGCCTGCCGGGCGGCCTCCTTCGGATTGCGCGGCATCGGACCCTTGGGCACCGGCGCCTGCGGCCGCATCGCGTCGAGGGCGCGAATCCGCTGCAATACGTCGGTCACCTCGGCGGGCCGGAGATTCCGCGGCAGTTTCGTCACGTGCTTGGAGAGCTTCCGGATCGCGACGGCGTCCTCGCCCTCGCCCGCGATCACGTCATAGATCGGAACCTCGTCCACGACTCGGGCGTGCTTCTTCTTCTCCACGGCCAGCAGGTTGCGCACCCGGCTCGGATTGCCCTCGCCGACCAGCACGATGCCCGGACGGCCGATGACCCGGTGCACGATGTCCTGGTTCTTCGTGAACGCGACACCCGGCTTGACGTCCCAGCCCTTGCGGAGCGTGCCGAGTGCGGCGGCCGCGGCACCGGGCTGGCCCTCGACCTGCGCGTACGCCGCCCGCTCGGCCCGCCGGCCGAAGACCACCATCGTCGGGAGCAGCCCCGACGGGATGCCGAGGATGATCGCGGGAAGCCAGTGGAACAGCAGCGCCACCACGGCGAACACCGCGAACGCCGAGACCAGGAAGATGCCGAGCAGCACCAGGCCGATCCACGGATCCGCCTGCTTGGTGATCTTGTACGCCTGCCGGATCTGCCGGATCCGGCCGGGCTTATCCGGGTCCTTCGCCATGGTCTTCAGCCTCTTCGTTGTGGATGCCAGCCGGTCAGTCAGTCTATGCCGACGCGACGGACAGCTGGCGGGATTCGAGGGCCTGCCGGTAGAGCCGGCCGGCCCGGTACGACGACCGCACGAGCGGGCCCGACATAACCCCGGCGAACCCGAGCTCCAGCGCCTCCTCCTGCAGCTCGACGAACTCCTCCGGCTTGACCCACCGCTCGATCGGGTGGTGGCGCAACGACGGCCGGAGGTACTGCGTGATCGTGAGCAGCTCGGTGCCGACCGCGTGCATGTCCGCCATCGCCTCGCTCACCTCGGCCCTCGTCTCGCCCATGCCCAGGATCAGGTTGGACTTCGTCACCATGCCCTGGTCGCGGGCGAGGCCGAGCACGTCCAGCGAGCGCTCGTAGCGGAACGCCGGGCGGATCCGGCGGAAGATCCGCGGCACGGTCTCCAGGTTGTGCGCGAACACCTGCGGCCCGGCGTCGAAGAGCTGCTGCAACAGCTCGGCCCGGCCGGAGAAGTCGGGCGCCAGCATCTCCACGCCGGTGGCCGGGTTGAGCTCGTGGATCCGCCGGATCGTCTCGGCGTACAGCCATGCGCCCTCGTCCTCGAGGTCGTCGCGGCACACTCCGGTGACCGTGGCGTACCGCAGGCCCATGGTGCGCACCGACTCCGCGACCCGCAGCGGCTCGCCGCGGTCCAGCGGGGACGGCTTGCCGGTCTCGATCTGGCAGAAGTCGCACCGCCTGGTGCACTCGTCGCCGCCGATGAGGAACGTCGCCTCGCGGTCCTCCCAGCACTCGAAGATGTTCGGGCAGCCGGCCTCCTGGCAGACGGTGTGGAGGTTCTCGTTCTTCACCAGGGCCCGGAGCTCGCGGTACTGCGGTCCCATCTTCGCCCGGGTCTTGATCCAGTCGGGCTTCTTCTCGATCGGAGTTTCCGCGTTGCGCACCTCGAGGCGCAGCATCTTCCGGCCGTCTGGAGCAACAGTCACGCGATCCAGCCTACGTCAGGGACGCCAGCCTCAGTCCATCCAGCCCTGGACCAGGAGATGCTGGACGACGAGCGCGGCCGCCGCCTGCAACCCGAGCGCCGGAGACCGCCAGCGTTCGGGCAGCAGCCCGGTGAGCAGCAGCACCCACGGCACGAACGGCAGCCAGATTCGCTCGACCTCGCCCTTGCTCATCCCGGACAGGTCGGCCGCGAGTACCGTCAGCCAGCCTCCGACGCCGAGCGCGACCGGCACCCGGTGGGCGTGGTCCCGCAGCCAGGCCCGCGGCCGGCGCAGGAGGACGGCGGTGGCCGGTCCGATCACGGGTCCGGCGGAGACGGCGAACGCGGCCAGGTTCCCCCAGACCCAGTACCCGTACGGCCGGTTCCGCGCGACCCCCTCGGCGTACCGCTCCCGCAGCACCTGGAAGGAGTCCCACCACCAGTAGTCGAGAGACCAGAACACGGCGGTGACGGCGGCCGCGCCGACCAGCGCCGGGAGCAGCGGGTACGCCGACCGGGCGGCGACGAGCACCGCGATCGCGAGCACACCCACGAGCACGAACCCGTACGACAGGTAGAGGCAGTAGCCGAGCACCAGCCCCGCCAGCACACCCCAGAACAACCGGCGCGGCCATGGACGGCTTCGCGCCGCCGACGCCGCGAGGCACGCCAGCCCCCAGGCGACCGCTGGCGCGAGCAGGCCGCCGTCGCCGGAGATCCCGGCGAAGACGGCGCTCGGACCCAGTACGAGGAACGGCGCCGCCGACCGGGCCGCCGCCTCGGCCCCCAGGACGCGCGCGGTGACCAGCACCGCCACTGGCGTCGTCGCCCCCAGCGCGATGAGTAGGAGCGACACGGAGAGCCCGGTGTCGATGCCGAGCCGGGCGAGGCCGATGAAGACCAGGAGCACTCCGGGCGGATGGCCCGCGACGTGGATGGGCCAGTTGTCCGGCCGGGCGGAGTACGGGATGCGGGAGACGAACTCGCGCAACATGCCGGGTACGTCGTCCGTCCGCAGCGCGGTCGGCAGGTACTGGATCGGGCGGGTGACCTGCTCGGCGAGCCCCACCATGCCGTCGACGGCGGTCAGCGAGGCGATCCAGGCGGCGCCCACGACCCAGGCCGATGCCAGGAGCCACCCCCAGGGAATGTGCTGCGCGATCCGGCGCCCCCACCACACGACGAGCAGGGCGATCACCACGGCCGGCACCGTCCCCGGTCCGGCTCTCGGCCCCCAGTGGTTGTGCAGCGGCGGAGAGGGGATGTGCGGGTCGACGACATAGACCGGAACCACCGCCGCGGCCGCGACGAGAAGTACGACGACCACCAGGCCCGCGAGACCGCTCCACCGGATCGTCATGAGCACACGCTAGAAGTCGGTCCCGGCCGGTCCGGCGGGATCGCGCCGGCTCCGAGCGAACGTCAGAATTCCGTAACTGCGCGAGACGTCCTTGCCGGGCACTCGGCTGCCTACGCTCGTCGGCGTGACCCCGAGGTACGACGGCACGGGCGGTTCGCCGTGATCCGGATGCTTCCACGCGAGAAGGACTTCAGGAGCCGTCTGCGTGGTGCTCAGGTGACCGCCCGGGTCGGGGTGTGGCTGGGGCTCTGTTTCTGGATCGCGTTCGTCACCGGGGTCTTCAGCCACTACGCCCAGGAGTCGACCGGGGCGACCTGGTTGCCGACCCGGCCGGTGTCGCTCTACCGGGTGACCCAGAGCGTGCACGTGCTGGTGGGGACGGCGTGCGTCCCGCTGCTGCTGGTCAAACTGTGGAGTGTCTATCCCAGGCTGTTCGCCCGGCCGGACGTGCGCCGGCTGCGGGCGACCACGGTGCACCTGCTGGAGCGGGTGTCGATCCTGGCGCTGATCACGAGCGCGATCTTCGAGCTCGCGACCGGGCTGGCCAACGTCACGCAGTGGTACCCGTGGTCGTTCGGCTTCCGTCCCAGCCATTACGCCGTCGGGTGGGTCGCGACCGGCGCGCTCGCTCTACACGTCGCGGTGAAGCTGCCGGTCGTACGTTCCGCGCTCGGCTCGGACGTCGACGCGGCGGAGCCCCGCACCGGAAGCCCGGCGGCCGGGTCCGCGCCCGCGATCAGCCGGCGGAACCTGCTGCGGGCCACCTGGATCGCGGCCGGGACCGCCGTGGTCGCCGCCGCCGGGTCGACGGTGCCGTGGCTGAGCCGGGTGTCGGTCTTCGCCGTGCGAACCGGCGACGGGCCGCAGGGCGTGCCGATCAACGGGACCGCCGCCGCGGCCGGGGTGCGGAAGCAGATCGACGACCCGTCCTTCCGGCTGGTCGTCGACGGACCGGCACGCCGAGTCGAGCTGAGCCGGCGCGATCTGGAGCGGATGCGGCAGCACGAGGCCGACCTGCCGATCGCGTGCGTCGAGGGATGGAGCGCGGTCGGCCGCTGGTCCGGTGTGCGGGTGCGGGACCTGCTGGCGCTGGTGGGTGCGCCGCCGGACTCGCGGGTGAAGGTGCGTTCGCTGCAACGGGGCCGGCGGCGCTTCGACCTGCCTCCGCAGTTCGCCGCCGACCCGCTGACGCTGCTCGCCCTGGGACTCGACGGCGAGCCGCTGAGCGAGGACCACGGCTATCCGTGCCGGATCATCGCGCCCGGCCGTCCGGGCGTCACACAGACCAAATGGGTGAAGCGGCTGGAGGTCGTGGGATGACGTTCACGCGCGTCCTGCTCGGGATCGCGGGTCTCGCGGCCGCGTCGTACGGCGGCTGGCTGCTGGCGGACTTCGACGCCGAGCGGCTGCGCGAGCTGGGGGTCTGGTTCGTGGCCGGTCCGGTCCTGCACGACGGGGTCCTGGCCCCGATCGTGGTGGTGTCCGGAGTACTGGCGGCCCGGCTGGTCCCGCGGCGAGCCCGGACCGCGGTGATGGGGGTCGCGGTCGTGCTGGGTTCGCTGACGCTGATGGCGGTGCCGGTTCTGGGCCGCTTCGGCGAGAAGTCCGGCGACCCCACGCTCCTGGACCGCGACTACACCGCGGGATGGCTCGTGTTCGCGGCGGTCGTGGTGTCGGTCGCGGCGCTCGACGTCGGGCTGCGCGGTCGCCGGTCCGACGGCCGAAGCCGGCGCCCGGCCCGGTGACCGGGCCGGGCTCGCCGTGGTGCCGGGCCGCCGACGTTCAGGGTCAGGATGCGGGTCATGTGGTGGCCAGACCCGGGTCGGGGTCGGAGGCGTCCACCACGGTGTCCGGGTGCGAGAGGTCGGTGACGATCTGGTAGCGATCACCCCGGTAGACCGAGCGCACGAACTCCACCACGCGGCCGGACGGGTCGTGCGAGGTTCGTTCGAAGAGAAATGCGGGCGAGTGCAGGGGTACGCCGAGATGCCGCGACTCGTCCTCGTCGGTCACCGTGGGCTCGATGGTCTGCCGGCCGCCGGTCACGACGATGCCGTAGTGCCGTTGCAGCAGGTCGTAGAACGAGGTGTTCTCCAGGTCCTTGCCGGTGAGTCCGGGTACCACCGCGATCGGCGTCGCGAGCACCTCGATGGCCATCGGGAGATCGTCGGCCAGGCGCAGCTGGGTCACCCGGAGCAGCCGCTCCCCAGGCGAGACCTGCAGCCGGCGTCCAAGCCGGGCTCCGGCGAGCACGACCTCGTCCGCCAGGATGTGTGCGCTCGGTCGCATCCCGCGGCGGAGCATGTCGTCGGTGAACGACGTGATTGCCAGCGACGGGTTGACCTTCGCCGGCGCCACGAAGGTGCCCAGCCCGTGCCGGCGTACGACGACGCCATGCCGGACCAGGTCGTCGAGCGCCCGTCGCAGCGTCATGCGGGACACCTTCAGCTCGACCGCGAGGCTGCGCTCGGCCGGCATCGGCTCGCCGGGGGACATGGCGTCGATGCGCTCGAGCAGGGCGTCGCGCACGAAGGCGAACTTGCTGGTGGACACGTTCGTGATCCTTCCACAGGCCTGGACCAAAGGTCTAAGAACCGTGCGCGGGCCGTCGAGGCGGTCACGATCCGCAGCCATCCGTTGACAGGTCCGGTGGTGCGTGTCACAGTTACCACTGGTCTATTTGCTGGATCTCGGTCGAGGGTGAGCTCCTGATCCCGGCCCATGGTGCAGCAGATCCTCACCGGTGACGCCTCGGAGCGGGTAGCCGGGACCCGGCGCCGCAGGCGGAGGGGGGGTCTGCGGCGCCGGGACCCACTCGTGCCGTGGCCGCCGGTACTTCGAGCTGTACGACACGCTGGCCGGCCTGGTGATCACCTCCATCACGTCGCGCTACGTTCGCGATCTGGATGTTCAAGGGGTTCCACGACGCCATACCCACCGAGCTGGAGGAGGCCGCGATGGTGGACGGCTGCGGCGGGCCGGCGTCCGGCCTCGTGCAGCGCGAGATCAAGGGGTAGCCGGATGACCGACCCGCTGATCCGGAGGCTGGTGTCCGGGACCCTGCTGGTGGGTTTCGCCGGTACGACCGCGCCGGACTGGTTGCGGCGCTGGGTGGCCGACGGCCTGGCCGGGGTCTGCCTGTTCGCCCGCAACCACGAGAGCCCGGAGCAACTGGCCGCCCTGACCGGGGCGATGCGGGCGGAGTCGCCGGAGCTGCTGGTCGCCATCGACGAGGAGGGCGGGCAGGTCACCCGGCTCGAGGCGCGCGGCGGATCGACGTTGCCCGGGCAGGCGGCGCTCGGACACCTGGACGAGCCGGAGACCACGCGCCGGGTGGCGCGGGTGTGTGCCGATCGGCTGCGCGCGCTCGGGATCGACGTGGCCCTGGCCCCGGTGGCCGACGTGAACATCGCGCCGGAGAACCCGGTGATCGGGGCGCGCGCGTTCGGCGACGACCCGGCTCTCGTCGCGCGGCACGTGGCGGCCTACGTCTCGGGCCTGAGGGACGGCGGCGTCGCGGCCTGCGTGAAGCACTTCCCGGGGCACGGCGACACCAGGGTGGACTCCCATGTCGGCGTGCCGGTGGTCGACCACGACCGATCCCGCTGGGAGGCGGTCGACCTGCCGCCGTTCCGGGCGGCGTTCGCCGCCCGCGCGCCGCTGGTGATGACGGCGCACGTCGTAGTACCGGCGTTGGACCGGCAGATCGCCACGCTGTCGCCCGCCGTGCTGACCGGTGTGCTCCGGCGCGACCTGGGCTTCGCCGGCGTGGCGGTGTCCGACGCGCTGGAGATGGCCGCGGTGTCGGAGACGGTCGGGGTCGGCGAGGGAGCGGTGCAGGCGATGCGGGCGGGTGCCGACCTGCTGTGCACCGGGCTGCGAGAGGAGCCGGGGTACGCGGCGGCGGCCGGGCTGGAGCAGGCGGTCGCCTCCGGGCGGCTGCCCGTCGCCCGGCTGGAGGAGGCGGTCGCCCGGGTCGGTGAGGTCGCGACCTGGACGAGACGCGCGCGCAGGGCGGGCGCGCCCGCGCCCGTGGACGTCGATCTCTACGACGTCGTACGCCGGGCCGCGGTGGTGCACGACCCGGGCACCCGGCTGCCGTTGAGCGCCCCGGCACTGGTGCTCGAGATCAGCGCCCCGGTGTCCACCGGGGTCGGCGGTACGGGCGCCGATCTGGCCGCAGCGCTGCGGGGCTCGTTGCCGGATGCGGAGCGGGCGCCGGTCGACGGCGATGCCGGGTTGCTCGAGGACCGGCTGTCCAAGCAGTCCGGCCCGGTCGTGCTGACGGTGCGCGATCTGGTCACCGGCGAGGACAGCCGCCGATGCGTACGGCGGGCCCTGGAGCTGCGGCCGGACGCCGTCGTCGTGCTCACCGGCCTGCTCGCGGACGCGCGGCTGCTCCCGGCGGGTACGACGTACGTCGCCGTACACGCTGCGGGTGCCGTGCACGTCGAAGTGGCCGCGGACATCCTGGCCGGACGCTGACTACGCCACCGTCAACAGCACGTACGCCGAAAGCGCGGACCCGACGATCGCGCCGCCGTAGCACAGCACCGCGACCAGCTCCTTCAGGTGCTTGATCTGCAGCCCGTCGTACAGCGTGTAGCGAAAGCGGTGGGCCGCGTGGAACAGGCACAGTACGAACACGACGAATACGACGATGATCGTGAGCGGATGGCTCGCGACGGCCTGCAGATGGTCGTGGTCCGGCGGCGTGATCCAGCCCAGTGGAAACGCCAGGCCGAAGAGAAACAGCAGCACCGGAACGAAAAGCGCGGCCATGACACCGCCGCTGCTGAACAACAGCCAGAGAATCGGCTCGACGGTCCGCCGGGTCATCCCGCACCCACCAGCAGCCAGATGACGAATGCCGACAGGACCACCCAGCCGGCGTACTGCGACGCCGCCACCAAGGAACCCGGCACGCGCTGGCCGCGCAGCCGGACCACCATCGCCTTCGGTGCCAGGTTGAACCACGTGATCGCGTGCAGCAGCACGAACAGCAACGCGACGACGTTGACGACCACCACCCACGGGCTGGCCGCCCAGTCCAGGAACCGCTGGTACTGACCGTCGCCCTGGCCCACCGCCCGCAGCATGAGCAGCCCGAACACGACGAACCACGCGACGAAGACGCTGGACAGTTCGCGGAGGATGAAGACCAGGTACGCCCGCTTGCCGAGCCACCACCAGGTCGACATCTGGCGGCGGTACCAACGGGGATGGAACTCGGTGTAGGCCGGATGCCCGCTCATCGGGCGCCTCGCGGCAGGAGGAACGACTTGAGCGTCTCCGTCGCCGCCGTGAGCTTGTAGCGCTGAATGGCTCCGGCGGGGTCGACGCCCTTCGGGCACACGGCCGTGCACTCGCCGACGAAGGTGCAGCCCCAGATGCCCTCGTGCTCGATGAGTACGTCGAGCCGTTCCCGCGAGCCCTCGTCCCGCGAGTCGAGGTTGTAGCGCTGGGCCAGCGCGATCGCGGCCGGGCCCATGAACTCGGGGTCGAGGCCGTAGACCGGGCAGGCGGCGTAACAGAGCATGCAGTTGATGCACATGCTGTACTGCTGGTAGTCGTCCAGCTCCTCCGGAGTCTGGAGGTACTCGCCCTCGGAGACCGGTCGCTCCTCCTCCCGTACGATCCACGGCTGGACGCTCGGGAGCTTGCGGATGAAGTCGCCGATCTCCACGACCAGATCGCGGATCACCGGGAAGTTGGCCAGCGGCTCCACCCGCACGGGCCCGGGCGCGTAGTCGGTCAGGAAGGCGCCGCAGGTCAGCTTGGGCTCGCCGTTCACGGTCATGCCGCAGCTGCCGCAGATGCCCATCCGGCACGACCACCTGAAGGACAGCGTGCCGTCGATCTGGTCCTTGACGTAGTTGAGCCCGTCGAGGACCGACCACTGCCTGCCCAGCGGTACGTCGTACTCCTGGATCGTCGGCTCGGACTCCTCCTCCGGCCGGTAGCGAGTCACCTGGAGCGTGATCGAATCCGCCATGTGTTCACCTTCCGTAGACCCGTTCCCCGGGCGGCCAGCGGGTCATCGTCACGGGGAGGTACTCCACGCGGCACGAGCCGTCGGGGTTGCGGTGGACGAGCGAATGAGCCAGGAAGCGGGCGTCGTCGCGAGCGGGGAAGTCGGTGCGCTGATGGGCCCCGCGCGACTCCTCACGGCGGAGCGCGCTCTGGACCATCGTCTCCGCCACGTCGAGCATGGCCTGCAGCTCGAGCATCGCGGTCAGCTCTGTGTTGAACGTCCGGCTCCGGTCGTCGAGGTCCGCGACGCGGAACCGTTCCTGCAGCTGGGCCAGCTGGTCGGCGCCCTTCGCGAGGGAGTCCTGTGAGCGGTAGATCCCGGCGCTGTCCTCCATCACCTGCTGCATCTCCGACCGGATCGTCGAGATCCGTTCGCCTCCGCCGGCGCGGTCGGCCAGCGTCCGTTCGAGCCGCCGCCGCTCGTCCTCGGCCTGGGCTTGTACGGCGGACGGCGGCTCGCCCGCCTCCGCGGCATACTGCGCAGCCGCCCGGCCGGCCCGCGCACCGAACACCAGGCACTCCGGAAGGGAGTTCGAGCCGAGCCGGTTGGCGCCGTTGATGCTCACGCAGGCGACCTCGCCGGCGGCGTACAGACCCCCGAGCGGCGTGGCCCCGTCGATGTCGGTGTGGACCCCGCCCATCATGTAGTGCACGACGGGACGTACCGGCACCAGCTCCTGGACCGGGTCGATGTTCTGGTACTGCAGGCACAGCTCGCGGACGAACGGCAGCTTGGTGTCGATCACCTTCGCGCCGAGGTGGCGCAGGTCGAGGTGCACGATCGGACCGTACGGCGTGTCGGTCGTGCGCCCCTTCTCCACCTCGTGCTCGAACGCCTGCGACAACCGGTCGCGCGGCCCCAGCTCCATGCTGCGGAGTACCGGATGCGGGTCGGGCTTGCCGAGGTCGTAGTCCTGTAGGTACCGGTAGCCGTCCTTGTTGAGCAGCCACCCGCCCTCGGCCCGGGCGGCCTCGGTGATGAGGATGCCGGTGAACGGCAGGCCGGTCGGGTGGTACTGGACGAACTCCATGTCCTTGAGCGGAGCGCCCGCGCGGTAGGCCAGGGACATGCCGTCGCCGGTCTTGATGTTGGCGTTGGTGGTGAAGGGGAAGACCCTCCCGCACCCGCCGGTGCACAGGATGACGGTTTTCGCGGTGATCGCCTCGATCCGCCCCGACATCAGCTCGACCGCGACCACGCCGTGAACCCGCCCGTCGTCCACGAGCAGCTTCGTCACGAACCACTCGTCGTACCGCCTGACGCCGTCGTACTTGAGTGACGTCTGGAACAGCGTGTGCAGCATGTGGAAGCCGGTCTTGTCCGCGGCGAACCACGTGCGCATGTTCTTCATGCCGCCGAACGGGCGCACGGCGACCCGGCCGTCGGGCTCCCGGCTCCACGGGCATCCCCAATGCTCCAGCCGAAGCAGCTCCTCCGGCGCCTCCTGGACGAACGCCTCGACGGCGTCCTGGTCGCACAACCAGTCCGAGCCGGAGATGGTGTCGTACGCGTGCTCGTCGAGGGTGTCGTCGTCGGCGATCACACCGGCCGCCCCGCCCTCGGCGGAGACGGTGTGACTGCGCATGGGATAGACCTTGGAGACCACGGCGACGCTGAGTTCCGGATTGGTCTCGGCAACAGCGATGGCGGCCCGCAGACCTGCGCCACCGCCACCGATTAGGAGGACGTCATGGGATGCTGTCATGGCGCGGTCATTCGCCCCGGAACTCCTCGTCCACCAGGATCTTGCCGTTGTGGTGCACGATCAGATGGTGGACGCTGCCGTCGTGGTACTCCTCACGGCCACTGCGGCAGCCGCAGTCGTAGGCGAACTCCTGCGTGATCAGCCCCTGGAGATCCTCGCTTTGGGAGCGCTCTCCGTCCACCTTGCGCCCACAGGGCGCGAGCTGACCTTCGAAGCGGGTGCTGGTGGCAGTCATGGGTCCACCTCCTCGGCAGAGGATTGCGACCGTCCAGCAGGTATGAATCAGACTGCACCCGATCCCGCCCGAAGGGAAGACCGTGCCGGTCGTCCGCCCCGATTCGCACCGAGATCGCACATTTGGCCGACCAGTGGTGCAATCTCGGCGCGAGTGGGGCGAGCCGGGTTCAGTCCCCGGCCTCGCTGTTCTCTATGGCCTCGCTGTCCTCTATCTCGGCCATCGCCAGGGTGATGTTGTCCGGACCGCCGGCGGCCATCGCCGCCTTCCACAGCTCGTACGCCGCCGCGCCCCCGCGGTGCTCGCGGAGTATCCGCTCGATCGCCTCGTCGTCGACGGCGTCGGTGAGCCCGTCGCTGCAGACGAGATAGCGGACACCGTCGGCCTTCGACCGAGTCGTCAGGTGCGGCTCGATGGCGCTGTACCCGCCGTGTCCGCCCAGCATCCGGGTGAGGACCGAGGTGTGGGTCTGGCCGGGGGCGAGTGGTGGGTTGTCGTCGACGCTGACCTGGGACAGGCCGGACTCGCCGAACGCGTAGACCCGGCTGTCCCCGATGTTGAAGACCACGGCGGAATCGTCGGCCAGCAACACGCCCGCGACCGTCGTACCCATGGAGGCGCGGCTCGCGTCCCGGGCGACCGCGCCGTACAGCGCCCGGTTGCAGGTGTCGAGCGCCGCCCGTACCGATGGCTCGTCCTCCAGCGTGGGTCCGACGCGGGCGAGCTCCTGTACGGCGAGCGTGCTGGCGACGTCGCCGGCGGGATGGCCGCCGAGCCCGTCGGCCACCGCGACCAACAGCGGAGCCGCGACCGGGAACACCATGGTCTGCGGAGTGAGCGTGGAGGTCGCGCACGTCGTCCAGGGCCCGACGACCAGGCTGTCCTCGTTGTGGTCACGGAGCAGCCCGTCGTGGCTGAGTGCGGTGACGACCACATATTCCACGTCCTCATCCTCGCCTGGACCGGCGACGTCGTACAGACCGGACCCGGCCACCGTCGGCTACCCTCGCCGGAGTGAGCACCGATCCGGTCGTCCACGGCACCCACGACCACGCCGAAGATCCGCGCAACCGCGAGATCCTGATCAACGTCAACGGGGAGCTCGTCCCGCGCGACCGGGCCGTCGTATCGGTCTTCGAGGCCGGGTTCGTCCTCGGCGACGGAGTGTGGGAGGGCTTGCGCGTCACCACCGGGCATCCGGCGTTTCTCGACGCACATCTCGACCGGCTGTACGAAGGAGCCAAGGCGATCGCGCTGGACGTCGGGCTGACCCGCGACCAGCTCACGCGCGACCTCTACCGCACGCTGCGCGCCAACGACATGACCGACGGCGTGCACGTCCGCCTGATGGTGACCCGCGGCCCGAAGTCCACGCCGTACCAGGATCCCCGGATGTCCGCCGGGCCGCCGACGATCGTGCTGATCGCCGAGCACAAGTCGCCGGAGCCGTCGACGATCGCGCGCGGCATCCGGGTGTTCACGACGCACGTACGCCGCGGGCCCCCCGACGTGCTCGATCCGAAGCTCAACTCGCACAGCAAGCTCAACGACATCACGGCATGCATCCAGGCCTATACCGCGGGCGCGGACGAGGCCCTGATGCTCGATCCGCACGGGTTCGTCGCGACCTGCAACTCGACGCACTTCTTCATCGTGCGGGGCGGCGAGGTCTGGACGTCGTCCGGGATGTACTGCCTCGGCGGCATCACCCGGTCGAACGTCCTCCGGGTCTGCCGGGACGCGGGCATCCCGGCGTACGAGAAGAGCTTCAGCCTCACCGACGTCTACGGCGCCGACGAGGCCTTCGTGACCGGAACGTTCGCCGGCGTGGTCCCGGTCCGGGAGGTCGACGGGCGGGTTGTCGGCGAAGGCTCGCGCGGTCTGATAGTCGAGCGGATGCAGGCGATGTACGCCGACCTGGTCCGGCGGGACATCGCCGCCCGGGCCGAGCTCGAGCCATGACCGTCGTACGACTGGCGATGTGGTCCGGGCCGCGGAACGTCTCCACGGCGCTGATGCGGTCGTGGGAGAACCGGCCGGACTGCGCGGTGGTGGACGAGCCGCTGTACGCGTACTACCTGCAGTGGACCGGCATCGACCACCCGGTGCGGGACGAGGTCATCGCGAGCCAGCCCGCCGAGCTCGACGCGGTCGTCGCATCGCTGCTCGGTCCCGCGCCCGGGGGCGCCGAGGTGTTCTACCAGAAGCACATGACCCACCACCTGCTCCCGGAGACGGACCGCTCGTGGATCGCGGGGCTGACAAACGTGCTCCTCATCCGGGACCCGCGGGAGGTGGTGGCGTCGTACCTCCGGTCCCGCAGCTCGGTCGAACCGGCGGACATCGGCATCCCGCAGCAGCTCCGGTTGTACGACAAGCTGGTGTCGTCCGGCGACGAGCCGCCGGTCGTCGACGCCGGCGACTTCCTCCGCGACCCGGAGTCCTACCTGCGGTGGCTGTGCGCGTGGGTCGACGTGGAGTTCACCGACCGGATGCTGTCGTGGCCGCCCGGCCCGCGCGATAGCGACGGGGTGTGGGCGCCGCACTGGTACGACGCCGTATGGCGCTCGACCGGGTTCGAGCCCTGGCGTCCGCGGAACCCGGTGCTCGAGGGGCATCCGGCCGAGGTGGCCGCCGCCTGCGCCGACGGCTTCGCCTTCCTGCACGGCCGGCGGGTGCGGCTATGACAGCGGTACGGGCTGGATGGGCGTGGGGAGGTCGGGGGAGCGGTCGTACGGCGACCAGTCCAGCAACCGGGTGAGGTGCTTCCGCGCCAGCGAAAGCACCTCCTTGACCGTCACCTCACGCCCGGCCTCGGCGCTCAGGCTGGTGACGCCGGCGTCCTCGATCCCGCACGGCACGATCGTCTTGTACCAACCCAGGTCGCAGTTCGCGTTGAGCGAGAACCCGTGCATCGTCACGCCGCGTGACACCCGGATGCCGATCGCGCCGACCTTGCGCTCCGGTCCCCGGTCGTCGGCCGGAAGCCACACGCCGCTGCGTCCGTGCACCCGCCCGGTCTTGACGCCGACGTCGGCACAGATGCCGATCACGGCCTCCTCCAGACGGCGTACGTAGTCGACGACGTACACGTGGTCCGGCAACCGGCAGATCGGATAGCCGACGAGCTGTCCGGGGCCGTGCCAGGTGATCTTGCCGCCGCGGTCGACGTCGACGACCGGCGCACCGTCGACCGGACGCTCGTGCGGCTGGGTGCGTTTACCGGCGGTGTAGACGGGTGGGTGTTCCAGCAGCAGCACAGTGTCCGGCGCCGTCCCGGCGGCGACCTCGGCATGCAGCTGGCGCTGCAGGTCCCACGCGGCTGAGTAGTCGACCGCGCCGGCTCCGAAACCAAGCGGCGAGAAGACAGGAGATGTCACGTGATCAGCCTATCTACCCTTGGTTACGAGCCTAGTTGCCGGGCGCGACTCGCTCGAGGCCCCCGCGACACGAAGGGAGCTGACTGCCGTACGCCTCGTGACAAGACGGACCTACGCTGACATTCATTCCGGACGAGCTTCCAGGAGAGGTGGACGACGTGGCCTTCGAAACCTTCGAGACAGAAGACCACTACGCACGGCTGGCCGACAGCTACGACGCAAACTGGGCACACACGGCCGAGTACGTCAGCCGTATGAGCGAGCTGATCGCGGACCGCGTGCGGATCCAGGCGGGAGAACGCGTAGCCGACGTCGGTGCCGGGACGGGCCTGTTTCTGCGGGCCTTCGACGACGCCATCACCGCCGAGAACCCCATCGCGTGCATCGATCCCTCACGACCCATGCTCGACCAGCTTCCGGACGATGCCCGGCTGACGCCGGTCCAGGCCACGGCCGAGCAGGTGGCGGCGCGCGAGGTCCGGTTGCCGGACGACGAACTCGACGTGATTTTGATGAAGGAGGTCATCCACCACGTCAGCGACATCGACACGATGGTGAAGGGGCTGGCCGCCCAGATGGCACATGGCGGACGCTTCCTCGTCGTCACGTTGCCGCCGCAGCTGGACTATCCGCTGTTCGAGGCCGCTCTCCAGCGGTTCGGCGAGCGGCAGCCCGAGCCCGACGGCATCGCCGGGGCCATGCGGGCGGCCGGGCTGGAGGTCGAGCAGGCACTGGAGGAGTTCCCGGTACGCGTGTCCCGGGATCACTACATCGAGCTGGTCGGGCGTCGCTGGATGTCGGTGCTCTCCACGTTCACCGACGAGGAGCTGGCCGACGGCCTGGACGAGATGCGCCGGCGGCATCCGCAGGAGCACCTGGAGTTCGCCGACCGGTTCGCGTTCATCCTCGGCGTCAAACCCTGAGCACGCCCCTCGCGCCCCCTCACGCACCCCTTCTCGCGCCGAGATTGCACATCTGGTCGACGTGGCCTTGTGGATGACGGCCGACGCCGATCGGCGATTTCGTCCAGGCTGGAGGCATGTCTCGACATGCCGAACGCCGCCGACACGGCACTCGCCAGCGCAGGTTCGCGCTGGCGAGTGCCGGGCTGGTGATCGCGGGCGCGTTCGCGCTGCTGTTCTCGATGCTCTGGGAGAGCGTGGAGGCTCATCGCGTCGCGGGTGTACCGGGCAGTGCGGTGGCGACCGGTCACCCGGGCACCGCCGGGCCGGGCCGCGAACCTGTCCGATGGCGGGAGGTGTTGGCTCGGCTGGACCGCGCGCGGGCGGAGGCGTTCGCGGCCTCCGACCCCGCCGCCTTGGCCGCCGTGTACACCCCGGGGTCGCGGGCGTTGGCGACGGACGCGCGGCTGCTCGCGCGATACCGGCGGCAGGGAGCCCGCGTCGCCGGCCTGACCATGCAGCTGGCCGACGTCCGGGTCGTGCGCCGAGACTCCGGCAGCGTGCTTCTCCGGGTCACCGACCGGATCGTCGGCGGTGAGCTGGTGGACGGCGCGGGCGGGCGTCATCCGCTGGCCGCCGACCGGCCGACGACGCACCGCATCACCCTGGTGGCGATCGAGGGTGGATGGCGGATCAGCGACGTACGACGGGTGTGACGCACTACCGCAGGGCGGCCTCGGCCACCTCGTCCACCGTCGGATGGCGGAACTCGAACCCCGCGGTCAGCAGGGCCGACGGCACCACACGCAGGCTGCCGAGCACCTCGCCGGACAGCTCACCGACCGGCTTCAATGCGAACGCCGGCACGGTCAGCCTGGTCGGACGGTGCAGCGCCCGGCCGAGGGCCGTCGTCCACTCGGCGTTCGTCGGCGGGTCTGGCGCGGTGAGGTTGTAGATCCCGGACGCGTTGTCCAATTCCGCAAGGAAAATCACCGCCTCGACCCAGTCGACCAGTGAGATCACCGAGAAGTACTGCGCCCCGCTGCCGAACTTCCCGCCGAGACCGAGGCGGAAGACGGGCAGCATCGTCCCGAGCGCCCCGCCGGACCGATGGATCACCACGCCGGTGCGCATGTGGAGGACACGGGCCCCCGCGTCCTTCGCAGGGTTGGTCGCCGCCTCCCAGTCCACCACCACGCTCTGGAGGAACGCACCACTCTCGCTCGGGCTGGTCTCGTCCAGGACGGTGTCGCCGCGGTCGTTGCCGTAGATGCCGATCGCGCTCTGTGCCAGGAACAGCGGAGGAGGGTCCGAGTCCGCGATGGCCTGCGCCAGGGTCCTGGTCGAGGCCACCCGGCTGGTACGTATGGCCTCGCGGTGCGACGCGGTCCACAGCCGGGCGAGCGGCGCCCCGACGAGGTTGACGACCGCGTCCGCCGACTCGATCACGGCCCGGTCGACGTCACCGGAGTACGGATCCCACCGGCTCTCGTCGGGCGTGGACGGTTGCCTTCTGACGAGTCGGAGGACTTCGTGACCCGTACCGGCGAGGCGGTCACGCAGCGCCGTACCCAAGAATCCCGACGAGCCCGCGATCACGTATCTCATTCAGTCCATCGTGCCAGTCCGCGTGGATAAGTCGAGCCCCCGGAGCACTACCCGCTCACGGTGCTCACCAGCTTGGCGGTGCGGGCGAACGTCAGCATTTTGTAAGCAGAAAAGGGCTGTTGGCGGTTCGGTGCCTTCGTACGATCGAGCGCGTGATCTCTCCCCGCGATCGCGCATCCGCGGTCGGGACAACCAGTGCAGGCGTGCGGTGAGTGCGCGGGCGGCCTCGAGGACCGCGTTCGACCTCGCGCTCGCGGGAAACCGCTGCACGGTGCTCGGTATGGCCGGCCCGCCCTTCGAGCTTCCGCTGTCTCGATGGCGGGCCGAGGTCGACGCCGCGGATCGGGCGATGCTTGCGCACTGTCACGGGCCGGCACTGGACGTCGGGTGTGGTCCCGGCCGGATGACGACCGCACTCCTCCGGCGCGGGACACCCGCGCTCGGCATCGACGTGTCACCTCGCGCGGTGGCCTCGACGCGGGCCCGTGGTGGCCTGGCCGTCGTACGCGATGTCTTCGATCCGGTTCCCTGGGAGGGTCACTGGAGGACGTTCCTGCTCGCGGACGGCAACATCGGCATCGGCGGCGACCCGGCCCGCCTGCTGGACCGCGCCCGGCGGATACTGCGGCCCGGTGGCCAGGTGCTCGCCGAGGTGGCTCCGCCGGAGGTCCGCACCCGGACGTACCGGCTCCGGCTGGACGTGGACGGCCGCCTCACCGGTCCGTTCGACTGGGCGGTGGTCGGAGCGGCCGGGCTCGGCGAGCTGGCGGTGAAGGCCGGCTTCGTCCTGACCCGGCTGGACGTCGTCGCCGGCCGCTGGTTCGCCCGGTTGCGGCGAGGCGGTGGATGATGGCGGCCGGCCCTAGCATCGTGGCCATGGAGCAGCGGGTCCTCGTGGTGGAGGACGACACGACGGTGGCCGAGGTCGTGGACACCTATCTGCGGCACGCGGGGTACGCCGTCGACCGCGTGGGTGACGGGCCGCGGGCGCTCGCCGCACTGGGTACGTCGTCGTACGCCCTCGTGGTCCTCGACGTGATGCTTCCCGGGATCAACGGCCTGGAGGTCTGCCGCCGGGTGCGCTCCGCCGACCCCGATCTGCCGGTGATCATGTTGACCGCACTGGGCGAGGAGCATGACCGGCTCGTCGGCCTGGAGCTCGGCGCCGACGACTACGTCACCAAGCCGTTCAGTCCGCGGGAGCTGGTGCTCCGGGTGCAGTCCGTGCTGCGCCGGGCAACGCATCGCCCGCCGGACCGGCAGGGCGCCCCGGTCGTGACCGACGGGCCGTTACGGCTCGACCCGGTCGCGCACGAGGTCACGCTCGACGGAGCCGTGCTCGCGTTGACTGGGCGTGAGTTCGACCTGCTTCGCCATCTGGTCACCCATCCGCGGGTGGCCTTCTCGCGTGCCGAGCTTCTCGAGCAGGTGTGGGGATGGACGTTCGGGGACGAGTCCACGGTGACGGTGCACGTACGCCGGTTACGCGAGAAGATCGAGCACGATGCGAGTGCGCCGGAGCGGCTCCAGACCGTGTGGGGTGTCGGATACCGCTGGGAGCCGTTCGGCGCCGGCGATCGGGTGGAGTGAGGTCGTGCCGGACAACGTGGTCGTTGCGCTGATCGCCGCCGCCTGCTCGGGCGCGGTGGGTGTGGTGGGGCTGTTGCTGGCTCCGGTCCTACGGCGTACGTCCGTCCGGCTCGCGTTCAGCGCGGTCGCCGTGGTGGCCGTGGTCGGGTTCGTCGCCGGCCTGCTCGGCACTGCGCGAGCGATGTTCCTGTCCGATCACGACTTCGGGGTCGTGCTGATCGTCTGCGTGGTGGCCGGCGTCGTCAGCCTCGGGTTCGCGCTCCTGCTCGCCGTACCGTTCGTGCGTGGATCACGGCTGGTGGGCTCGGCCGCGCGCAGGCTGGGGGAGGGTGGTGAGTACGCCGTACCTTCCGGCGCGGCGCCGACCCGCGAGTTGCGTGCGCTGTCCGACGAGCTGGCCGTGGCGTCCCACCGACTCATCGAGGCGCGCGAACGAGAACAGCAGATGGAACAGGCCCGCCGCGACCTCGTCGCATGGGTGTCGCACGACCTTCGCAGCCCGCTGGCCGGGATCCGCGCGATGGCCGAGGCGCTCGAGGACGACATCGTCGAGGATCCGGACCGCTATCATCGGCAGATTCGCATGGAGGTCGACCGGATGGCGGTGCTGGTGGACGACCTCTTCACCTTGAGCCGAATCCATGCCGGTTCGCTCACCCTCGATCTCGGTCCCGTGGATCTCGCCGACGTCATCAGTCATGCGCTGTCGGCCGCCGAGCCGCTGGCACGTGCTCACGACATCGTGGTCGACGGCGCGTCCGAGTCGGGTCTCGTGGTCAACGGTGACGCGGCCCAGTTGCAGCGGGCGATCGGCAACCTGCTGGCGAACGCCGTACAAAACACCCAGCCGGACCAGACCATTCGGATCAGCGGCGTCTCCCGCGACGGGGTTGCCGTCGTGTCGGTCGCGGACGCCTGTGGCGGCATCCCCGCGGTGCACCTTTCCAGGGTCTTCGACCTCGGCTGGCGGGACAGCCCGGCGCGCACCCCCGGTATATGGTCCGGCGCAGGGCTCGGGCTCGCGATCGTCCGGGGTATCGCGAACGCTCATGGCGGCTCGGTGAGCGTACGCAACGAGGGTCCGGGTTGCGTGTTCGAACTGCGGCTCGCCCGGGCCTGATGCGGCGGCTGTTCGGCCGTCGCGGATGACGCTCTTCTCTCGCGCCGAGATTGCGCCTGTGTCCGTTTCCTTTCGCGCTGAGGTGACTGCCTCGTCGGGGTTCTCGGCAGTTACGGCAAGGGTGTGCTGGCTTCGGGTGGGCGCGGCGGTTTTCCTGGCGCGGCGGTTTTCGACAACCAGTGTGGTGAAGTCGGACCGGGAGTGGCTCGGTGGGCTCGCACGCGGTGTCGAGAACCTCGGTCTGCAACCGGATGAGACTCGGATCGCCACCCTGGACGCCGGGATCGCGATGCTGCGGGCCGCCCGCGCGGCC
>WHTJ01000098.1 GCA_009377795.1 Propionibacteriales bacterium | reverse complement strand
CCCTGACCGCAGGATGGCGACCACCGGCCACCCTCTGATAGGCTCAACATCGCAGCGGCCACAATGGCCGGACTCAGGAACCGGGGTGTGCACCAAACCCGGGATGGCTCACCGACACAAGGATGGTGCACCAGTGAGCAACGCACTTGACGGCAAGGTGGCTCTGGTCACCGGTGGTGGTCGTGGCATCGGCGCCGCCGTGGCGCTGCGCCTGGCCCAGGACGGCGCGGACGTGGCGCTGACCTTCCAGCAGAATCAGCAACGCGCCGACGACGTCGTCGAGCAGATCAAGAGGGCGGGACGACGGGCGATCGCCATACCGGCGGAAAGCGCCGACCCAGCAGCGGTGACCGCCGCAGTCGACCGGGTCGCCAGTGAGCTGGGCAGGCTGGACATCCTGGTCAACAACGCCGGCGCGTTCCTGCTCGGACCGCTGGAGCAGCTGCAATTGGAGGAGTTCGAACAGACCATCGCGGTCAACGTCCGGGCGCCGTTCATCGCCTCGCAGGCCGCGGTCCACCACATGTCGGCCGGTGGGCGGATCATCAGCATCGGCAGCAACGTCGCCGAGCGGGCAGTGTTCCCCGGCTTTGCGCTGTACGCGATGAGCAAGACCGCGCTGACCGGCCTGACCAAGGCGCTCGGACGCGAACTGGGCCCCAGAGCTATCACCGTGAACCTGGTAAACCCGGGTCCCACCGACACCGAACTGAACCCGGCCGACGGCCCCAACGCCGACACGATCAACGGGTTCACCGCGCTCGGCCACTACGCAGCGCCAGCCGATGTGGCCGCGGCTGTGGCGTTCCTCGCCAGCACCGACGGGCAGTACATCACCGGCGCGACAGTCAACGTCGACGGCGGCTTCACCATATGATCATCGACCCACCGGTGCACTGACCACCCCAGCCTGGAGCACGTACGGCCCGTCCTGCCGTCTCTTGCCGGGACGGGCCGCCGCTGCGTGCCCCGCCGGAGAACTCCACCCAGGACTGGATCTGTCCCATATCAGCGACTCAGGGAAGATCAACTAACCTTGCAATCGGGCTGGTACAGCAGCACAGGTCAACCTGCGCCCGGCCGGGCAGGACCGCTTCAGCGAGGCGTGACCAGTGTGAACTCTCGGAGGGACTCGGCGAGCTTGGCGGGCTGATCCAGGGGGATCAGCGTGTAGCTGTCCGAGACTTCCACGAGCCGACTTTGGCGGAGGAGCGCAGCGAGGCGGCGTCCGTGTTCTGGAGGCATCACCCGGTCCTCTTTGGCCCAGACGATGAGTGTCGGACGGTCGAAGGCGGGGAGGCCTTCGGCGGCCTCTTGCATCAATGTGCGGTTTGCCGAGATGGAACGCAGGACCCGCACCGTGTCCTTGCGGATCTCGGACTGAGTCAGGATCGGCTTCATCCAGCGGGCGGTGGCGGTATCGCCACGTTTGGTTAACCAGCCGAGGGTGAACGGCAGCCGGCGTACCGGCTTGAGGCGCATCTGCTGCATGAAGACGCCGAACACCGCAGGCGAAAGCTTCCCGGTCAGGACCAGTGTCTTCCCGCTCATGCCGGGCGGGAAGTTGTCGAACGCGTCACAGGAGACCAGGACCGCTTTCCCGACGCGCGGCTCCTGATCGCACATGAGCAGCTGGACCAGTGCGCCGCCGGTGTCGTTGCCGACGAGAGTGACGTCGCGCAGATCGAGTCGCTCAAGGAATTCCGCGACCATGCCCGCGATGCCGCGCATCGAGAGGTCGGCCCCGGGCCCCATCGGCTGGGAGTGGGCCCCGAGCGGGAGCGTCGGCGCCACGCACCGATGGTCGGTACGCAGTTCGTCGATAACGCCTGCCCATAGGGACGGGTCCATCAAGAGCCCGTGCAGCAGAACGAGCACCGGGCCGTCGCCACCGGTGTCCACGTATTCGATAGTTCCGGTGGAGAGCTCGACCATCTCCATGGTCATGGGAGTTACCCGCCTTCCGCGATCCGCCACGGCAACCTTCGTCGTCTGGTACATGATCCCTGGCGAACGACAGTGCGACAAGAGCCCGACCTGCCCGAGCTTGCATGGCTCCCCCTGGATCGTCGAGGCCAGAGAAGTTGGCAGGAGTTTAGCCGGGTTCGACCACGAGGAACTGGCCCATCATGCCGCGGTCCTCGTGACGTAGCCGGTGACAGTGGCACATGTAAGGGTGGTTGGGGTCGGTGTAGTCGCGGAACTGCATCGCCAGCCGCGCCGCGGCGCATGCCGGTCACAACGCGCGGGTCGCCGCTCTACTTCGAAGGCAAGCTCCGGGTGTACCTGACGCCCCGACTGACCCAGCGACCCAGGTCGACGTCCTTCGCGAACGCCGACGGATCGACCGTGATCCACCCACGCATGGGCCGCCCTCGCATCACGGTCGCCTGCACGCCAGGCGCGGTCCGCAGCTGCTCGGACTCCGCTGGGTCGACGCGGACCATGAGGTCGCCGGCGGCACGGATGACCACCGCCATGTTGCCGTTTACCATCATGGCCAGGCCGCCGAACATGCGCTTCTCCGCAAGCCCGGGCTCACGCCCGACCAGCTTCCGCACCCTGTCCGCGAGATCCTCGTCATACGCCATAGCTCTATTCTGGCACCACACCGTTTGCCGAACACAGGTGAGGACCCCGCGTACGGCCCCTGGCCGATGGTTCGGCGCGGCCGGGTCTACCCCACCCGGACGAATCGGTTCCGGATCCGCCCGAGACCCTCCACTTCGCACTCGACGATGTCGCCGGGGTTCAGGAACCTCGGCGGCTCGGCGCCCAGGCCGACGCCCGGGGGCGTGCCGGTCAGGATCACGTCGCCGGGCTCGAGGGTGATCGTGGCGGACAGGAAGGAGATCAGGCTCGGTATCGCGAAGATCATCTGGGCGGTGGAGGAGTCCTGCCGCGGCTCACCGTTGACCCAGGACGCGATCCTCAGCACGGTCGGGTCGGGCACCTCGTCGGCCGTGGTCACCCACGGTCCGATCGGGCAGAACGTGTCCGCGCTCTTCGACCGGGAGAACTGCGCGTCGGCGCGTTGCCAGTCCCGGGCGGAGACGTCGTTGGCGACCGCGTAGCCGAAGACGTGCCGGTAGGCGTCGCGCTCGGGCACCCGCTTGGCACGGCGGCCGATCACCACGGCCAGCTCCGCCTCGTAGTCGGCCTGCGTGGTGACCGGCTCACCGATCGCCACCTCCCCGAACGGGTCGTTCAACGCGTTGGGGTACTTGGCGAAGACCACCGGGCGTTCCGGCGGTGTGGCTCCGGTCTCCCGCGCGTGGTCGGCGTAGTTCAGTCCGATCGCGAGGATCTTCGACGGCCTGACGACCGGACACCTCAGCTCGACCTCACCCTCCGGGACGGCCCCCGCGCTGGTCCGCGAGACCCGCTCGGCCACCGAGCCGATGTCCGCGATCAGGCTCGGCAGATCAGAGTAGCTGAGGCCGATCGACGACAGCGGTACCCAGGTGTCGGGCGAGACCGCGGCCGCGAACTCCACCCTGCCGTCGACGGCTATCCGACCAACCCGCATGTGACGTCCTCCCACCTTTCCTCGGTTACAGACCGACCACGTCGGAGCTGGCACGGCCGGCTGCGATCTCCGCCAACCACCGCCGCTCGGTGGCCATCCGGTCCCGCGCCTCGGCCAGCACCGCCAAGCGTCGCGACCACGGCACCACGACCACGCCGTCCCCGTCGCCGACCACCAGGTCGCCGGTCGGCACGACCGCGCCGCCGCAGGCAACTGTGCCGCCCCACTCGCCACCGCCCGACTTGTGCGGGCCGGCCGGGGACAGCGCCACCGCGTACACCGGAAAGGCGCGGCGCCGGATGGCGGCGATGTCCCGTACGGCGCCGTCCAGCACCAGACCGCGTACCTGCCGCGCCTGGGCGGCCACCGTGAGCACCTCTCCCCACACCGCCCGGTCGGCGTACCCTCCGGCGTCGACGACCAGGACCCGACCCGGCGGGACGTGGTTCAGGGCCTGATGCAGTGACCCGCTGTCGCCCGGCATGACCCGCACCCCGAGGGCCACGCCGAGTACGCCGTCTCCGCTGACCGGGCGGAGTCGGGCGGCCACGACGTTGTGCCGTCCCAGGCAGTCCGCGATCGTGGCGGTGGGCAGCTGGCGCCACCCGTCCAGCTCCTCCGGCATCAGCTCAGCCATGCCGGCCAGTGCCTTCCCCGTCGGTAGCGGCACCGGTCACCGCGAACGTCGGGCCGGGCTGCCCGGGAATGACCAGGTCCGCCTCGAGCTGCCGCCCGCAGCAGGGGCAGTAGAACAGCCGGAGCACCACCGGTCGCTCCTGCTCCCGGACGTACTGCTCCCCGCGTACCGGTCCGGCCGTCCAGGTCGCCACCTCCTCCGCCAGGCATCCTGCCCGGAAGTCCACGCTGGACCGGCCCAGCACGTGTCCACACTGGAGACAGCTAACCCGATCGAGGGCGAGGTCGATCTCCACGATGTCCCAGTATCTCCACCGCCCCGTGCGGCCGGCGCGCTGGGCTGGGGCGGGCACCGTCAGTGGATGCGCCTCCCGGTACGGGCGGGCTCGCCGCAACCGTTGCCGGCGCAGCTCGTCGCGGTGCCGCCCGGTCTGTTCTGGATCGACCGTAAGCACGTCCCCGTCGGTGGTGAGAACCACGCCGTAGACGTGCTCCGCCTGCGGGCGGGACACCAGGTCGGCGCGTAGGTCGGCCAGCACCTGCTGCGGGTCGCGATCCAGCGGGTCCCCGAAGCCGCCCCCACCCTGCCAGTTGTGGTACTCGATCGTGTCCGTGTCGAACCGGACCTTGGAGCTGTTCAGCTCGCCCACGGTCAGCTGGCCGCGGATGCCGGCTTGCGACCCGGGCAGCGTGGCCTGCGCCCGATTGCCCAGCAGGTGCCGGGTGCCGAGGTAGCGCAGGTACCGCACGGTCGCGCCCGGCAGACCGCCCGCGACCCCGATCGCGTTCGGCGTCACCGAACCGACGCCGGCGAAGGACGTCGCCAGTGGACCGGACGAGTCGTACGGGACGATCGCGACCTCGGCCGAGACGCCGCCCCGGAACCGGCCGGGCCCCCCGGAGTCGGTCAGCTGCCGGCGGAACATGTACATCACCGGATAGGCGTCCTCTGTGGCCTCGACCGAGGGGATGTTCGCGGTCGTGTTGATGATGATTCCACCAGTGTCTACCCCGTCGGCGTAGGAACGGGCGCCGCACCCGGCGGCGAAGTGGCTGGCCTCGGGGGCGACCGTGAAGGTCCCGTTCGAGTTGAGCCCGACCATCGAGACCCCCAGCGACGTCCCGCACCAGCTGGCCATCGCCTCCCGGTGGTGGCGCGGGCTGGTCAGCAGCATCCGCGACAGGGCCACCACGACCAGGTTCAGGGTAACGATGATCGCGGAGATGGTCGACATCGAGACCGGGGTGGGGTGCTCCGCGGTCACCACGCTCCCCCGCGGTGCCCGGATCTCCACGCACCGTGCCATGCCGTCGTTCCAGGTCAGGTCGTACCCCAGGACGATGCAGACGGCGGACAGCGCGGCGGCGCGGAGCCCCCCGTACGCGCAGTTGGCGAACCCGTCGACCTGTGGGTCGGATCCGGCGAAGTCGAGCGTGAGCCGACCGCCCTGCTTGACGACCGTACACACGATCTTGCGGATGTTCCGCTCGTGCCCGTCGTGGTCCAGGTACTGGACCTCTCGCCACACACCGTCGGGCAGCGTGTGGAGTCGCTCCCGTAGCCGCCGTTCGACCTGGTCGATCCCCTGCTGCATGACCCCGGTGAGCAGGTCCGGGCCGAACTCGTCGGCGATGGCCAGCAGGCGGTCCCGGCCCACCTGGTTGGCGACCAGCTGCCCGCGCAGGTCGAGCTCCGCCAGTGGCTCCCGGATCTGCGCCATGATCAGGTCGACGATGTCCTCCCGGATCTGTCCACCCTCGACGAGTCTGGTCGGCGGCAGCCGCAGTCCTTCGTCGAAGACCGACCGCGCGTTCATGTGGAAGCCGCCGGGTTCCGAGCCGCCGATGTCCAGCCAGTGGCCGGACGCGCCCACCCACGCGCGCAGCTCACCCTGGTGGTGCACCGGGGCGACCGTCGCCACGTCGGGCTGGTGGGTGGCGCCCAGGTACGGGTCGTTGCAGATGAACATGTCGCCGACGCCGATCCGCGGGTGGGTGGAACGGCTGCTCGACACCGCCGACACGATCAGGCCGAGCACGTGGGCCTGGGTGGTGATGTACGGCCCCATCGCCACGAGCTGCCCGTCGGGCAGGGTGATGCCGGTGCTCGCATCGTAGGCGCCGACCAGGATCGGCGACCCGGACGTCCGCATGTACTTGATCCCCATCTCCTCGGTGATGTCGAGCAGACGGTGCCAGACCACTTCGAAGCGGACCGGATCGATCTGGTTGGTCTGGTGGGTCATGCCGGGTCTCCCGACGGGCTGGGGCTGATGATCAGGTTGGGCGCGGCGTCGACCCGGGCGTGGGCGTCGCCGGGGACGACGATGCTGGTCCCCGCCTGCTCGATAACGGACGGACCCGCGAGGTAGTCACCGGGCTGCAACGACGGGCCGTGGAAGATCGCGGTCGGTTGCCAGGCGCCGGCCTCCGGCCAGTACACCTCCCGGCGCCCCACCGGCTCAGCCCGGCGCACCGGCGGCCGCGCCGGGAGCGTCTCCCGCAGGCCCAGCCGGTTGGGTGCCACCGCGTCGACGCCGATCCGCAGCACGATCGCGGTGGCGTGCCGCAGCCGGGCGGCCTCGCCGTAGAGAAGCTGGTACCTCGTCTGAAAGGCGGCGGCCAGCCGCGAAGAGAGCGGACCGTCCGGGTCGGTTCCGGAGAGCAGCACCCGCACGGCGTGCAGCTGGCGCTCGTACCGCATGTCCGCCCAGCGCGTCACCTGGACCGAGGGACCGTCCAGCCGCTGCGTGTGGAGCCTGGCCCGGGCGCTCGCCTCGAGCTCCTTGTACGCCTGCTCCAGCGCCTCGTCATCGGCTCCCAGCCCCATGCTGAGGGAGCGCTGGCCACACTGGATCGTGTCCGAGATGACCGCGCCGAAGGCAGAGTACGCGGTGGCGCTCAGCGGGACGATGATCTCCCGCACGCCGAGCCCGCGCGCGTATCCGGCGGCGTGCACCGGACCGGCCCCGCCGTAGGCGGCCAGCGCGAAGTCCCGCGGGTCGTATCCCCGCTCCACCGTCACCTTGCGTACCAGGTCGCTCATCTGCGAGTCCACGACCTGTCTGACCCCGGCGGCCGCGGCGGTCACGTCGCCTCCGAACAGCGGGTCCGCCACGTGGGTCTGCATCGCCTCGGCCGCGAGGTCGGCCCGCAGCTGGAGCCGGCCGTCCAGGAACCGTTCCGCGGTGAGATAGCCCAGCAGCAGGTCGGCGTCGGTGACCGTCGGCCTGGTCCCGCCCCAGCCGTAGCAGGCGGGGCCGGGTGCGGCCCCGGCGGACATCGGACCGATCCGGAGCCGACCGTCGTCGGCCCAGGCGATGCTGCCGCCGCCCGCGCCGATCGACACGACATCGATCATCGGTGACAGCAACGGGTACTGGTTGATGATGGTCTCGGCCGCCACCGACCACCGCCCGTTGATCACCAGACCGACCTTGAAGGTCGTCCCACCCACGTCGGTCGCGATGATGTTCGGGCGGCCGGCGGTGGTCGAGAGCTTCTGCACGGCGACCATGCCGGCGGCCGGGCCGGACTCGATCGTGCTCACCGGCAGCGTGGACCGGACATCGTTCACGCCCCCGCCGGCCTGGAACACCAGCATCGGGACGGACAGGCCGGCGGAGGCCAGCTCCCGTTCCAGTCCCCGTAGGTAGCGCTCGAGCGCAGGCCCCACGTACGCGTTGACCACCGTCGTGGACGCCCGCTCGTACTCCCCGGTGATCAGGGCGATCTCATGCGACAGGGACACATGGGCGTCGGGAGCCAGCTCGCGGATCACGTCCCGGACCGCGAGCTCGTGGACCGGGTTCCGGTGGCTCCACAGTAGCGAGACCGCGAACGCCTCCACGCCGCGCGCGAGCAGCGCCTCGACCGCCTGCCGGACCTGCCCCGGGTCGAGGTCCTCGACCACCCGCCCCAGCCGGTCGACGCGCTCGGCGACCTCGCCGATCCGGTCGCGGGGCACGATCTGCGGCGGCTTGTCCGTGGCCCGCAGGTGCCGACGTTGGCTCAGGCTCAGCCCGGCCACCCGTCCCCTGGCTCGCATCACGAGGATCTCGTCGGCGAAGCCGCGGGTGGTGAGCAGGCCGACGACCGACCCGCCGCTCCAGGTGAACATCACGTTGGTGGTCTGGGTCGTGCCGTGGCAGAACCGGACCGTCTGGGCGAGCAGGGACTCGGTCGACTGGTCGAGCTGCGCCGCGGCCAGACCGATGCCCTGGAACAGCCCGCCGGCCAGATCCGGGGTCGTCGGCGCCTTCGCCACGAGCTCCCGCCCGGAGCTCACGTCGACAACACACACGTCGGTGAACGTGCCGCCGACGTCGACACCGACCGCGTACGGCATTCCCGCACCTCCTGGCCCCCCGGCGGGCCGGTGTGCCCGCATGCGCGCGAAATCGTTTGTGCAGAGGTTACAATCATGTGGAGCCAATGTCAATGGCCAAGCCAACAGCCCAGTAGGATACGGCTCCGTCCACCACAGAAGGCGGGACGTACGCCGAACCGGGAGGTGCCGGTGAGTCAACGCAAGAGCCGTCAGCCGACGCTCAAGAGCATCGCGGCGGCCGCCGGTGTCCACCCGTCCACGGCCTCCCGGGCGCTGAACGGACGCTCGGACGCGCGGATCCCCGAGGACACGCTGGCCCGGATCCGCAAAGTCGCCGCCGATCTCGGGTACGAACCGAACCCGTGGGCACGCAGCCTGCGCACGCAGCGGACCATGATGCTCGGTCTGGTGATCCCCAGGCTCACCGACGTGGTGCTCGCCAAGATGTTCGAGGCGGCCGAGGAGCACGCCCGGGACGAGGGCTACCAGACGATCACGGTCAGCACCTTCGATCGGAAGGGTGGCCAGCAGGAGCTGATCAACCGGCTGATCGAGCGCCGGGTGGACGGCCTGGTGCTGGCCACCTCCACCCTCGGCGACCCCTCGCTGGCCCGGCTGGAGCAGGAGGGCTTCCCGTTCGTCCTGCTCAACCGCGCCTCGCGCAGCTACCCGGCGGTCCGGGGGGACGACGAGCTCGGCGCGTACCTGGCGACCCGCCACCTGCTGGAGACCGGGCACCAGCGGATCGGCCACATCGGAGGACCGCAGTCCACCAGCACCGCCAAGTTCCGCCTGCAGGGTTACAAGCGTGCCCTCAGCGAGTCCGGCATCCGGTACTCGCCGGACCTGGTCCGCTATGGGCAGTTCGACGCGATGAGCGCGATGAAGGGAGCGGACGAGCTGCTGTCCCAGCGGCCCCGTCCTACCGCGATCTTCGCGATCAACGACGTCAGCGCACTCGGGACGATGGCCGCCGGCCGGCGCCATCGACTGCGGATACCCGACGATCTGGCCGTCGTCGGCTACAACGACTCGGACATGGCCGCGCTGCTGCCGATCCCGCTGAGCAGCGTGCAGGTGCCGCTGCAGCAGATGGGACAGCTGGCCGTCGACCTGCTGATCGACCGGATCAACGGCGGGACGGTCGAGACGGTGGTCCTGACCCCCCGGGTGGTCGTGCGCGACTCCAGCGCCCGGGTCGTGCGCGACTCCAGCGCCCGGCCGGCCCGCCGGCGACGCTGACCGCGCCGACCCTATCTCAGCAGTGGCAGCAGCCATGTGTAGGTCTGCGGCACCAGGGTGATGATCAGGGTGAGCACGAGCAACGCCACCAGGAACGGTGTGATCGCGACACTCAACCGACCCATCGGCAGTTTCGTGATCGACATCGCGACGAACAGGCTCGCCCCCACCGGCGGCGTCGCCAGTCCGATGGTCAGCGCAAGCACCATGACGACTCCGAAGTGCACCGGGTCGACGCCGTAGCTCAGGGCCGCCGGCAGCAGGACCGGGGTCACCACGATGATCCCGGGCACCGGGTCCAGCGGCATCCCGATCAGCAGCAGGATGGCGACGGCGAGCAGCAGGAACACCGCCTGGCTGTCGGTGACGGACAGCATGGCGGAGGCGACCTTCGCCGGCACCTGGGAGTAGGACAGGCACCAGTTCAGCAGCGCTGACGCGACGACGATGATCATGACGACGGAGGTCATGACCGTGGACTTCCGCAGCACCTCGAGGACCTTCTTGACGGTGAGGGTCCGGAACACCACCGCGCCGACGATCAGCGCGTACGCGACGGCGACGCCGGCCGCCTCGGTCGGGGTGAAGACGCCCAGCAGGATTCCGCCGATGATCAGCACCGGCATGAACAGCGCGACCAGGGCGCCTCGTACGGCGGCCAGCAGCGACTTTCCCGACCGGGCCTGGTCCACGGTGATCGGGCGGGGACGGAACCCCCGCCGCTTCAGCACGACGACGTTGGTCGCCATCACCGTGATCCCGATCAGGATGCCGGGCACGATCCCGGCTACGAACAGGGCGCCGATGGACGTCTCGCTCTGCACCCCGTAGATGACGAACGGGATGCTCGGTGGGATGACCGCGCCCATCAGCGAGGCGGCCGTGATCGTGGCGGTGGAGAACTCCCGCGGGTAGCCGTCCTTCTCCATCTGGGGAATCATCGTGATTCCCACCGCCGCCAGGTCTGCCGCGGCCGCGCCAGTGACGCCGCCGAAGACCATCGAGACCAGGGTCGCGATGTGAGCCAGGCCCCCGTACACCTTTCGCATGATGACCCGGGCCAGGACGACCAGCCGCTCGGTGAGGCCGACCTCGTTCATCAGGTAGCCGGCCAGTACGAACAGTGGGATCGCCATCAGCGTGAAGTCGTCCATGCCGACGAACAGCCGCCGCGCGACGATCGTCAGCGGCACGTCGGTCCCGAACCAGACGTAGAGCGTTCCGGCGCCGAGGATCACCAGCGCCAGCGGCACCCCGATCGCCATCAGGCCGACGAAGCCACCCACCAGCACGTACACTACGGCTCCTCGGTGTGGGACGGCTGCGACTGCACGAGGCTCACCGCACTCTGGAGCGTCATCAGCAGGAACCCGACCGGAATCGCGAGGTACGCCCAGGCGATCGGGATCTGAAGCGCCGGACTGGTCTGGTTCAGCTGGAAGTTGAAGAAGGTCGACTCGGCACTGATCCAGGTGATGACGGCGCAGAGCAGCACGGTGATGCCCTCGGCCGCCCGGCGCGAGCCAGTGTTGTTCACGAACGGGAACAGCCGCAGGACCGATCCGACCGAGACGTGCTGCCGCCTGCGGTGCGCGCTGCTGAGCCCGAGGAACACCAGCCAGACGGCGAGGTAGCGGGCCAGCTCCTCGCCCCACAGTAGCGAGGAGTTGAGGACGTACCGGAAGACGACCGACAGCAGAACCACGCCCACCAGCGCGACGAACAGCGCCGCGCAGGCGGCCAGCGCCAGCTTGTCGATCCTGGCCAGCGCCCGGTCAGCGGCCGCGACTGCGCTGGACCACCGACCGGTGGGCGGCCCCACGGCGGGTGCCGTGGGGCCACCGAGGTCCGCGGTCGACATCGCCGGTCAGTCCCGCAGGTCGAGGATCGTCGTCAGCATCTCCTGCGCCCCCAGCTCCTCCGCCCACTCGTCCCAGGCCGGACGGACCGCGGTGGTGAAGGCCTCCTCGTCGATGTCGGTTATCTCCACACCGGCACCCTCGACGTTGTCGATCGCGGTGTCCTGCGCGGTCCGGAACACCTGCCGCTCGTGGGCCGCCGCCTCGGTCATCGCCTCGCGGATCAGGTCCCGCTCGGCGTCCGACAGGGTCTCCCAGTAGGAGGAGGCCACGATGATCGGGCGCGGCTCGGCGAGGAAGGCCACCTCGGGCGTGGTGGCGTAGCCGATCAGCTCGTGGAGCTTCAGCGAGTACACCGACCCCCAGTCCAGCGTCGCACCCACGATGACGCCCGTCTGCACACCCGTGTACACCTCACCGAAGGGCATCGGCGTGGGGCTCGCGCCCAGGGTCTGCAAGGAGTCGGCGAGCGCGGCGTTCTCGATCGACCGTAGCTTGAGGCCGGCCAGGTCGCTCGGCGTCCGGATCGGACGGTCCACCGTCTGGATGGAGCTGTCGCCGGTGCTGAACCAGCTGATGACCTCGAAGCCACCCTCATCCTTGATGCGCTGCGCCAGATCCTCGGCCACCGGAGAGTCGACGATCCGTTGCATGTGGTCCTGGTCCTTGATCAGGAACGGCAGCTCCAGCAGGTTCACCGAGGGCGCGAGCCCGGCCAGCGCTCCCGCCCCGACGCCGATGTGCACCGCGCCATCCAGGATGGACTCGTTGATCTCCCGCTCGTTCCCGAGCTGGCCACCCGGGTAGAGCCGGACGGTGATCTTGCCGTCCGACTTCTCCTCGATGAGCTCCTTGAACTTGGTTGCCCCGTCATGGTAGGGGAACGTCTCGGGTGTGATGTATGCGAAGACCAGCTCCCGCTCACCGACCCCGTCACCGCCTCCGCCCCCGCGTGAGTCCGTGCAGGCGGTGGTGGTGAGCAGCGCCGCGGCGACGACAACGCTGGCCAGGCGCGGTAGGAAATGATGTGACATGTGTGATCCTCTGTGGAGTGGCTACGAGTAACTGGGGAACGACCCAGGTCGCGCAACCGCGGCACCGTCGCCGCGACTCACCCGATCAGGCCGACCGTCCGAAGCGTCTTCTGGATCTCCTGGCGGTCATCCTCCGTGACCGACGGCTCGGGGTCGCGCACCGTCGCGCTCGGGAGCAGGCCCATCTGGTACAGCGCTTCCTTCACGCGCGCGACGAACGACCATGGGGTCTGGCCGAGGTCGCGGGTGAAGGTGTTCATCAGCGGGACGAGCTTCTCGTTGGCGTGCGCCACTCCCGCGGCAGCGTCGCCCGACGTGATCAGCTGGTAGAGGCGCGTCCACAGGTGGGTCCCGACGTTGCCGACGCCGACCATCGTGCCCTCGGAGCCGTACAGGAGCATCCCGACCAGCGTGTAGCTGTTGTTGTCCGCGAACAGCGCGGCGCGTCCCGCCACCGCGTGGTAGTCGGCCACATAGGTCTCCATCGAGACCGCTTCCTTGATCCCGATGACGTGCGCCAGCTCGGCGAGCCGCGCGACGGTCGTGGCCGGGTACGAGACTCCGGATCCGGCCGGATACTGGAAGACGGTCATCGGCAGGTCGATCCCGGCGGCGAGGTCCGCGAAGAACTTCACGACCACGTCTTCGTTCTGGAGGTATCCCCGCCGGAGCACGTTGTAGAACGGAGAGTTGACCTGCAGCACGTCCGCACCCGCCGCCTTCAGCTCACGACCGAACGCGATCGTGTCGACCGTCGACGTCGGCTGGATCCCGGCGATGACGGGGACCCTGCCGCCACTCACCTCGGCGCAGGTCGCCACTACGCGCAGCTGCTCCTCCCGGTTGAGACTTGTTATCTCCCCGGTGTAACCGCAGCAGAGCACGCCGGTCACGCCATCCACCGAGAGAACATGCTCCACGTACGCGCGCAGCGCGGCGACGTCGAGCGACTGGTCCTCCCGAAACGGCGTGACGACCGCCGTGACCACGCCACCCAAGTCCACCATCGGCATGCCACCTACTTTGCGGAAACGATTGTGCAGTGTGTGTTGGCTGGATGTTAAACCACGTGTTCGCGCGGAGTCAAGGCCCCGCGCTCCGACGGCCGGCACGGTAGTCGTGGTCGTGGCGGTCCCCACAGGTTCATCCCCGGTTGTCCCATGCTGTCGGGATCAGGGGCGGCGCCACCGAGCGACGACTGGTGTAGACGGCAGGTGAACCGGCACCGCCTCGGACGGCTCGGCCTGCGCGACCGGCTCGCTACCCGACGACGCTGTACTGGTCGTGCCGCGCCAGGAACTCGATCCACTCGTCGTCGGTCGGCGTCCGGCCGCTGTCCCGGATCTCCACGAGCTCGCGGAAGTAGCTCTCCCGCGGCGCACCCGGAGCGAACAGAATCAGCATCGACGAAGGCTCGTCGCTAGGCGCCCGGAACCCGTGCACACCGCCCATCGGCACGTACAGGAAGTCGCCGGCCCGGGCCGGCATCCAGCGGTCGCCGTCGTAGAACTCGACCGTGCCGGAGGTGACGTAGAACGACTCCGAGAAGGTCCGGTGGAAGTGGGCATCCGCGCCACCCGTACGCGGTTGCATGTTCCACTCGAACAGGCCGAACTGACCCCTGGTCGCCGCACCCGGTGCCACGAACCGCACGTGCGTGCCCGACGTGCGGAAGGTGAGACTGTCCACCTCGTCGCGGGCGTGGAACTCGGCACTGACTTCACCGGTGGAGCGCACGTAGGTCACGGACCCAGCCTAACCCCAATACCGGTAACTTAAGGGCATACCGGTCGTTGATTGTGGTGTGCCGCGTGCTGGTCAGGTCAAGTCGGGTGAGCGTTTGTCGGATCGCATCGCGATCGGGGTGTTGACG
>WHTJ01000097.1 GCA_009377795.1 Propionibacteriales bacterium | reverse complement strand
CTGAGGGCGATATCATCTCCCAACTGGCAGCCCGTCAGGAGGTTGGTGAACTCTTGGGGGTGAATCAGTCCACGTTGCGGAACTGGATTCGCCGCGAGGACGGCACCACAGAGGTGCCGGCCAGCGGCGGCCTCACCCGCGAACAAATGCTGCACGGCGAGTACGGCGACGGCGAGGGCAAGCTTGCCCCGGCAGACGCGATCGTCGTCTTCGGTGACTACAACATCAAGGTCGACCGTCCGGGAAGCAGCGCGGACGCGCCCGCCCAGGACGAGGCGATCCACATCCGCTTCCTGTCCGGTTCGCCCATCAGCGTGGGCGCCGACGGCGCCATGACGTTTGTCTGCGACCTCGTCCATCTCGACAGCGTCGACGGCGACGTCGGCGAGTGGGGCACCGGCCAGGCCCGAGGGATCGTCACCCCCGACGGCGGCATCCGCAACGTGCTGACCTTCCGCGCGTCGCTCAACCTCAGCGGATAAGACCGTTCTGCCAGTTCGCCGAAACCACGGCTGGGGCAGCCTGCACCCCCGCGACAGGCTGCCCCCGCCCGTGGCGGCGGCTGGACTATCCGGCCCCTCATGGCAGGGGGCGCGTGCCCATTCCTTTAGGGATGAGGTTGCACGGCCGGATGTGCTCCGGCCGCCGGACCATTGCTGTCCTGGTTGTGCAGGACGAGCCAGCGGCCGCGCTCGTGGGTGAACGTCAGGCCGATGACCAGCGGTTTGGGATCGGCTCCCGGGGCGGGCGTGTACACCGAGTCGAACAGAACAAATCCGGATCGGCAACCGTCGACGACCCTGGTGAGCTCGTCGAAGGTCTGCGTCCATTCGGGGTCGGCGAAGAACCCGCGGACCCAGTCCATCGTCGCTTCCTTGCCGTACAGCACGTCGCCTCCCGCGAACACCACCGTCACGTCGGGATGCAGCACCGACGCCCACCCCTCTGCGTCGCGTTCGTGGGTGGTCCTGATGTAGGTCTCGACCGCCTGGTCGAACCGTTGCTCGCAGCTCCCGGCGACGGCCCCGCTCCGGTCGGCGTGCGCGGCAGTCGCCGCGCCGCTGATGCCGATGCCGATGGCGATCGCGACCGCGATCGCGATCGCGCTTGCAATGGTCAGCATCTTGGTGAGGTTCGACATCGGTGTCCCCCTTTGCTCGTACTGTTCGACGTCGCTTGGCGGCGCCGCGCCTTGCACACACACCCAACCGGGCCGTGGTGAGGCCGGCAAACGATTCGAGGCCGATCGAAAACTGCTCGGAGCCGGCTCAGCGCCGAAGTAGAATTGCCGCCGTGATCGTTGTGGACGTCGACAGCGCGAGCCTTGCCCGGCTCCGACTCACACCGTCGCCGGCGCAGGAGCTGGTGTCGTGGCTGCGACTGACCGCCAGCAGGCGACGACATCCGCTGTACGGCGATCCCGGTGCGGCCGCGCGGTCGGCGTTGTTCGACCGCGACGTGGCACTGACCGCAAAAGTGCTCACGACCGACGGCTATGTTCCCGACCTGCTCACCCCGAAGCCACCCGAAGGGAACACGCGAACCCTGGACGACCAGTTGGCGGTGGTCGCCGAGACTCCGGCTGAGGAGGTCGTCTGGCAGTGCAATGCTCACCGATCTCGTGCCAACCGGCTATCCGCCAAGGTCCGCTCAGCCGCCGAGTCCGGTGAGTTCGGTCGTCGCGCCGCACGCGGCATGCGAGTCTTCTGGACCTCGGCCGTCGCGGACGGCTGGACCGCTCTGCGCGCCACCTTGGAGGCCGACATCGACAGGCGGTCACGCGAACTGGCTCGTACGGGCTGCGGCCATCTCCTCAACACGTTGCACCCGCGCCTTCGCTGGCGTGGAGACAGCATCGAAGTCAGCAAGCCCTATGAAGTGCACACGCGGCTGAGCGATGCCGACCTCGTGCTCGCTCCCTCGGCACTCGGTTGGCCGTCCCTGGCGGTGCAGCTCATCAACCCTGCCGACAGCGTCATCAGCTATCCCGTCGGTCAGGCCGGAGGACGGGCGGAGGCGCGCACCACAGGAGGCTCCGGCGTCCGCGAGTTGGTCGGTCCCAGCCGGGCACGCCTGCTTCGCCACCTCGCGGACCCGTGCTCGACCAGCGAGCTCAGCGCCCGCACCGGCCTGGCACCAGCGACGGTCTCCCACCACCTGAGCGTGCTGCTGCGGTCCGGGCTACTCGTCCGACAGCGCAACGGGCGGACCGTGCTCTACCGACGAAACGAGCGCGGCGACACCCTGGTGGCCCAAGGCAGTACGGCCTGATCAGCATGGCCGTCAGCTCGCGTGACGGTAGACGAAGCCCTCCAGCGAGGCGGTGAGCTCGTCGCGGTTCTCCCGGTATCGGAGGCAGTACTCGGTCGGGTACCAGCCTGCCGACTGCCACGCCTGCGGCAGTTTGACGCGGAAGCACGCGTCGTCGCGGGCGCCGGCCACCAGGTCGCTGAACAGTTCGTGCGTCACCATCGGCTCGTAGAAGGTGATCTCGCCGTTCCACGTGCCGTAGATGAAGGTGTGGGTGAACTGTGCCCCGTGGAACTCCGGCGAGGTCGGGTCGACGAGATGGTTCCCCATCGCGGGTTCGATCGCGTCCGCGTCGACGTAGTCGGGAGCGATGTACCTCGACTCTGGGAGGATCTTCCCGAGCCGGTAGTCGTCGCAGTTCACCAGCGCCGGGCAGGGGCCCGGACGGATGGCGAGGCGCTGCGAGTTCGGTGTCGTGTAGAAGTGGATGTCGAAGTGCGGCAGGTCGTAGATGCCCGGCGGCACGTGGCCGTGCGGGTTCCAGTTGGCCAGCACGTAGGTGAACGGCGAGTCCACCGATTCCCGGAAGTCGTCGCTGAGGTGCAACGCGTTCTCGTACCCGCCCGCGCACTCGGTGATCGGGTCCACGGTGCCGTCGTCGTTCTTGTCGTAGCACCACAGCCCCGCCGTCGGCGGATCATGCGGAAGCCCGTCCAGGGTGCTCGAGGGGAAGACCACGCCGATCGAGGTGGGCGTGCCGTCCTCGGTCTGCGAGTACGCGGTAAGCGAGCCGTCGCCGAGCGGTGCCGACTCGCCGTACGATGCGCACGGCCCACGGTAGGACCGCGTCGTCCGGACGAGCTCGTCGGCCGCGCGCTCGGACACGTGAACCGTGCGCTCCGAGTCCGCCTCACCGCTCTGAACGAGGCATACCGCCACCCGCCCAGTGCCCAGCGAGTCGTCACCGGACGCCGGTGCTGCGAGTACGGCGCTCGCCGCGAGCACGATCGCGAGCGCGCCACCGAGACCATAACTCTTCATCGTTCACCTCCGTTGTCGAATGCCGCGTCACCGTTTTCGCACGGTCGCAGGCCTACTACGGGTCGTCCTCCCACGGCGGCACACCAGCATCCGGTCCCTGCCGAGGACGTACTGGCTGTGGGCTCGACGCACCTCGGTCGTGATGCCGTGGACGGCGAGTTCGGAGCGCAGCTCGCTCATCCGTGCATAGGGGTTCCCGGCGGTGTCGACGAGTGGGTAGACGCGCACCTCGTGACGAGTGACCCGGGTGAGCTCGAGGAGGCAGGCCAGATGCGCGGTGTAGCCGAGGTGCTCCGGATAGCAGAACAGCAGGTGGCTGCACAGCGAGAGCCCGAAGGCCCCGTCCTCGAACGGCAGCCGCGGCAGCGAGGCCGCGACGTAGCGAGCGTCGTCAGGTGCGTAGTCCATCAGGAACATCTCGGCGGCCAGCCGAAAGGATCGGGTGAACGCCGCGGGTGAGCCCATGTACGACCAGTCGAAGTTGTCCGGGTGGTCGCGCATCCATGCGGCGGCGTGCTCGATGTCCTGGTGTACGCGCCGTTTGAGGTCCTCCGCCGACATGCGGTACGCCGGGTCCACGCTCGTGACCGAGCCGCCGCGCGCACGCACCTGCGCGCCGAACGGCGACGCCCCGCCAGGGCAGTCCAGGATCGGACCCGCGCGCAGGCCGGCCTCGGTGAGCCGGAACATGTCCCGGTACTCGGCCAGAGGCCGGGGCGTGACGACGAGGCTCCCGATCGCCTGACGTACCGATGCCGCACCAGCCACCACCGACAACGGGGCTCCCCCTCGATCGACACCTCGCCCGAATACAGGCGGCGCACCACCCCCGGGCCACTCGCAGACCATTACACGGATCGGCCGGTGCCGGCGTCAAACCATTTGAGCGTGGTCGAATCGAGGCGCCGTCGGATACCGACGTGGCGTGCGGCTCGATCCGAGGGGGCTCGATGGCTGCAGTGAGTCAGCGGGTACCAACTGCGCGTCGTCCGGCGTAATATCCCCCGAGTAGGCGCGCACCGGCCAGGCGGCTCGGGGGGTCTGCCTCTGCGCATATCGGTTCACCAGCGGAGGTGCGATATGCGACGACTCGTCCGGATACCTTCACCACGCCGGTCCTGACGCTCTCGGTGAGCGGCCATGACTCGCCCCGTCGGGGCGGCTAGCGGACACGCTTCCGCACCGGCCCGACCGAAGCCATACCTGTCGGCTTCCGCTGCTCAGCGGCCGCGACCGCGGCCGCTTCATCCTGCTCTGCGCGGGCGATCTCGCCCGACGATCACCATCGCTTGAAAGGGGAACAGCATGCCCTTTGCTCGCCTTACCGGAATGCTCGTCGTACTCCTGTTGCTCTCGCTTGCTCCCCCGACGGCTGCCCAGTCACCACAGGGAGATCCCAAGGATGTTGGGGTGCGCCTGGTCGCCGACGGTCTCACCGCGCCGGTCACATTGGTGGAACCGCCGGATGGCACCAACCGCCTCTTCGTCGTGGACCAGGTGGGGCTGATCCGGATCCTGATGCCGGACGGCAGCCTCCGACCCGAACCTTTCCTGGACCTGCGAAGCCAGATCGTGCCTCTGATGACGGGCTTCGACGAGCGAGGACTGCTCGGCCTGGCCTTCCATCCGGACTACGCGACCAACGGCCGGTTCTTCGTGTACTACAGCGCGCCCCTGCGGGCTGGCGCCCCGGCCGACTTCAACCACACCAGCCACATTTCCGAGTTCCAGGTCTCCGGCGATCCCAACCGTGCCGACCCGACCTCAGAGCGGATCTTGCTGCAGGTGGACGAGCCCCAGTTCAACCACAACGCGGGAACTCTTCTGTTCGGACCCGATGACTTCCTGTACATCTCGCTCGGCGAGGGGGGCGGCGCGGACGACGTCGGGACCGGTCACGTCGAGGACTGGTACGCGGCCAACGCCGGCGGCAACGGGCAGGACGTCACACAGAACCTGCTCGGGAGCATCCTCCGCATCGACGTCGACTCCGGCGACCCGTACGGCATCCCCTCGGACAACCCGTTCACCGCGCAGCCGGGGTGCGCCGACGGCTGTGACGAGATCTTCGCCTACGGGTTCCGTAACCCCTACCGGATGTCGTTCGACATGGGCGGCAGCCACCAGTTGTTCGTCGGCGACGCCGGACAGAACCAGTGGGAAGAGGTCAGCATCGTCGACAAGGGCGGCAACTACGGCTGGAACGTGAAGGAAGGAACCCACTGCTTCAGCACCGCCAACCCCAACGAGTCGCCCGCCGAGTGCCCGGATACGGTGCTCTCCGGCGTCCGAGAAGGGGACCCGCTGGTCGATCCGATCATCGAGTACGCCAATGCCAACCGGCCCGACGGCCTCGGATTGGTCGTGGTCGGCGGACACGTGTACCGGGGCTCGGCACTCCCCCAGCTCGCCGGCCGGTACGTGTTCGCGGACTGGAGCACCGGATTCGGGCGCCCGAACGGAACCCTGTTCGTGGCCAGCCCACGGAAGCAGGGTCTGTGGCTGATGCAGGAGCTGCGGGTGGCGAACCGGCCCTCCGGGCGGCTCGACCACTTCGTGCTCGGCTTCGGGCAGGACTCATCGGGTGAGGTCTACATCCTCGCCACCGAGAACACCGGCCCCACCGGCAACACCGGAAAGGTGTTCAAGCTTGTGCGACCGAGCGGCTAGCACCGCTGGCGGCGCGCGCCGCGGCGGCGGAGAGGCCTGCCGTCCGCGGCGTGCCCCCGATTGTGAGGAGGACGCCTATGGCCCGACCACTGAAGCCCAAGTTTGACAGCGAATTCTTCCTCTTCACCTAGCTCACCACTGGAGGTGTGGCATGAGGAGAGTACTTCTGGCACTTCTCTCCGCGGCGATCCTCGCGCTAGGAGTGCTATATGTCCCGGCAAGCGCGACGCACAACGCCGACCAGCACCGGGGGATGGATCTTCTGTTCACGTCGCCGAACTCCGCGATCAACTCGGATCTCGCGTTCTGGGGTGATCACGCGTTCGTCGGCTTCTACCGCAATGACCGCGACGTCGGAGGCTTCCGTATCTTCGACATCTCGGATCCGGCCGGTCCAAGCCTGGTAAGGGACTTCCGGTGTGACGGGCTGCAGAACGACCCGATCGTCTGGGACCGCAACGGCAACGGTGTCGCCGACCTGCTGCTCTTGGCGGTGGATCGCACCATGGAAGGGCCCGAATGTGGCGCCGACCGGTCAATGAATCCTGACGGGAGCGCCAACCACGGCGATCCCGACGGCTGGGAAGGGGTCCGGGTCTTCGAGATGAGCGACGACCCGGCCAACCCGTTCGAGACCATCGAGCAGGTGGCCGCCGTGTACACCGACTGCGGCGCGCACACGATCACGCTGTGGCCCGGCGAGGTGGACGAGACGAACAGGCTGCTCGCCTACGTGTCGTCCTACCCGCTGCGACCGGGGCCCACGTGCGGTGACACCGAGTTCCTGAACACTGCGAACCCGTTCGACGAGGACCCGGGCAGCCCGGCCAACCCGCTTCACGGCGTCATCCAGGTCGTCGAGGTGCCGCTGGACGACCCGTCGGCAGCCAACGAGGCGGCGGTCCAGCCGGAGATCAGCTACCCCGGTGACCCGGACGGCGTGCACGACTGGTGCGAGCGCTCGCTCACCGGTCCTGGCCAGCCGTGCCCGGGCCCGTTCGAGCCCGCCGCGGTGGCCTGCCACGACATCGTCGTCCACGTCCAGAGCCGCCAAGCAGCCAGCGCGTGCGCTGAGCAGGGTCAGGTGTGGAGGATCGACGAGAACGGGATACCCGACACGGCCAACCCGACCCTGGTCGCCGACGACGAGGTCAGCTCGGGCGGCACCGGGAACATCCCCGGAGCGATCGACTTCTTCCACTCCGCCATGTTCAACAACGACGGGACCGTCGTGAACTGGGTCGACGAGTCCTTCGGAAGCGGCTGCCCGCCGATGACGACGTGGCAGGAGCGACCATGGCACCCGGCAGGAGAGCACAAGACCGGGAAGATGTTCTTCTCGGATGTCGCCACGGGGGCCTTCCTGAGCGAGTTCCAGGTGGGCGACCTGCGGCCCGACCCCGCACCGCCCGCGTACTGCTCGGCCCACATGGGAATGTCGGTCATGGGTATCAAGCGGGACCTGCTGGTCAACGCCTGGTACACGGGCGGAGTCGACGTGATCGACTTCACCAGGCCGACAAGGCTGAGGGAGATCGCGCACTACGACATCGCCGGCCCAGGCCCTCAGGGCTCGGACAACTGGTCGGCTTACCCGTACACGGGCCCCCAGTTCCAGACCGGGCGGGGGATTCCCGTCTACGCCTCCGACGGTGTGCACACACCGGACTCCGCGAGGGGCATGGTGGTGTTCCGTACGATCATCGAGAAGCCCGGTAAGGGCGGCATCGTGGACCATCTGAACCCGCAGACGATGGACTAGGAGCGCCTAGCACACCGAACACGCCGCCGGAGCCGGGGTGCACCCTGGTGGTCCCCGGCTCCAGCGCCCGGGCTCCCCTCGCCGTTGGGGCGAGTTTCCAGGGGCTGGGCCACCTGCCGGGGGGATCGGCCAGCTTCGCCGGGGGCGTGTCGGGCGACGGCTCGGTGGTGGTTGGCAGAGGGGATAGCAGCGAGAGCATCCAGCGCGCGTTCCGATGGACGGCCGCCGGAGGGTTGGAGGACATCGGCACGCTTGGTGGAAGCGGGGCGACCGCTCAGGCCGTGTCGTTCGACGGGACGTGGATCGTGGGACAGTCGGGCAATGGGTTCCGATGGAACTCGGCCACCGGGATGCAGGAACTGCCCATGGCCGACGCTCTCGACGTCTCGGACGACGGCTCCGTCGTCGTCGCCTTCGGGCTCCGCTGGAGGAACGGAGAGGTCACCAGCCTCGGCGGCTCGTCCGGCTGCCTGTGCTCCGCCCACGGCGTCTCAGGAGATGGGGGTGGTCGTGGTGGGCTGGTTCTCCAATGGCCATCCGGACTCGAGGCAGGACACGCAGGCCTTCCGATGGACCGACGCCACTGGGCGCCAGGACCTCGGCAACCTGAATCAAGGCAGCGAGTCCATCGCGGAGGGCACGAACCGGGATGGGTCGGTTATCGTCGGCCAGGTTAAGAACAGGGAAGGGTTCTGGCACGCCTTCCGGTGGACACGCGGAGGGGGAATGGTGGATCTGGGCACGCTCCGCAACGGCGCCCTGAGTGCCGCGTCCGCTGTCTCTGCCGACGGATCGGTGATTGTGGGTCGATCACTCATCACGAGCTTCACCGGTTCCGAGCGGGCCTTCCGCTGGACCACCGGCACCGGCAAGATGGAAGACGTCCAGCGGCTCCTGATCGATCGGGGTGTCACTGCGGTTCAAGGGTGGATCCTCACTACGGCGGTCGACGTCTCGGCGGACGGCAAGGTGATCGTCGGCTGGGGCCTCAATCCCGACCGGCGGTTCGAAGCGTGGCGGGCCGTACTTCCCTAGCGATCCTTGGTCGCTAGGGCCGCTCGCCCGCGGGAACCAGGATGACGGCGGTATAGCCGTTGTCGAAGAACTCCGCGAAGGCGAGCGCCTCGGCGATGGTCCCGGTGTCATCGCTGGTCGCGCTGAGGAGCTTCGTTGTCGTGTCGCCGACACGCGCGTACACGTCATAGGTCGTGTTCGGGGTGAGGCCACGGGCGGCGACGTCGATCTCGTCCAGGCCGAGCACGTTGCGGACGGTCGCTGATCCGCTCGCGTCGGACACATCGGTCGTGAGCGGGTACGTCTGCACGCGTTCACCGAGGCCCTGGTCGGACAGCCCATCGGCGCTGCCACTGCGGGTGCGAGCGACGTAGACCAGCGCCTGCGGGTCCTGCCCGACCGGGATCGTGGCCGTGACGGACCGGGCGGCGGTGTCGATGACGTCGACGGCGTCGGACTTCTGCAGGGCGACATAAACCCTGGTGTTGTCCGGGCTTGGCCAGATGCCGTGCGGAGAGTGCCCGCTCGTGGGGATGGTGTCGACCAGCCGAGGGATGCCGTCTCCGCGCTCGTACACCTTGACGACGTCCAGGCCGCCGACCGTGACCCATGCGAAAGCACCGTCGGGCGTAGAGACGAAGTTGGGGTGGTTGGTTCGTGGCCCGGTGTCCAGGACAGCCTTGACCGTCAGGTCCCGGGCGTCGACCACCGTGGTCTTGCCGCTGCCGGGGTGACCGAGCCACACTTCTCGGCCATCGGGACTCACGGCTAGGTCGGCCGATCCCCCGGCGGTCAACGCCACCCGTGCGGTGACGCGCCTGCTCGGGACGTCGATGACGTCGAGCTCGGCGCTGCCGAGGTGGTTGACGTAGGCGGTGCGCCCGTCGAGGCTGAAGACGACCTTGGACGGACCCTCCGCGGTGTGGATGCGCTGCGTCTCGGTGTCGCGGCGCAGATCGACGATGGAGACGTAGTCCTCTCCGCGGATCGCCGTCCATACCTCCTGCCCGTTCGGACTGATGAAAGCCTCATGCGGTGCCCGTCCGACGTAGGTGGTCTGCACGATCTCGTTCGTGGCGGTATCCACGATCTGGATCGCATTGGAGGTCACACTGACCGCGGCGAGGTAGCGGCCGTCGCGGGAGAAGCCCAGGCCGTGGACGTTCACCTGGTCGTGGTCTACCGGGCCTAGGACGCCGTTGACCCGCCGCTCACCCAGCGGCAACGTCCCCAGAACATGGTTAGTAGCAGGATTGATAACGGTCACGGTGTTCGAGCTCTGGTCGGCGGTGTAGACGCGATCGTTCGCGGAGATGGGCTGGGCACCCGGCAGGGCAGGCGGCTGCTGGACCTCGTCGCCGTCGTGAGTCTTCGGATCGGCCACCCCACAGGCGGCCACGAGGGCCGCCGCGGCCGCGGCGCCACCGACACGTTGGAATCCAGTAACTCGCATGGCGATCCTCCGGATGGTGGACGAGCCCGTCTAGACGTTACGCCGCCGCACGCGCGGATGAAACATCTCGTACCGCGGGCTCCGCCGTCAGCGTGCCCGCGGCGGTGTCCAGAGTCGCCGGTACGCCGAGTGGCATGGTGAGCTGGCCGGCGCCGTGGCCGATTGGCAGGCCGCCCAGGATGGGCGCCCCGAGGTCGCCGAGTCGGTCGCGCAGCATCTCGCTCACCGTCCAGGTGCCGGGGGCTCCTACGCAGTCGACCCACTGGCCGAGCGCGATGCCGGCCACACCATCGAGCACGCCACTGCGCCGCATCTGGGTGAGCATCCGGTCTAACCGGTACGGCGCCTCCCCGACGTCCTCCAGGAACAGGATCGCGCCCCGCAGGCCGGGTAGTTCGCGGTTGCCCACCGCCGCCGCCAGCAGGCTGACGTTGCCGCCGAGCAGGATCCCCGTTGCCCGGCCCGGCACTTCCACATCCGCACCCAGCTCGTCCGGGTTCCGCTTCAGCGTGATCCGGTCCGTGGTCATCAGCGCAGCACGCAGCGCTTCAGCGGACTCCGGGCCGGTACGGGCGTCGTCCCACGCCGCCATCGGGCCGTGGATCGTCGCGAGCCCGGCATTTCGCCACAGCCACAACTGCAGGCCGGTGATGTCGCTGAACCCCACCACCGGCTTCGGGTCCTGGCGAACCGCACGCCGGTCGACGCCATCGACGATGCGCTGCACACCGTAGCCACCACGAGTGCAGATGACGCCGCGTACCGTCGGATCGGCCAAGGCCGCATTGAGGTCGGCGAGCCGATCCGCGTCGGCCGCCGCGAGATAGCCGTAACTGTCGAGCGCGTGCTCGCCGTACTCCACCTCGAGACCCCAGCCGCGCAGCAGCTCCTCGCCCCGCCGGACCGCCGCCGCACTCGGTGAGCTGGCCGGCGACACCAGCCGAACCGTGTCACCCGGCCGGAGCATCCTCGGCCGCAGGACGTCCGCCGCCGCGACCGCGGTGCCGTGTCCGAGTCCGGCGACGGCACCGCTCGCAACGGCCGCGGTCCCTGTCAGCAGCCTCCGGCGCGTGATTCCCTGCCGAATCAATTCCGTCATGGCGCGTCCTCCTCAGGTACGAGAGTCGGAAACAGATTTGCGACTCTGCTGGCCGGTCAATGCCGCCGCACGCTGCGCGCCGCCATGCCACGGTAAGACGCCCTCGCCGGATCTGGATCATCCTTCGAGTACGATTCCCCGCCTCGTTGATCTGGTGGCGCACGTCATTTCAGGTCGGTTCCCGGTCTGGCTGTTCCAGTGTCTGGTCGTGGACGGTCATGCTCTTTCGGTAGCGGCTGGGAGGTAGGCCGTATCGGACGACGAAGGCCTGTCGTAGCGCTCGGCAGAGCGGAAGCCACAGCGGGCCGCAACCACGGAGGTGGGGAGGGACGTCGAGGCGAGGAGCTGGGCCGCGCCTTCGGTCCTGGCACGTCTGACGTATCGCCCGGGTGTCTCTCCGAGATGTTCGGTGAACAGACGAGTGAGGTGCCGTTCGCTGACGAATCGACCACGAGGGCTGCAGCCGGCCACGCTGACAACGCGCGCGGCTACACGGCATGGGCGACCGGCGTTTGTTCTGGTTCTGGTTCTGGTTCTGCGGCGCGCCAGAGGTGTGTGACCGCCAGTGCTCGCCAGGGCCGCCACCGATCGACGAGTTCGTACGGCGGCGTATGCCGGCGGGCCATACCCTCCAGCGCGCGGTCCAATGTGTCGATGCTGATCGGCCAAGCGTCGGGCTCGCCGAGCCTGAATGCGATGTAGTGCGCGACCTGTGGCTCGACGCCGCCGACCGACGTGATCGCCGACAACAACTCGTCGAGGCTGACGCTGCGGTCGAGGCGGATCGCATGGTCGGCCACTGCGCGGGCGAACGACCGGACCGCATCGGCGCGCACCTGCGAGATGTTCAGGTTGGTGAGGTCGGCGACCGCGAGCGTCTGCGCAGAGGGGAACGTCGCGCACAGGCCGAGTTGCGCCAATCCCGGCACAGGATCGCCGAGGTGTGCGACGAGCTGCCTCATCAGGGCGTTCGTGTCCGTGTGGGGCGCCCGGTGATCGAGGATCGCGCGTACGCCGACCTCGAACGGATCCCACGTGCCCGGCGGTCTGAGTCCGGGACCGGCTGTGACCAGCGGGCCGATCAACGGGTCCCGCGTGAGGCGCGCGACCGGCTCGCTGGCGTCCATGTCGAGGTTCGCAATCCGCCGCGCCCGGTCCGCGATGTGGGTCAGCGACTCCCAATGCGGCAGATGCGCACGAAGGATCAAGTGATCATCACCGCCTGGACCGAGTTCGAGTACGCCGGGATCGCCGTCGATCAGCACCGTTCTGCGGTAGATGCCGTCCTCGACGTGCTCCACGCCGGGGATTGCGCGGGCGGCGAAATATGCGAACATCGCATCCCAATCCATTGGTCCGCGGAACAGCAGCCGCAGCGCCAGCCCACCATCCGCGATCAGCCGGTCGGCCTTCCGGCGTCGTCGCCGCAGCTCCCGCGGCGATGCCCGAAAGACGTCTATGCAGACACGGTTGAACTGCCGCAGGCTGCCAAATCCTGCCGCGTACGCGACCTCGGTGATCGTCAGGTCGGTGTCATCGAGCAGCCGCCGGGCGAAGTGCACCCGGGCCGACCGCGCCAGCCCATCGGGAGTCACCCCGAGGTGAGTGGTGAACAGCCGCCGCAGATGACGCGCCGACACACCCAGCCGGGCGGCCAAATCGGCCTCACCACCGTCGTCCAACGCACCAGACAGAATCAACCGAACAGCCCGGCACACCAGTTCCGGCCCGGTCCACGGCACCGACACCGGCGACCGGTACGGACGGCACCGCAGGCATGCCCGGAACCCGGCCGATTCGGCCGCCGCGGCCGACGGATAGGTCAGGACGTTCCGCGAATGCGGCCGCGCCGCACAGCCCGGCCGGCAATAGATCCCGGTCGTCGTCACCGCCGCGACCGTCTGCATCACGAGTCCCTAGGTCACCGCAGCAGCACCATTGACGCGGCCGGCACCAGACCGGATACAACGGCCGAGTCCCTCGATGACCATCGTCCGTTCATGATTCTCCCCAGGCTGACCCGTCACCAACTCATACGCCCGACTACCGCGACCGGATTGTCGTCCAGCTGCACGATCATCCGAACGCGGCGATGAGCATGCCGGCGTCCCCGCCATTCCTACCCAGACAACGTGGCGTGAGCTAGCCGTATCCGGACAGGCGAGCCCGGTCGGGACCGCGCGCACACGCGGGCAACGCCAGACCCCGTTCGAACCCGACTGCCTCGTGTCAGGGCTCATTGGCCGACTGAGATCACCCGAAAGCTGGCACCTTGTGGGTCGGTGAGGACTACCGACCCCGGGCCGATAGTGATGACTCCTGGGCGCAAGTGCCGATCTTCGTTGCGGAGGATCGAGGTCACCACCGCGAGTCCGGACAGCTTGAAGGTGAGGATCCATTCGGAGGCATAGTTCGTACGGTTGGGGCGGATGGACGCAGTGAGCGGGCCGCCGTGCTTGATCTCCTCGTAGCCGGCGTGGTGGCTGAACTCCCAGTTGAACAGTTCGCCGTAGAAGCTCCGGGCGGTCTTGACCGCGGGTGTGATCAGTGCGGCATGGGACCAGGCGCCGACGGTCTGCAGATGACCCGCACGGGGAAGTGCTTCGGACTGCCACAGCGACATCTGCCCGCCGAGCCGATCCCGGATCGGCGCGATCACTGTATCGACGCCGAGTTCAACCGGGGGATGCAGCATGCGGCCCCCCAGATTGTGTGCGTTGGCCGCGGTCTTGCGAATGTCCGGTGTGAACACACAGCAGGACCAGCGGGTCCAGGGAACAATTCCGCGGGCTGAGTCTGGCAGCTCGTAGACCACTGAGGTTCCCCCCGGAGCGTAGAGGCATCAGCTATAAGGAGAAGCGATGCCAGAGAAGCGGAAGAAGTACGACCGGGAGTTCCGTGAGGGAGCGGTCCGGATCGTCGAGGAGACCAACAAGCCGATCGCGCAGGTCGCGCGCGACCTCGGGGTGAATGAGGGCACGTTGGGGAACTGGGTCAACCGGGCCCGCGCCGAGCGGGACGGCACCCGGGGCCTGTCCACGGACGACGTCGAGGAGCTCAAGCGGCTGCGTGCCGAGGTCGCCGAGCTCCGGATGGAGCGTGATGTCCTCAAGCGATCCGTGGTCCTGTGGGTCAAGGAGGCGACGAGGTGAGCGTGGCACGCTTCATCGCCGACCAGAGGACCATCTACCGGGTGCCGCACACCGTCGTCTGCGCGCTGCTGGGGGTGTCGCTGGCGTGGTTCTACAAGTGGGCGGCC
>WHTJ01000014.1 GCA_009377795.1 Propionibacteriales bacterium | reverse complement strand
GGTCTCCGCGCTGGTCAACGACGCGCTCACGCTGCTGGCCGCCCTCGACCTCGAGGCGATCGAGAAGGTCGGCGGCAAACCGGCTGAGGCACTCGCGTTGCTGGCGCTAGTCGCCGGCCAAGACGTCGAGCCGGCCGAGGACTCCGATGGCACCGATGGTCGCTGGCGCATCGCCCGCAAGGTCGCACCAGATCGGGTGATCTCCACCGTCGATCCGGAGGCCCGGCACGCGCACAAGACCCGAGAGCGACGCCAGGACGGATTCAAGGCCCACATCGTGATCGAACCCGCCACCGGCCTGTCCACCGCGGTAGCGGTGACCAAGACTAACGGAACCGAGAACAGCGACGCATCCGTCGGTGCCGCCTTGTTGGCCACCGACACCACCCTGGCCACCTCGACCGGGGCCGCGGAGGAGAACCAGCCGGTGGCCGAGGTGGAGGTGCTCGGCGACTCGGCCTACGGCACCGGGGAGATGCTCGCCGCTCTCGACAAGGCCGGGTACTCACCGGTGATCAAGCCCTGGCCGACCAAGCCGGCTGTCGTCGGCGGGTTCACCATCGACGACTTCACCTACGACGAGGCCGCCGGCACACTGACCTGCCCGGCCAGCGTCACTCGAGATTTGTCACCGAAACGGACCGCCACCTTCGGAGTCGCCTGCCGCGGCTGCCCGTTGAAGGAACGCTGCACCAGCGCCAAGGACGGACGCAGCATCACGCTCCACCCGCATGAGACATTGCAACGCGCCCACCGTGAACGCGCCAAGAGCCCCGACTTCCAGACGGTCTACCGAACCCATCGACCGATGGTCGAACGCTCCATCGCCTGGCTGGTCCGAGGCAACCGACGCGTGCCCTACCGAGGCGTGATCAAGAACAACGCCTGGCTCCACCACCGCGTCGCCGCCCTCAACCTGCGCCGGCTCCTCGCCCTCGGCCTCGACCACCAAGCCGGAACCTGGCAGATCGTCTGAACGCGGGGCCCCAGACCCCTTGACCACGCCCCTGGACCGGGGTCACGATGCCTCCGACGGGCAGGGACAACTCGTTGTCGCGCCTCGAGCGCTGACCAAACACACGCCGCACAGACCGCCTTGCGGGTCCCCGCCCGTCACCATACGCACTAGTCAACCGCCGAAGCAGCCTTCTTCAGCAGTCTCCTAGCCGCCCCGCCGGCCCCGCCGCGGCCTCGCGGTGTGTGGCGAGTTCTGGTTGCGACACACCGAAGAATCACAACCAGAACGCGCCACGCAAGGGGCCAACCGTCGTACGGCCTCCCGGAAGCCGGTGGCGGCGCGGGCTCGGCTCACTCGGAGAGGTCCAGCACGTCGACGTACGTGACGTCCCGCAGTGGCGACGGCGTGCACCCGCCGATGCCGTAGATCTTCGAGCCGACCGCGATGTAGCCCAGGCCGTGCCGGGAGACGGTCAGTGGGTTGGCCCTCGACCACTGCCGGGTCGCGAGGTCGTAGACCGCGGACCACTCGTGGTGGGACGCATAGAGCTTGCCGTCGACGAACGCGACTCCGCCGCGCGCCATCGGCCGGGGCAGCGGCGTCGTGTCGCGCCAGGAGTCCGTCGCCGGGTCGTAGATCTGCATCCTCCTCGTCTCGCGGGCGCCGAGCCAGCCGCCGACGGCGTACAGCTCGCCGCGTACCGGGACGATGTCGAGGTTCGACCGCGCGGCCGGCATCGGCGCGGCCTGCGACCACGTGCGGGTCTCGGGGTCGAAGACGTCGACCTCGGCGACCGCCCGCGTGTCGTTGCCGGTTCCGCCCACGACGTGGATCTTCCCGCCGACGAGGTCGACGTCGTGCCCGTAACGCGCGTGTGGGAGCGCCGGCAGCCGCCGCCATTCCCCGGTCGTCGTGTCCAGAACGGCGGAGAAGTCGTCCGCCCGTCCCTGGAGGTTCAGCCCGCCGAAGAGGTACGCCTCGTCGCCGATCGCCACGCCTTCGAAGGACGCCAGCCCCTTCGGCAGGTCCGGCCCGGACCGCCAGGTGTCGCTGCCGGTGTCGTAGATCTCGGTGGTGACCAGGCGGGTGGCGCGCGCGCCGGTCATCCCGCCGAACGTCCAGATCTCGTCGCCGATCACGACGTGCGCGAAGTCGTCGCGCGGGGTTCCGATCGGCGAGACCTGCTCCCACTTCGGGAGGCTCTTCACCGGCCGGTCTCCGGGCCGCACTCCGGGCCGCACTCCGGACGACGAGCCGGGCGGCCGCTCGCCGGCCTGGTCGGCACCGTCGTCCTCGTCGGCGAGGAGCACGAGCACGGCGACCAGGGCACCCGCGAGGACCAGGGTGATGCCGGTGATCAGGGCACCGGTGAGCGCGGCGCGGGTGCGCCGTGGCTCCGACATCATGAGCGCGATTCTTACACGCGGGGGCGGTCGTCGGATGGTGGACGACCAGAGCGTTGTCGGGGTGTAACGGCGTACCGTGGAACCCGTGACCCAGACCGACCAGATCCGAACCGACGTACTCGCGGCCGCGTCCCGGGCCCGCGAGGCGGCCGCCGACCTGGCGACCCGCACCCGGGAGCAGAAGGACCACGCGCTGGCCGCGATGGCCGACGCACTGATCACCCGGACCGCCGAGATCCTCGACGTCAACGCGCGCGATGTGGCCGCCGCAGAGCAGGCCGGGCTGCAAGCCGGCTTCATCGACCGGTTGCGGCTCGACGAGGGCCGGGTCGCCGGCATGGCCGGCGGCCTGCGCGACATCGCCGGGCTCGTCGACCCGGTGGGAGAGGTCCTGCGCGGCTACACCCTCCCCAATGGGCTCGAGGTGCGCCAGATCCGGGTGCCGTTCGGTGTCGTGGGGATCATCTACGAGGGTCGGCCGAACGTCACCGCGGACGCGGCCGGGCTCTGCCTGAAGAGCGGGAACGCCGTGCTGCTGCGCGGGTCGTCGTCGGCTGTCGTTTCCAACACCGCGATCGTCGGTGTGCTCCGGGACGCCGTGCGCGAGGCCGGACTTCCGGTCGACGCGGTCCAGCTCGTCCCCGGCGAGGGACGGGAGGCGGTCGGCCACCTGATGCGGGCGCGGGGCCTGGTCGACGTGCTCATCCCGCGCGGGGGAGCCGGGCTCATCCGGAGCGTGGTCGAGGACTCGACGGTCCCGGTCATCGAGACCGGGGTGGGCAACTGCCACGTGTACGTCGACGAGAGCGCCGAGGTCGACACCGCGGTGGACGTCCTGGTCAACTCGAAGGCGCGCCGGGTGAGCGTGTGCAACGCGGCGGAGACCTTCCTCGTACACGCGGACATCGCCGACGAGTTCCTGCCCCGCGCCCTCGCCGCGTTGCGCGAGGCGGGCGTGACCGTGCACGGCGACAAGCGGGTCCAGTCGTACGACGGGGCGGTCGTGCCGGCGACCGAGGAGGACTACGACGCGGAGTACCTCTCGTACGACATCGCCGCGGCGGTCGTGGACACGATGGACGACGCGCTCACCCACATCCGGACCCACGGCTCCGGCCACACCGACGCCATCGTCACCCGGTCGCAGTCGGCCGCGCGGCGGTTCGCCCAGCTGGTCGACTCGGCGGCGGTCATGGTGAACGCGGCGACCGGTTTCACCGACGGTGGGGAGTTCGGCTTCGGCGCCGAGATCGGGATCTCGACGCAGAAGCTGCACGCGCGCGGACCGATAGGGCTGCCGGAGCTGACGTCCACGAAGTACGTCGTGACCGGCGAGGGTCATACCCGCGGTTAGGCGCGATGGGTCTCGACGCGAACGCGCTACCGGCGTCCGGTAGATTGCGCACATGCAGTTGAGCATTCTGGCCGCCGAGACCGCCGAAGCGACGTCCGAGCTTCCCGTCGATCCGCTCGTCTTCGGAGGGACCGTGTTATTAGTCTTCCTGGCGCTGATCATCGGCCTCTTGATGTTCGGCAAGGGTCGCCCGCACTCCTGAGGTGCCAATGGACCCGGTCATCCCAGATAGCGCCGCGCGTGGCTGAGGACGTGCGGCGGCGCCGGATCGGTGTCATGGGCGGCACGTTCGATCCCGTTCACAACGGTCACCTGGTGGCGGCGAGCGAGGTCCAGGCGTGGTTCGACCTGGACGAGGTCGTGTTCGTGCCCACCGGACAGCCGTGGCAGAAGACCGAGCGGGAGGTGTCGGCGGCCGAGGATCGCTACCTGATGACGGTGATCGCGACCGCCTCGAACCCGCGGTTCTCGGTGAGCCGGGTGGACATCGACCGGGAGGGCCCGACGTACACCGTGGACACGCTCCGCGACCTGCAGAAGCCCTACCCGGACGCGGACTTCTACTTCATCACCGGTGCCGACGCGCTGGCGCAGATCGTCACCTGGCGCGAGCCCGACGAGGTGTTCGACCGGGCGTACTTCGTGGGATGCACCCGTCCGGGCCATCAGATCACCGATCTCACCCTCGAGGGTCTGCCGCGTGACCGGGTGTCGATCGTGGAGATCCCGGCGCTGGCGATCTCGTCCACGGAGTGCCGTGAGCGGGTCATGGCCGGTGAGCCGGTCTGGTACCTCGTGCCGGACGGCGTGGTGCAGTACATCGCCAAGCGTTCGCTCTACCGCCCGAACAACGATCGAGGTGAGTCCCGTGCCGGCCGATGAACGCGCCGTGGAACTGGTCGAGGCCGCCGCCTCGGCCGCCGCGGACAAGCTCGCCGATCGCATCATTGCCTTCGACGTGTCCGACCAGCTGGTGATCACCGACGCGTTCGTGCTGTGCTCGGCGCACAACGACCGGCAGGTCAAGGCGATCGTCGACGCGATCGAGGAGCGGTTGCGTGGGCTCGACGCCAAGCCGGTACGCCGGGAGGGTGAGCGCGAGGGCCGATGGGTGTTGATGGACTACGACGACATCGTCGTACACGTCCAGCACGAGGAGGAGCGCGAGTTCTACACCCTCGAACGCCTGTGGCGTGACTGTCCGATGATCCCGCTGCCGGAGTCGGTGACGAGCGGGCAGCGCGGCCCGGCTTCATGACCTGGCGGCAGGTGGTCTTGTGGCGACACGGCCGCACGGACTGGAACGTGCAGGGCCGGGCCCAGGGCATGACCGACGTACCGCTGGACGACGTGGGTCGCGAGCAGGCGCGTTCCGCGGCGGCCCGGCTGGCGTCGCTGAAGCCGGCGTTCATCTGGAGCAGCGACCTCTCTCGCGCTCGGGACACCGCCGGGGAGCTGGCCGGGCTGACCGGTCTAGACGTGCGGTCGGAGCCGAGGCTCCGGGAGATCCGGATGGGGGAGCGTGAGGGCCTGACGCAGGACGACGTGCGGTCGCGGTTTCCCGAGGTCTACCAGGCGTGGCAGCTCGGCGAGGATCCGCCGCGCGCGGTCGGCGGTGAGGTGGACCGCGAGGTCGGCGAGCGGGTGGCGGCCGTGATCGGGGAGGCCGGCGCCGCGCTGGCGTCCGGCGAGGTCGGCGTACTGGTGTCGCACGGGGTGGCGATCCGCACCGGGCTGTGCCGATTCCTCGGTCTGCCCGAGGAGCACTGGCATCTCTTCGCCGGGGTGTCGAACTGCGCCTGGGTCGTGCTGTCGGAATGGCGCCGTGGCTGGCGTATCGTCGATTTCAACGCGGGCTCGCTGCCGGAGCCGGTGCTCTCGGACGACGAGCTGGCCCCGGAGTCCTGACCGGCGTGGTGCGGTTTCGCCCTCGCCGGTCGGGTTGGCTACACTTTCCGGGTTTGGTCTGAGCAGGTTCGGTCGAACACGCTTGGGGCTGTGGCGCAGTTGGTAGCGCGTCTCCATGGCATGGAGAAGGTCAGGGGTTCGAATCCCCTCAGCTCCACCCCAGGTCAGAGGCCCGTTTCGGTTGTCCGGGGGAGGCGCCGTTTCGGGCCGTACAGCAAAGTACAGCAGTACGTCGGGTCCGAACCGTCACGAGGCCAGCTCCTCCAGGCTGTCGCCGAGCTTCTTGAGCGCCTGGCGGGTCAGCTCGTCCGGAACATGGGTGTAGACCTCCATGGTGACGCTGATCTTGCTGTTGTTGCATGCGGTCAGCGATCAGCGTCGAAGCAAGCACCGTGATCGCAAGGCCCGTCGAGGAGGTGTTCGCCTTCGCGTCGGATCAGGCGAACGAGCCCACGTGGCACACCGACATCCTTGAGATCCGCCCCGCGCCGGGCTCGGACGTCGGTCGCGGGCTGGGAAGTAGGTGGATCGTGATGGTGAGCTTCATGGGGCGCAACGAGTATGAGGTGGAAGTGACGGGGTTCCAGCCGAACCGGCTGGTGGAGATCACGACCAAGAGCGGCCCGCTGAGACCTACCACGACCTACCGCTTGGAGCCTGCCGGCGGCGGCACACGCTTTCGCCGGCACGTGGATATCCCGCTGTATGGCATGTTCCGCCTGATGCGACCGCTCATCGCGCCATCGGCCGGAAGGCGGAACGCCCGTTTCGTCGAGAACCTCAAGGCTCTGCTGGAGGATCGCACCGCCAGCTGAGACGTCAGAACAAATTGAGAGTGGCGTTGCGCATGGGAACTCCGTCGATAGCCAGTCGCCATCGGCCGTTGAGTCGATTTCGAAGCGCAGGCTGGCCGATCAGCTCAGTCTTGCGTGCGAAGTGCACGAGCCAGCCTTTGGACGTCAGCGTGATGGAGCGACGCCGCTGATCTGTCTCATCACGGCTGCTCTCTGCGAGTGAATAGCCTTCGAGTTCGACGACGTTCTTGCGCATATGTGTACGGTCGTTGAATCCATATGCCTCGTGATCGCTGGGTGATGCTGCGCCACCCGCTTGGGCGAGGTCTTCGAGGAATTTCCACATCGGTGGCGCGGCGTGTCCTTCGAGTCCACTCGCCGTGACGTTGACTTCATGCCGTGACGATGGTGTTCATGGTCAGGCGGCGCCGTTCCGGATGTGTTGCTCATTCTGGGACGGTGCATCGTCGACCAGTTCGAAACCCGTGATCAACTCCGGGCGGATTCGGATGACGTGGGCCATGCTTCCGCTCACCCAGGGCCGGACGGCTTTCCGGTAGTGGGCGGCCCGCGCGGGGTCGAGTACGAGTTGGGCGATTCCGGTGACGATGACGCTCCAGCCGAGGTGGCTGATCGGATCGATGCTGTCGGCTTCGTAGCAGACGACTACGCCCGAGGCCGCGTCGGGGATGACCGCGGCGCCTTCATGGGTGCAGATGATGACGTCTCCGCCGTCGATGATGTGGTTGACCGGGCGGATTGCGGGGAGGGCGCCGTCGGTGAAGACGATCCTGCCCAGTGAGACGCTGCCGAGGAGCCGTATTGACTCCTCCTCGGTCAGTTCCCTGCGCATCCGCGGAGCGGTGGTCACCGTTCAACCCAACCCGAAGCGGACGCGTTGGAGAAGGGTCGCTAGTCCCGTCGTGTGGCCTGTCTGGGGATCGCGTCCCGCTGGTCCGCCGCTACCCGATCCTGCGCCAGCGACGCGCAGGGCGCAGGGATACGCATGGATTTGGGTCGAACGTCCCGGGACTCCGAGACGTTCGAGGACCTGAGAGGTGTGCCACGGCTGCGTACAACGGAGGGGTGAACGAGATGTCGACCATCCGGGTGTACCTGGTAGACGATCACGAGATCGTGCGCCGTGGCCTGCGCGCTCTGCTGAGGCGGATGGCGACATCGAGGTCGTCGGCGAGTCCGCTTCCGCCGGACTATCTGTTGCCCACCTCGATGGAGTGCCCGTCATGGCAACTGGGCGGGACGGTGACGCCGTCGCCACACCACCCGCTCGGCGCCAAGGGGGTAGGCGAGTCCGCCACCGTCGGGTCGCCGGCGTGTGTGGTGAACGCGGTGGTGGACGCCCTCGAGCCGTACGGCGTCCGGCACATCGACATGCCGCTCACCCCAGCCGCCGTCTGGTGCGCGACGCAGGGGCGTCCGCTGCTTAGCGACCTCGCGATCACCTGAGGGGAGGGTCCGCGGTGTCACGCACCGACCTGCTGATCCGCGCGAACGAGCTGCGGGCTGGGCGTACGCCGTTCGTGCTCGCGACCGTGGTGCGGACCGAACCCCCGGCGAGTTCACGGCTCGGGACGCGGCCCTGGTCTTGCCGGATGGGAGCATCGAGGGATTCGTCGGCGGGACGTGTGCGCAAACGACCCGGTTCCTCGTCTTGACCGTGTGAGGCGACTACCACGGCATCGACGTCCGCGGACAGCGCCGGCTCGGAGTTCGCCGAGATCATCGCCTGCCGGCCTCGGGGTACACCGACCCGGCAGGCAGCGCGTGCGACCCGGGCCACCTCGGAGACGGCGGCCGGTTCCGAAACGGCGCCGATCTCGGAAGCCGTCGACCCGGTCTGCGGTATGAGCGTGCCGATGACCCCGGTGAGCCTGCGGCTGGAGCGCGACGGGAGGACCTGGTTCTTCTGCGGACCCGGCTGCCGGCAGGCGTTCGCGGACGACCCTGCGCGCTACGGCGCCTGAGCTGACGGCTAGACGAGCTGGTCGAGTGCCGCGACGGCGTCCGGCGCGCCGGCCAGCGACCCGACGACGTCGCCGACCCGGGCGGCGTCGGCCGAACCGAGGAGCCCGGAGAGCTTCGTCATCACCTGCTCGTCGGTGAGGGGGAAGTGGTCGGCATCTCCGAGCGGGTTGGGCTGGCCCAGACTCAGGAACTGGCCGTCGGCGAACTCGATCGTCACCTCGGTGCACCGCCGGTCCGGGAGCAGCGCGTCCAACGTCTCGTCGACCTCCACCTGGACGCGCTCGCTGAACGCCTCGGCGGTGAGGAACTGCGGTGATCCCGGTTCCATCGTCCGCGAATCGACGCTCCCGCTGACCACCGCCGTGCTCACCACGAACGGCAGGGAGAACATGGCCGCCAGGCGGGTGTCGGGATGGCGCCGCAGCAGGGGCCGCGCGAGGGAGTTCGTCCGGACGACCACCCTGCTGATCTCCTCGACCTGCCAGGAACGGGATGCCCGGAGGCTCTGGACGATGTCGACGGCGGGATGTGTGTAGGAACACGACGAGTGCATCTTCAGGTAGCCCTCGGCCACCAGCCAGCGCTCACCGAGCCCGCCGACCAGAGCGTCCGGATCCAGGTCGCCCATCAGCGCACCGAGGGAGTTCGCGGCGGCACCGTGGTTGCCGGCCACGCCGGCCCTCGCGAGCCGCGCGGCATGCAAGCCGGCGAGGTTCGCCCCGGCGATCCACAGGTTGCGGGTGAAGTCGCCGGCGAGCACGGTGGCCCACGGCGTCACGTGCATCAGACCGGTGGACGCATCGATCGCGGCGGCGGTAGCCGCCGCGGAGCAGCCGTGCAGCAGAGCCGATGCGCATGCGGCGCCGGTCGCGGCCCAGTTGCCGTGGGGGTGCCACGCCGGGTCGCGTATGGTGGCGTGTCCGAACCGCGCGGCCACCTCGTACCCGGCGGCCACGGCGGTCAGGAACCGGCGCCCGGTGATCGTCTCGTCCGATGTGCGGGCCGCCGCCATGGCGGCGAACACCACGTGCGCCGCGGGGTGTCCGGCGGCCTGCTTATTGCCCTCGTCCAGCTCCAGGCTGCATGCGGCCACCGCGGCCAGGTAGGCGGCGGTGTCGGGTACCGTGCGGACCGACGTCCCGAGCAGAGGCGCATCGCCCGGTGGGCAGTCCCAGGCGTTCACCAGCCGGTCCAGCTCCGGCGTGCGCATGCCGGCCAGCGTGACGCCGAGAAGGTCTGTGAGCATCACGGGGAGCCGACGCCGTACCGGGTCGGGCAGGATGTCGTACTCCAACGCGGCGGCCCACGCCGCCAGGGCGTCGGACGCCTCAGCTGTCTGTTCCTGTAAGCGGAACATCCCTGTGCGAGTCATGGACTGACGCTAGTGCGCCCGGACGTGGTGGTCAACGGTCGACCTCGGTGCGACTGCATGCAAGACAGTGGTCTTCCCTCCGTGTTGGGTCTCGGGGTACAGTCTCTGGGATATCCAAGATCGTTTCTATGAGCGGAACGTCGAGAGGTGCGTGTGGATTCGCTACCGCTGAAAGGGCTGCGTGTCATCGACGCGTCCACCATCCTGGCCGGGCCGCTGTGCGGTCAGATCCTGGGTGACTACGGCGCGGACGTGATCAAGGTCGAGCACCCGTCGCGGGGCGACAACATGCGCGGACACGGCGGAAGCAAGGACGGCGTCCCGTTGTGGTGGAAGGAGATCAGCCGCAACAAGCGCACCGTCGCCCTCGACCTCAAGGCCGCGGAGGGCGCGGCGGTGCTGCGCCGGCTGGCCGCGACCGCCGACGTGCTCGTGGAGAACTTCCGGCCCGGAACCCTGGAACGGTGGGGTATCGGCCCGGACGTGCTCCATGAGCTGAACCCTCGCCTGGTCGTCGTCCGGCTGACCGGTTTCGGCCAGACCGGCCCGTACGCGAACCGCCCCGGTTTCGGCACTCTCGCCGAGGCGATGAGCGGCTTTGCCGACCTCACCGGTGAGGCGGACCGGCCGCCGACACTGCCCGCCTTCGGGCTGGCGGACAGCATCTGCGGCATCGCCGCGTCCTCGGCCGTGATGATGGCGCTCTGGCACCGGCAGAACTCGGGACGCGGCCAGGTCATCGACATGAACATCCTCCTGCCGATCATGACCGCCGTCGGGCCTTCGCCGACGGTGTACCAGCAGCTCGGGATCGTCGAGGAGAGGCACGGCAACCGCTCCACCAACAACGCCCCGCGCAACACCTACCGGACGTCGGACGGGAAGTGGGTGGCGATCTCCACCAGCGCCCAGCGCATCGCCGAACGCGTCATGGAGCTGGTCGGGCATCCGGAGGTCGTCGGGGAGCCGTGGTTCCAGTCCGGGCGGGGCAGGGCGCAGCACGTCGAGCTGCTCGACGCCTATGTCGGCGACTGGATCGCCGAGCGCACCCGGGAGGAGGTGCTGGTCGCCTTCACCGAGGCCGGCGCGGCCATCGCGCCGGTGTACAACGCCAAGGACCTGGTCGAGGATCCGCACGTACGGGAGACCCAGATGCTGCGTGAGGTCGACGACGAGGATCTGGGACCGATGCTGCAGCACGACGTGCTGTGGCGGATGTCCGAGAGTCCGGGCCGGATCCGCTTCACCGGACGCGCCCTGGGCCAGGACACCGACTCCGTGCTGGCGGAGCTCGGGTACGACGAGCAGGAGATCGCCGAATTGAGAAAGCACGAGGTGATCCGGTGAGTGATCCGCTCCTGGCCGCCGTCCAGGCAGGTGTGCAGCTGATCGACCTGGGACGACAACTGCGGGTGGGCATGCCGCAGTCGCCGAACCATCCCCAGTTCTGGCACACCCTGCCGCGGCGGCACGGCGACATGTCCCGTGCCGACGGCGGCAGCGCGGCCAACGACATGCTCTCCATGGGCACCCATGTCGGCACCCACATCGACGCCCTCTCGCACGTCTCCCACGACGGCAAGCTGTACGGCGGGATCGACACCGACGAGGCGCTGGTGGGCGGCAAGTACGACCAACTGGGGGTCCACACCATCGAGCCGATGGTGCGCCGGGGAGTGCTGCTCGACGTACCGGCGACGTTGGGTCTCGACGCCTGCGAGGGCGGCCACGAGATCACCGTCGACGATCTCGAGCGGACCGTGACCCGCCAAGGCCTGGTGATGCGGCCCGGTGACGTGGTGCTGATCCGCAGCGGATGGGGTCGGCGCTTCGCCGAGGGTGACGCGTACATCGGGCGTGACACCGGCGTACCGGGCGTGGGGGAGGCTGGAGCCCGCTGGCTCGCCGGTCAGTCCGCGCACGCGGTCGGAGCGGACACCATCGCCTTCGAGCGGCTGGCGCCCCAGGGCGGACACGCGCTGCTCCCGGCGCACCGGGTGCTGCTCGTCGAGAGCGGCATCTACATCATCGAGGCGCTCGACCTCGAGGAGCTCGCCGCCCGTGAGGTGTACGAGTTCACGTTCGTGATGGTCCCGCTCAACATCTACGGCGCCACCGGGTCGCCGGTCCGGCCGCTGGCGGTGGTGTCGTCGTGAGCGAGCATTGCGAGCGAACAATTCAACTCAGCGTGCCAGCGAACGCGACCGACGAGCGCAGCGAGGAGAGAGCGTGAGCGAGCCGACGCTGGCCGAGCGGATCGCGGCCTTCGCCGCCACCTCGACGTACGACGATCTCCCGGCCGACGTCGTGGACAGCGTCAAGATGCGCGTACTCGACACCCTCGGCATCGCCGTCGCGGCCTCGCCACTGGACACCAGCCGGGCGGCACGGGCCTGGGCGGTCGAGCAGGGCGGTGCCGAGATGGCCTCGGCCGTCGGGGTGGCGCACCGGCTCCCCGCGGCGCTTGCCGGTCTCGTCAACGGCGTGCTTGCCCACTCCCTCGACTACGACGACACGCACCTGCCGTCCGTGCTGCACCCGAGCGCCGCGGTGGTCCCGGCGGCACTGGCCGCGGCGGAGAGGACCGGTGCCGACGGCAGGCGGCTGATCCACGCCATCGCCGTGGGCCTGGAGACCACCGTCCGCCTCGGCATGGCCGGGTACGACAAGGAGGGCAAGAACTCCACCTTCTTCGAGCACGGGCAGCACGCCACCTCGATCTGTGGCGCCATGGGGGGTGCGGTCGCCGCGGCCGTCCTCCTCGGCAAGGAGCGGACGGTGCTCGACTCGCTCGGTGTGGCGGCGTCGATGTCCTCGGGCATCATCGAGGCCAACCGGACCGGAGGCACCGTCAAGCGGTTGCACTGCGGTTGGGCGGCACATGCGGCCGTCTGCGCCGCCGAGCTCGTCACCCATGGGCTGACCGGGCCCCCCACGGTGCTGGAGGGGCGGTTCGGGTTCTTCCAGGCCTGGCTGCACGGCCGGTTCGACCCGCTGGCGGTGACGGAGGGGCTCGGCACCACTTGGCTGGTGCCCGGGATCTTCTTCAAGCCCTATCCCGCGAACCACTTCACCCACGCGGCGGTGGACGCCGCCGCCGAGCTGCGCGCGTCCGGTATCGGGCCCGAGGACGTCGAGCGGCTCGTCCTCGGCGTTCCGGCACCCAACCTGCGCACCGTCGGTGAGCCGATCGAGGTCAAGCGGGCGCCGCAGACCGGTTACATGGCCCAGTTCAGCGGTCCGTACGCCGTCGCAGTGGGGATGTTCGGGGGCGCCGGTCTCGGCGCGGGCCTCGAGGACTACACCGACGAGCTGGCCGCCGACCCGGCACGGCGCGCGCTGATGGCCAAGGTCGACGTGGTCGCCGACGAGCAGTGCACGGAGATCTTCCCCCACCAGTTCCCCGCGGTGCTGACCGCGAGGCTCGTCGACGGCCGGGAGGTGGTACGGCGGGTGCTCACTACCCGCGGTGGCCCGGAGCGCCCGCTGTCGTTCGAGGAGCTGACCACGAAGTTCCGCGACAACGCCCGGCGCCTGCTCTCCGAGTCCGAGACCGACGCGCTCGCGGCGGCATGCCGGAACCTCGACGCCTGCACGGACCTGGCAGCGATGCTGCGACCACTGGCCGAGGTGGACAATTCCCGGAGTTGACCCCGACCCGACCCGCCGGTCGCCCGAACCGACCCAGGAGTGAGGGAGAACAATGCATGAGTTCGATCTGGTGATCCACAACGCGCTCGTCGTGCGTCCGGGTGCCGACAGACCCGAGCGGCTCGACGTGGCGGTCAAGGACGGCAGGTTCGCCGCGTTCGAGGAGTCCATCGACGCCTCGCGGAGTGGGCGGGTGGTGGACGCGGGCGGCAAGCACCTCTTCCCGGGCGTCGTCGACGTCCACCAGCACTGGGGCATCTACAACGAGCTCGGCGAGGACGCGGACTCCGAAAGCCGCGCCGCCGCCCAGGGCGGTGTCACCGCGGGCATCACCTACATCCGGACGGGCGCCTACTACCTGAACCGCAGCGGCCCCTACCGCGAGCTGTACCCAGAGTTGCTCTCGGCGGTCCAGGACCGGGCGTACGTCGACTACGGGTTCCACGTGGCGCCGATCCTCGCGGAGCACATCGACGAGATCCCCACCCTCATCGAGGAGTTCGGGGTGCCGTCGTTCAAGATCTTCATGTTCTACGGCGGACACGGCCTGCACGGCGCCTCCGCAGACCAGCGGCAGTTCCTGATGATCCCGGAGGACCACGCGTACAACCTGGCGCACTTCGAGTTCGTGATGCGCGGCATCCAGAAGGCGCGACAGGAGCAGCGGTTCGCCCAGGACCGAGACGCCATCTCGCTGTCCCTGCACTGCGAGACCGCCGAGATCATGACCGCCTACACGAAGCTGGTCGAGGCGGAGGGCAAGCTGAGCGGTCTGGAGGCCTACAGCGCCTCACGGCCGCCGCACTCGGAGGGACTGGCGATCACGATCGCGTCCTATCTCGCACACGAGACCGAGCTGCCCAACATCAACCTGCTGCACCTGAGCTCACGCAAGGCGATCGAGGCGGCGATGCTGATGCAGCAGACGTTCCCGCACATCAACTTCCGTCGGGAGGTGACGGTGGGCCACCTGCTGGCCGACTTCCACACCGCCAACCTCGGCGGCAAGGTGAACCCGCCGCTGCGCTCGCGCGCGGACGTGGAGGCCCTGTGGGAGCATGTGCTGGCCGGGGACTTCTCGTGGGTGACGTCCGACCACGCGTGCTGCCGCGACGAGACGAAGTTCGGGGACCCGCGGGACAACGTCTTCCTCGCCAAGTCCGGGTTCGGCGGCACCGAGTACCTGCTCCCCGGGATGGTGTCGGAGGGGCGCAAGCGCGGCCTGTCGTACAACCGGATCGCCGAGCTGGTCTCGCGGAACCCGGCCGAGCGGTTCGGCATGAAGAACAAGGGCGACCTCGCGGTCGGCTTCGACGCCGACTTCTGCCTGCTGGACGACGATGTCGAGTACGTGGTCCGGGCTGAGGATTCGCTGTCCTCGCAGGAATACACGCCGTTCGAGGGCTTCACGTCGACCGCCCGGGTCACCGACACGTTCCTCCGGGGCGAGCCGGTCTGGCAGGACGAGAAGATCGTGGGCGAGCCTCGGGGTCGCTACCTGCGTAGGTCCGGGTCTGGCGGCTCCTGACCCTGGAGGAGGTCTGCGCGGCCGAGGGTTTCGCGGGCTTGGCGTATCACGGCGGCGTCGATCATCCGGCCGTCCGCGTCGGTGGTGACGCCGGCACCGGCGGCGTCGAAGCGTGCCATCACGTCTCGTGCGGACTCGACCGCGGAGGTGTCGGGGGTGAGCACGGTGTGGATGACTGGTACTTGGGCGGGGTGGATGGCGGTGCGTGAGCGGAAGCCGAGGTCGTGCAGGTGGCGGGTGGAGTCGGCGAAGGCGTCGAGGTCTCGGAACGCTGTGGAGGTCGGTGCGACCGGTGGCGCGAGTTGGGCGGCTGCGCAGTGCAGGATGATCTGGCTGCGTAGGCTGTCCAGCGCGGCTGCGGATCGTTCGGTGCGTGTCATCCGGAGGTCGGCGAGGAGGTCGACCTCGCCGATGCCGAAGGTGAGCAGCCGCGGATGCTGCGCCATCTCGGCGAGTTGGAGCAGGGCGTGGGCGCTTTCGACCAGTCCGATCGCCTTCAGTGAGCCTGCGGTGAGCCCGCGTTCGGGTTCGAGCCGTTCGAGTGCGGCGGCCAGCTCGTCGAGTGCGCTGGGTGAGCATTTGGCGAGGAATACGCCGTCGAGTGCTGGGTGGGTGACGGCCTCCAGGTCGTCGTCGACCGATTCGGCGTTGACGCGTACCCACTGGGCGGGGCGGTCGTCCGAGCCCGTGCCGTCGGGACCCTGCGTCAGCCACTGGCGGACCGAGCGGCGGGCGGCGCTTTTGTGGGTGACCGGGACGGCGTCCTCGAGGTCGAGGATCAGCGCGTCGGCCTGGCTGCTGGATGCATTGGCGAAGAGTTCCGGTCGGGTGGCGGGTACGTAGAGGAAGGAGCGGGGCAGGGTCGGGACTGGGGCGGTTGTGGTCACCGGTTACCTCCTGGGACGGGACAGGGTTGCGGTGATCGCGTCGGCGGCGGTGATGACCATGCGGACGTGGTCCTCGTGGCCCTCCTCGCCGTAACGGAAGACCGGCCCTGAGGAACTGATCGATCCCAGTACGTTGCCGGCGCCGTCGAAGTAGGGTGCTGCGATCGAGGATGCGCCGGTGCCGCGCTCGTTGCGGGAGACGGCGTACCCCTTGCTGCGTACCTCCTCTAGTTGGTGCAGGTAGTCGTCGACGTCGACGTCGGGCTTGAGCTCGCGCAGCTCTCGCACGGCGTCGTCGACGAAGGTCTGAGGCAGGTTGGCGAGGATCGCCCGGCTGGAGGCCCCCGAGTGCAGCGGAAAGCGCGGGCCGAGCTCGACGATCATCTTCACCTCCTGCAGGCTCTCGAACTGGTCGAGGTAGATCCGCTGGTGTCCCATGAGCACGGACAGTGTGGTGGTCTCGCGGGTGTCGTCGCGCAGCTTGCGGAGGATGGGTGCGGCGACCGATCGAAGGTCGAGCTGGCTCCAGGCCTTGGCGCTGAGCGTGGCCGCGGCGGGTCCGAGGATGTACGTGGAGTCGCTGGTCACCACCTGGATCAGGGATCGGGACATCAGCGACTGCAGGATCCGGTGGACCACCGCCTTGCTGAGCGACAGCGACCGCGCGACCTGGCTGACGCCGAGGGGGCGGTCGGCCTGGGCGAACAGCAGCAGCACGTCGGCCACGCGGTCGGCGGACGCGGTGCCGCGGCTGGTATCGATGCGCGCGGGTGCGCCGGTCTGGTTCTTCGTCATGACCCTCCGATGATTGTTCCGCTGAACGGAACCGTATCACCGTGAGGAGGTTGGGTTCCAGCCCTAGAAACACGCGGCGTGTCATGCGATACTCCGAGGATGATGTGTGGTCTGCGCGATGGTGCACACCACTGAGCGGAACACCCCTCGCGTCGAGGTCGTTCCTCCAAGGGGAACCGCTTACGGGCCGCGACGGCATGGAGGGCAGGCGATGGGACATCCGTGGATGGACATCGAGGTCCACCCGCTGGCCGTCCATCCGAACGACCCGAGAGAGCTGGGTATCTCTGCCGATTGACCGGTACGCGCTCGCCGTACCGAGAAAGGAGACCGCCGATGCGACTGCTGGGCATCACACCGATCAGCGTGCGTGCGGAGGAGCTCGCGCGACGACAGGCCCGCTACGACCGGCTGGCGCCCGCGGGCTTGTCGGTACGGCTGGAGAACCTCGGAACCGGGTCGGAGGCGCCCCGCGCGCTCGAGACCGCCGACGACGTCGCGGCGTCCGAGGCCGCTCTGCTGGAGCGGTACTCCACAGCGGACCTCACCGGATTCGACGGCCTGCTGCCGGACTGCGTTCTCGATCCCGCGGTCGAGCACCCATCGGTACTTCCCCTGCCCACGTACGGCCTCGGCCGGCTCAGCGCCTACTTCCTGGCCGGTTTCGGGGTACGGGTCGGCGCGGTCGCGCGCAACCGTGCCATTGCGGCGGAGCTGGACCGCAAGCTGACCGGGTACGGCCTGCCCCTGACCCAGGAGACCGCGGTGTTGGAACTCTCGGTGGACGACATCGCCGACGACGCGACCTGGGCGCACGCCGTCCGGCGGACCGCGGCGGAGCTGGACGTCGACGCCCTGATCAACGCCTGCTCCGCGGTGGAGATCGAGCAGGCCCCGGGACGCACGATCCTGCTCGACCCCACCGCGACGGCATTGCGGATGATCAGCGAGTTCGGCTCGCAGGCGGCGGTATGACCGAGGGCCCGGACCTCGTCGTCGCCGGTGCGGGCGGGGGTCTGATGGGCGCGCTGCGCGCGGCCTCGCGCGGGCTGTCCGTGCTGGTGGTGGAGCGCAACGAGCACTTCGCCGTCGGCAACAACTCGGCGATGTCGACCGCCATGGTCCCGGGGGCGGGGAGCCGCTGGCAGCGCGAGGCGGGGATCGAGGATTCGCCCGACCGGTTCGTCGGCGACATCATGGCCAAGACGCACGGGGAGGCCGACGAGCGGCTCGCCCGCGCGCTGGCCGAGGTGAGCGCCCCGCTGGTCGAGTGGATGGCGGACGGCCTGGACCTCCCGATGTCCCTGGTGACCGACTTTCCCTATCCCGGCCACTCGGCGTACCGCTGTCACACCGTCCCGGGGCGAGCCGGGCGTCTCCTGCTTCAGCAGGTGATCCGTCAGGTCCGGCGCTCCGCGTCGGTGGACATGCTGGTGCCGGCCACGCTGACCGACGTGGTGATGGGCGCCGAGGGCGTGGAGGCCGCCGTGGTGAGCAGTCCGGCGGGGGAGGAGACCATTCCCACGCGGGCGGTGCTGCTGGCGACCAACGGCTTCGGGGCGGACGCCGACCTGGTGCGTACCCACCTCCCGGAGATCGCGGGTGCCGTCTACCACGGCAGCGAGGGATCGACCGGTGACGCGCTGCGTATCGGCGAACGGCTGGGGGCCGCGACGGCGTACCTGGACGCCTACCAGGGGCACGCCGCGCTGGCGATGCCGGCGGCCACGCTCGCGGGCTGGGCGACGGTGATGCATGGCGCGTTCCTCGTCGACCGGCAGGGCAGGCGGTTCGGGGACGAGACGACCGGCTACTCCGAGTACGCCGCCCAGGTCCTGGAGCGGGCGGACGGCGAGGCGTGGATCATCCTCGACGAACGGATCCACGAGGCATGCCAGGCCTTCCAGGACTACCGGGACACCGCCGAATCCGGTGCCGTCAGGTGGTGCCACACCGTCGATGCGCTCGCCGAGGCCTGCGGACTGCCCGCGCAGACGCTGGCCGCGACCGTGGCCGACTCCGTGGCGTGCGCCGGCGGGTGGCCGGACCCGCACGGACGCACGCACTGGGAGCAGCCGCTCCGGCCGCGCTACGCGGCCATCGCGGTCAAGCCGGCGCTCTTCCACACCCAGGGCGGCCTCGTGGTCGACGAGCACGCGCGGGTGCTCACCGCCGACGGGGACCCGATCGTGGGTCTGTACGCATCCGGCGGAGCCGCGATGAGCATCTCCGGTCACGGAGCCGGCGGATATCTGGCCGGCAACGGCCTGCTCCCGGCGTTTGGGCTCGCCTACCTGGCGGCCGACCACGTGAGCGACCTGGCGAATGGCTGAGCCGGCTGAGCCGTCCATGCTCTTCATCGAGTGGCCCTATCTGTACGTGACACGCCGGTGTCAGCGGTCGAATCGGGCCACTCGACGGGGCGCTTGCAGATGGAGGGACTCTGCGCGCGGAGTAAGCGCGTGTTGGTGGAGGAAGCGGTCATCCAGCGGGTCGGCTCAGATCAAGAACCATCGAGTCGTAAACGGGCGAATAGTCGAAAGGCTTGTTTCGGCCCAGCTGCTTGTAGCCCCACTTCTCGTATGCACGATGCGCTGGCACGTTCTCTGGCTCGACGCCAAGGGTTACGCGTTCCACGGACCTGCCCGCCAGAAGGGGGGTGAGCGTGCATTGCCTCGGCTATGCCGCGACGCTGCCAGTTCGGACGAACCATCATGTCGATGATTGCAAGAGTGCGCCCAGGCCATTCAGCCGTCATGTCATCCGGCACACCGTCAAGGAGCATTTTCGCCTTCCCACCATCGCCCGTCTGGCATCAGCTCATGGCCATAGACTGCGCCGATCGCGTCGTTCTCGTGCGCGGCAACCACCAAGCGGAAACCAGGGCTGGTTAGTCGGCGCGGCCAAGAGTCGACAAGGAACTTCAACTCTCGTTCGAAATCCGCGTCCAGTGTTGCGTGGCCGAAGGCGTCGGCATACACATCTGTCACAACATCCAGCAGCCCAGCCGCCGTTCCTGGTCCATGGATCGTCAGGACCACATTGCTGAGATCGGTCATGTCGCCGGGAGAAGTCTGGGCAGCGTCGCCGCGAAACTGCGGGCGGGCCGGTACTGCTGTCGAGCCAATGCAGCGGCTGTGTCTCGAAGCGTGTCCCGCAGCCGTTGAGACCCGTCAACCGCGGGATGTGAAAGCGCGTCCTGCGATATCACAATCGACTCGTCCAGTGCGCCCGTCTTCGCCAACCTGAGCACGGAACAGGTCACCTCGATTCCAGCGCTCCAAACCGCTCCGGACACAGAATCCTGAAGCCTCGCTCTCCGAGAGATTCGTCCTTTACGCGCCCGGGAGCTGGCTGCCGGCGAGGCTGGCCATGATCTGCGTCGCCATCCCCAGCAGGGTGAGCATGGCCGCGAACAAGACCACGACGATGACGGCGAGCCACACCGGCCACTCGCCCTGAGCGCCGCCTCGCCCGCCGCCGGGGCCCGCGTCGCCACCGCGGTCACCGCCCGCGCCGCAAGGGACCCCACGGCCCCGACGCCAGGAGTCCCCGTGGAACTCACGCAGTAATGGCAGGGGTACGACGGTCACTACAGCACCGTTCCCAGCAGAACGAGCCATACCGCGATGAGCGCGAGCGCAACCAACAGCAAGCGGTCCTCGAGGGCCATCACTCACCTCCTTGAACAAGCGTAGACCCGGGCCGGCACCTGCACCCGGTCAGCTCGACCCGCCGGCCGAGCCGGTCGCGCGCTCGGTCCGGCGCAGGCCGACCTCGGTGACGACGGGCTTGGTCTCGGCGTGCGCCCGCTCGATCTGCGAATCCAGCGGTTTCGACATGCCCGCCTTGAACGCCATCCCCCACATCATCACGAAGCCGATGATCCACCAGGTGATCTGCCACGCCCACACCGGCGGCAGGCCGGCGAAGCTGATGAAGTCGTTGCCGAGGATCATCCCCGGTCCGATCGCGAAGATGAACCACAGCGGTGCGACCACCCACATCGCGCGGCGCCAGGATTTCTCGCGAGGCGTGGGTGAATCCACGTCGTCCAGCCACCGCGTCATCTCGTGACGTGCTTCGACGGCGTACGGTCGCAGCTCAGACTCGCGGCTGCGGGTCAGCAAGGTGACGATGATCGCGGTCCCGAAGCCGACGATGCCGCCCCATCCTGCGCTGTGGATGTTGAACGGGTAGATGATGGAGTCGATCGAGTAGGTCACCGCCACCGCGATGATTCCGAGCGCCAGCGCCCACGCCATGGCCGGTGCCGTGAACTTCCGCAGGTACAACACGTCGAGCAGCGGCACGTACAGCAGGAAGCCGAATGCGGTCGCCAGCCCGCCGAGCAGCACGATCGCCGCCTCGTTGGTGAACGCGACACCGAGGGCCACCGTCACGATGGCCAGGACGAGCAACCGCCCCACCCAGATCTGCTCTGCGTTGTCGGCGTCGGGACGCAGGTAACGCACGTAGATGTCGCGCATCAGCATCGATGCTCCGGTGCCCATGTACGCCGCACCGGTGGACTGCATCGCGGCCAGGGCACCGACGATCACGATCCCGGCGGCGGGTCCTCCGATGAGCTCCCGTATCAGGGCGGGAACCACCTGACCGTCGTTGGCCGGGTCGATGAGCCCCTGGTTGGTGAGAATCCGGCCGCCGAGACCCTGGATGGCGGTGAAGAAGAACAGCGCGAAGCCGATGAACAGCGAGGACGCGAAGACCTGCTGCCAGGGGAACGGTCGCGGATCGCGGTTGGCGAACGTCCACATGTGGAACGCCGGCGAGGCCATGATCCCCATCAGCGAGAACATGTACGTCATCTGGAACAGACCCGACCACTCGGTCTCACCGACCAGCGTGGGACTCCAAGCGCTCGGCACCTCCAGATATTCGGGACCCAACGAGTCCAGCTGTTCTGTGAAGGCGTCCCAGCCGCCGAAGTGATTGAGCACCATGGCGCCGATGAGGACGATCCCGACCCACAGCAGGCCGGCTTGCAACGCGTCCACCCAGGCGGTGCTGCGGAGGCCGCCCGCGGCGACGTAGAAGAACACGATCCCGGCCAGCAGCAGGCTCCCGATCACGACCGGGACACCGGTCGTGATGGAGAAGATCTGCCCCGCGGCGACCAGCTGGACGGCGGTGTAGAAGGAGCTGAACAGAAACGCGATGAGGACGATGAGCCAGCGGATCGCCTCCCCCCACCCGCGCTCGGCACCGTAGTAGTACGAGTAGAGGTCGCCGGGGGTGACGAACTCGTACCGGCGACCCAGCATCCACAGGCGCTTGGCGAAGAACGTCGCGGTGATCGGGATGGTGATCACATAGAACGACGCGAAGGCGTACGCGAGCCCTTCGAACGCGATCAGGCCGGGGTGGCCGACGTACGTCCACCCGCTGAAGGACGTGGCCGTCGCCGCGAGCAGGAACAGCCACATCGGCAGGCCCCTCCCGGCGATCGTCCACTGGTTCGAGTTGCGTGCCCAGAAGAACCCCTTGATTCCCCAGAAGATGCAATACGCCCAGTAGGCACTCGCGAACAGCCACACCCATGCCGCCGTACTCATGACTTACGGCCTCCTTCGAGTCGCTCCAGTTGGCGGCGACACAGTGTCGCGACCCGCGCAGCTCGAAGCGCGAGCACAGTGAAGACGACACCGCCGCCGAGACCACCGACGAACAACAGCAGATCCAGCCCGAAGCCGCGTACGAAGAAACCGTCTTCGCTGGCGAGCCGCAAGCCCATGAGAAGGGCGAATCCGAAACCGAGGGCACCGAGAAGGCTGGCCCGGGACGACGTGCGAGCCGCGTCGGCAAACGCATCTCCGAGCTCGCGCTCGGAGATCGATGGCCGGTTCGTTGGCTTACCCACGAATCGTCCTCCAACCAAGCCTCACCGGTCGTCGCCGACCGGCAGCAGCAATGGGTGCGCTTGGCTGCTTTACCTTCGCCCAACAAGATTCTGCTGGAGTCGGGCGCCGTTGACAACAGGCGCGCGTAACTGATGCCGACACACGTCGCTTGTACTGGTCTGGGTGCGATCTTGTGGAAATGAGCGCCGTCGCGGGGATTCGGTCCGACCGGGTCCCGCCGACCCGCCAACTTCCCGGCATGTTGCCGACCGGCGGATCAGCGGCGCCTCTTGAGGCGCTGGGTGAATGCGATGACCACGAGTGCCGCAAGCCCGACGAGCGAGACGAGGAGATTCGGGTAGACCAGTACCACGCCTCCGGCGATGAGCGCGGCGCGTTGAAATCCGTTCAGATCCTGCAGGAGGTGCCCGGCCAAGCCGGCACTGATCGCCATCATCCCGAGCAGGACGGTGGCCAGCAAGGGGACCAAAGTGCCGAATGTTGCATCCTGCAAGAGAATCGCCGGCTCTATGGCGAATACAAAGGGGACGATGAATCCTCCGGCAGCCAGTCGCACCGAGTCCACCCCCGTCCGCATGGGGTTGGAACCTGCGATGCCTGCGCCGGCATACGCGGCCAGGCAGACCGGCGGCGTGATGTCCGCCAGGATGCCGAAGTAGAAGACGAAAAGGTGGGCCGCGACCAACGGCATGTCGAACTGTACGAGGACAGGCGCTGCGACAGTCGCCGTGACGACGTAGTTGGCGGTGGTCGGCAGTCCCATACCGAGAATCAGGCACGCCAGCATGGTCAGCATGAGGATCAGCAGGAAGTTGCCTTGGGCCAGATCCAGGAGTCCACCGGCCAGTTTGCCGCCTAGGCCGGTCTTGGTCACCGTCCCGGCGACGATGCCTGCGCTCGCACAGGCCGCGATCACCGGGAGGGCGGCTCTTGCCCCGTCCTCGAGCAGTTTGATGGTGCCGCTCAATGACAGCCGCGTATCCCTGCGTAGAAGGCTGATCAGGAACGCAGCCAGAACGCCCCAGAGGGCAGCATTCGCAGGGGATCGGCCGTTGAACAACAAAACCACGATCACGGCCAGTGGGAGGAGGAGGTCAAGGCGTCTGAGCAACGGGCCGAAGGCGGGGAGCTGGCTTCGTGGAAGACCAAGGATCCCGTGCCGTCGCGCCTCGAAGTGGACTCCGAAGAACAGGCCGACGTAGAACAGGGCCGCCGGAATGATCGCCAGAACGATGATCTCGTAGTAGGGGATTCCGGTGTACTCCGCCATGAGGAAGACCGCCGCACCCATGACCGGCGGCACGAGCTGCCCGCCGGTCGAGGACGATGCTTCGGCCGCGGCCGCCGATGCAGGCGGGAAACCCGCGCGTTTCATCATCGGGATCGTGAACGCGCCCGAGCTCACCGTATTGGCCACCGAGCTGCCGGACACCGTGCCTTGGAGCCCACTGGAGAGGACGCAGGCCTTGGCTGTGCCGCCAGTGAAGCGTCCGGTGGCGGCGTAGGCCAGGTTGTCGAAGAACCGCCCAATGTTGGTTTTGATCAGCAGAACGCCGAAAAACAGGAATAGGTAGATGAACGTCGAGGAGACCTGGATGGGAGTGCCGAAGATCGAGGTAGAGCTGAAGAACGTCTCCGTCGAGAACCGCTGCCACGAGAATCCGGCGTGCGGAAAGATGGGCATGTACGGTCCGAACACCCCGTAGGCGAGGGCCGCGGTGGCGAGCACCACGATTGGAAGTCCGACGCAACGCCGAGTGCCCTCCAGAATGAGCAGGATGGCCAGCGTGGCTACCACATAGTCCAAAGTGGTGAAGCCGAATATCACCGCCTCGGTGATGAGTCGCTCGTAGTTGAGCACGATGTAGAGGTTGGTCCACAAGGCCGCGCCGGCGAGTACGACGTCGTACCAGGCCATGCCCGGGCGTTCGCTCCACCCACGTCTGGCGGGGTAGAGCAGGAAGATCAGACCCATCGCCGCACCCACGTGGATGGCTCCCTGGATGAGCGACGTGTAGGTGCCGAACAACGCGGTGTACAACTGGAAGAGGGTGAGCGCGATCGCGAGCGGAGCGACGGCCAACCTCCACCAGCCAAGCTCTCGGCGGTAGCGACTCTCTGGGTCGTACTTGCGTGCTGTCTGCTGATCGACGGCCGGAGTGGAATCTGCCAACTTGCTACAGGATCCCTTGTTCCTCGAAGTACCTCTCGGCACCCGGATGCAGCGGAACGTCCCCTTGGCCGAGAAGTGCGTCGTCGATGTTGATCAGGTTCTTCTGTGGCAATGTCAGCTCCTCCGCGTGCTCGTAGATCACCCGGGTGATCTCATACCCGAGATCCTCGCTGACCTGGCTCGTGGAGGCGAGCATGCAGGCAAACACGGTCACCGTGCTGACCGGCTCGTCCAGGAAGCTGTAGGAATCGGTCTGGATCTCGTAGGTCTCGAACACACCCTCGGCAACGATCTCGTCCAGCGCGTCTCCTTCGATCGGCAGAAGTCTCACCCCACCGGCTGCCGCCTCGAGTTCTTCCAGGCTGGCTGCCGGCACACCGAGAATCTCGATCGAGGCGTCGGCATTCCCGTCCTGGAGCTTGGTCTTGGCGTCCTCGAATCCTTCCTCGAGGGGCTGGTAATCGCCCTCACTGATGTCATAGGCCGCCAGGATCGCCTCGGCTGCCGCACGGGTGCCGCCGCCAGGTGGCCCGATCGCGACCCGTTTGCCCTTGAGATCGCTGATGGACTCGATTCCCGTGGACTCCAGGGTGATCACCTGTGCTGCCTCGGGATAGAGCTGGCCGATGAACCCCACATTGTCGATCTCAGCTCCTTCGAACTCGCCGACCCCCGCCACAGCGTCATTGGCGGTGTTGTGCTGCGAGAGACCGAGCTGGAGCTCCTGACGGTTTATCTGTGCGATGTTCTCCACGGAGGCGCCGGTCTCGACAGCATTGACCGACAGGTCCTCGACCTCGATATTCTGCTCGAAGAGGTTGGCGTATTCCTGTCCTAGCGGAAAGTAGACTCCCCCCACGCTGCCCGTTCCGAGCTGCAGGCTTGTCGTGAAGTTGCCGTCACCCTCTCCGGCGGTCTCCGCGTCGCCGTTTCCCGTGTCACAGCTCGTGACCACTGCCAACGCGGAGGCCCCGAGCGTCAGCGCTACCCACCTTCTCGCGTTGCTCACCTGTCTTCCTCCTTGCTCTGGTCTTGTGGCAGAGGAGACCCACGGCCGAAGCTCCGGTGTTGGTATCTGGGCAGGCCTGCCTCTGCCATTGTCAGAAGTCCCTTATCCATGCCGCCGATCCTCTCGGCGCAGTTGACGGTGATCGCGGCGGTCGCCGTGTCACCCGGTAGGCCGCCGGGAATGACTACTCGGTGTCGCTCGGCACCGGTCACGACGATCTCGTCCTTCTGCTCGACTTCCACCCGCATGACGAGATCGAGCTCGATGGTCCGCCCGTCCTTGGTGGTGGCTACGCATCTCTGAGCGAGTCCGTCCACCTCACCGGGGAGCAACTCACCCAGCTCCACCCGGTGGCGGGCCGTGGCGATCGTCGGCTCGATGGCGTTGGTGATCCCGTCGATCTCCCAGCTCAGACCGTGCGCCACGAGACGGGCCGACTCTTCCAGGCCGACGTGCCCGATCTTGCCCGTCGCAGCCATCTGAGCGAACCTCGTAGGCTCCAGGCCGACGCCGACCTTCCGCTGTAGGGGCACACGCCTGGAGGACACGTCGACCTCTCGGGTCACGTGAATGCCTTGCACGTCGTCGAATACGGCCGTCAGACACATCGGGAGCACATCCATGACGAATCCCGGGTTGACGCCCGTGCCGAGAACCGTCCGGCCCCGCTCACGTGCGTACCGGTCGATCTCTTTGGACAGCTCTGGGTGCTGATGCCACGGGTAGGAGAGTTCTTCACACGTCGATACAACCGACAGTCCTGCATCGAGCAGCTGCCGGAGTTGCGGCCATACGTCGGACAGCCGGGAGCCGGTGGCGTGCAGAGCTGTGGCGCCATTCCGGGTGTAAAGTTCGGTCGGCAGGTCGTCGACCGTGGCCACGACCTGAGGGCCGGCCTGGCGGCTGTGCGTCGAGAGCGTCGCGACGTCCCGGCCGACCAACGCAGGGTCGATGTCGACCGCACCCAGGATGTGGAGCGTCTCTGATCTCGCGGCCACGTCGAGGATCTGGCGGCCAATGGGACCGAGACCGTACAGAATGACGTCCAAGTGTCACCCTCCTTGCGACAGGTCTCGGATGAGGTGGACGACGAGCACGCTACATCGGGTATTGAGCGGCACAGATCATCCTCTTGGGATGATCTGCGCCCTAGCGGCTGGGCTGGAAAGAAATCATCCTCGTAGGAGGATTCGTATCGGCCAGACCGGCGTTAACGTGCGCACGGTCGAATGATCTCCTGGGTTATGGGGTCCGACCCGCTCCACGCGCAAGGGGAGGCAGCGGTGTCCGTCATCCAACCGCGGCGGAGATTCGCCGCGCTCGCAGCGATCGCATCTGGTGCGCTGGCGCTCACGCTCGTGCACACACCCAACGTCCAGGCCGAGGGCATTCCTCGGGAGCTCGACAAACAGCCGACTGCGACCGGCCACGGCGGTGCGGTCGCCTCCCTCGATCCTTACGGCGCGCACGCCGGACTGGAGATCCTGCGCCGGGGCGGCAACGCCGTGGACGCGGCGGTTGCCGCGTCCGCCATGCTCGGCGTTACCCGTCCGTACGACGGCAGCGTCGGCGGTGGCGGGTTCTTCGTGATCTACTCCGCGGACACCGGCGAAGTCACCACCATCGACTCCCGTGAGGCTGCCGGGTCCGAGGTGGAACCCGACCACTTCCTTGACCCGGAGACCGGTCAGGCGCTCCCGTTCGAGGAACGGCGGGTGTCCGGTCTGTCGATCGGCGTACCGGGCCTGCTGCGAGGGTGGGAGTCGGCGCTCTCGAAGTACGGCACGATGCGGCTGTCTCAGGTGCTGCAGCCGGCGACGACAGTCGCCCAGCGGGGTTTCGTCGTCGACGAGCAGTACCAGGGCCGTACCGAGAGCAACCTGGCGAGACTGCGCGACTTCACCTCCAGCCGCGATACGTTCCTCATCGATGGCGAGGCGCCACAGGTCGGCACCATCTTCCGCAACCCCGAGATGGCACGCACCTACCGGCTCCTGAGCCGTCACGGCCCGCCGGTGTTCTATGAGGGCGAGATCGCCGAGGCGATCGCCGAGACGGTCACCGACCCGCCGGTAGTCCCAGAGACCACGCGGAACGTCCGACCCGGCAAGATGACGGTCGCGGATCTCGCCGCATATCGGGCGATCGAGCGTGCTCCGACGGTGGCCGAGTACCGCGGCAACAAGGTGTTCGGCATGGGCCCGCCCTCCAGCGGTGGCTCGACGGTCGGGGAGGCGCTCAACATCCTCGAGGGATTCGACCTGAGCGGCCTGTCCCGCGAGGAGGCGCTGCACCTATTGATCGAGAGTTCGGCGCTGTCGTTCGCTGATCGCAACGCGTACCTCGGTGACAGCGACTTCGTCGACGTGCCGCTGAGGGGCCTGCTGTCGCAGGAGTTCGCGGACGAGCGACGTGAGTTGATCGGTGACACGGCGGCCGCGAAGCCGGTGGCGGCCGGCGACCCGTGGGCGTTCAACGGCGGCGAGGGGGCCGCGGCACCCGCGGTGAGCGGACGCGTCGATGGCTCGACGACTCACCTCGCGGTGGCTGACAAGTGGGGCAACGCCGTGAGCTACAACTTCACGATCGAATCGATCTCCGGGAGTGGCATCGCCGTACCCGGCTTCGGTTTCCTGCTCAACAACGAGCTCACCGATTTCAGTGCCGATCCCGACCATCCCGCCAATGCGCCGGCCGGTAACAAGCGACCGCGCAGCAGCATGAGCCCGACGATCGTGCTCGGAGAGGACGATCAGCCGCTGGTCGCGTTCGGATCCCCGGGCGGGGCGCGGATCATCACGACCGTCCTGCAGGTGGCGATCAACCAGCTCGACTTCGGGATGAGCCTGCCGGAGGCGATAGCCGCCCCGCGGCTGTCCAATACCAACTCGCCGACCACCCTGGCCGAATCGGGGATACCGGTAGATGCCCTTCAGGGCCGCGGCCACAGTTTCAGCTCGGGAACGATCGGGAACGTCACCGGCGTCGCCTTCCTGCCCGACGGGCGGATGCAGGCCGCCGCGGAGCCGGTCCGCCTCGGCGGTGGTAGCGCGGTCGTCGTCCGCCCGTCCCGCGACTGACCGCCGCGGGCACTGACGCGAGGTCCTCGATCTCTTGGAGGCGCGGAGTGGCTTCGGGCGTTACGATCGAGAGCGCCTGATGTAGAGGGATCCCATGGCGAACCGCAGCCACCACTGTGTCGTGCATCGCCCCACGCGTCACGAGTTCCGCGCAATGCCTGGGGCATTCCGGATCATGCTCGTAGAGGATCACCCGGTTGTGCGCCTGGGAGTGAAGACGGTCATCGACGCGCAGCCGGACATGGAGGTTGTCGGCGAAGCCGAGACGGCGGCGGACGCAGTGCTACTCGCGACCAGGATTGTCCCCGATGTGGTAATCCTGGCCTTGCGGTTGGAGGGTCGGCTCTGCGGTGTCGAGGTGTGCCGCGAGCTCAAGAACCTGCCGCACGCGCCAGTGGTGCTCATCTACACGTCCTTCAACACCAGTGAGGACGTCGCGTCGAGCTTTTTGTCGGGAGCAGACGGCTTTGTCTATAAGGGAGCGGAGTCCGGGCGGCTGCTGACCAGTGTCAGGTCGACGTGCACCGGCAAGCGGGTGTGGGTCGCCGATGCAACGACCCACGAGCACACGTCCCGGCTGCGGCGTGCGGTCGAAGAGTCCGGGCTCACACCGCGGGAGCGCGAGGTTCTCGGATTCATGTTGCAGCACTACACCAATTCCCAGATCGCCAAGGAGCTGTACATCGAGCTCTCGACGGTGAAGACGCACGTCAGCAACATCCTGCGGAAGCTGGACCTATCGAGCCGCCACCAGCTGTTCACATAGGTCCGGTGCAAAACCATCTGCCGCGGGACGGACGCGTGCCCGGGCTCCCTCCTCCCGTTGGATCGGCCTCAGACGTCGGACTCGGCGGCGGCCCTCCGGATCGCCGCGGCTTCCCGACGGTCGATCAACCCGTCGGCCACCAGTTCGCGCACGACGCCGTCGACATGCATGAGGAAGCGACCGTGAGCCGGCCAGGCCTGCTCGTCGGCGATGAGGTCGTTGATCGAGCAGTTGACGTCATCGACGCGGTTCGGCACACCACTGTCGACGTCGCCGACGACCACGGTGGCCCGGCGGTCGTCGAGCCGGACGGCGTCGACCATGCCGAGGTTCGGAGTGCCGATCGGGCGTACCGCGGTGTCCAGCTCCGGGTCGAGCACGTACGGGAGCAGCGGCCGCAGCGGCTGGGCCAGCGGCACCTGCACGATCCCCGCGCCGACATCCTCGACCTCGACACCGTGTGCGGCGAGGCGATCCTCGACGGTGGCCGACGTCCACTCCTGACCTGCGAGTGGACCGATGAGCGTGCCGCTGTCCCGCACCTGGTACTGCTCGCCGGACAGGCGGTAGCCGCAGAACGGATCCAGCTCCACGGTGAACGGCTCGACCCTCGAGAACGGCGGATCGTACGGCGGCGCGTAGGCGCCGTCGACGTAGACCGGCCCCTGGTTGGCGGTGTTGGCCGCCTCGGAGACGGCGAGGACGTCCTCGATGGTCGAGAGGTTCTCGTGGTGGTAGTCCAGGAGCGTGTGCAGCGACCACAGATGCGTGTAGACGCGACGCGGCTGGCTACCTGGCTGGTCGAATCCGCCCACATTCCCCTCGGCGGGTCGGGACGCCGGTGTCGCCCGCGCGGTCTCCAGCAGGGTTCCCAGCGCGTTCTTCATCCCGGCCATGTTGTGGTGCCATGCCTCCCAGTTGTTGTTGGCCCACCCGGTGTACGGCCGCATCGACCAGCCGGCCTGGTTGCCGTCGCCGAAGAGCCGGCCGATGACCAGGTCGTTCTGGGCGAGCGAGACCAGCTCCTCGTTGATGATCTGGCTGCGCGGCCACGAGGGGTCGGTGTCGGGTCCGCCGCCCTTCTCGTGCGCGTCGACGATCAGCTCGGGTTCGTAGTCCCGGATCGCCTCCGCCAACGGGAACGTCTCGGGATGGCGGAGCAGCAGGCTGTCCCGGTTGAGGTCCTGCCCGGCGGTGTTGGTCCGGCGGGCGATGGACTGCCCGTCGGGGTTGGCGGTGGGGTTGATCAGCACGGTCGCCTGGCTGAGGATGTCGGTCACCCGCTCGTCGTCGGAGAACGCGAGCTCGCGCAACAGGATCATGCACGCCTCACGTCCCGACCGCTCGGCCCCGTGGATGGTGCACATGATGAACACCGAGGGGGAATCGGCGATCTGGTCGGCGTCGGGAGCCTCCGGGAAACCCACGGTTGCCAGCTGCATCGGCCGACCCTCATAGGTCTCGCCGATCGTGTCGAGACGCACCCGGTCGCTGGCGGCGGCGATGGCCTCCACCACCTCGACCTCGTCCTCGTGGGTCGTCCACTCTTGACCATCGCTCAGCTCGAATCCCGTGCGGAACTCCTCGGGGCCGACCGGTTCCTGCGTCCCACCGGCGACCGGCTCCGACCACTCGCCCTCCGTGTCGTCCATCACCGCGCGCACCCGCCACTGGTAACGATCGCCGAGGACGAATCCGGAGTCCGCGAAGGTCAGATCCCCGGTCGGGTTTCCTTCCGGCGGCGGACCGAGGTGGCGGTTCGGGAACCATACGCCCACGACCTCGCCGGGCCCGGCAGGTTCGTCACCGTCCAGCGGAGTGCGTTCGATCTGGTACTCGGTCGCACCCTCGACCACGTCCCACGACACCGTGGCAAAACCCTGTCCCTGCTCCACGGAGACTCCGGTCGGCGCTGCCTGCTCGGCGACCGCCGGGCGTACGGAAGCTGCGAGCAACGCGAAAGCCAACGCGAAGACCAGGGCGACAGCGATCCAGAGTCGCGTCGCGTCTCCACGGAATCGAACCCTTCGGGTAATCATCGTGCTCATGGCAAAATCACCTTTCCTCCCTTGTTCGGTGATCCGGAAGCCGCTGCAGTCGTGGGGACGGCGGGTCTCCTCAAATGCGCGTTGCCGGTTGACCGCACGCTCCTCAGCCGGCGCCCTCGCGTGGACTGGAGTCGCCGGGATCAAGAGGTGCAGACCAGAAGGGGTCGACGGCTCCCCGGGTCGCATATGCCGGCCTCCCTGCCCCTCGAGGGGCGGCGGCGGGACGGCCGGCACCCCCACGATCATCGGCCGGCACCCCCACGATCATCGGCCGGACCCCCACGACCCTCTGATGGCCGGACCCCACGGCCCTCAGATGATCGTTACGCTAAGTGGCTCTCCGGTGACGGTCAATGGCAGTACGCGGTCGCGTCACCCGGGCTGGTTGAAATCAGCCGTCCTCCCCGGCCAGGCCATCGGAGACGTCGGCATCCTCCGGGGTCAGCTCGACGCCGGAGCGCCGGGCCTGTTCGAGGAGGAGCGTCGCGAAGTCCTCCTTGTCGTACCCGGCGCCGATCGCGGAGGCGACCAGCTGGGCGGCGAGCGCGGCCACCGGGAGCGGGACGCCGAGCCGCCGACCGGCGTCGAGTCCGAGCTCGATGTCCTTGAGCAGGAGCGGGTTGGTGAAGGTCGGTGTGAAGTCGAGGTTGACCAGGGCGGGGGTCTTGTAGCGGGTGAACGTCGACCCCATCACCGAGTCGTTGAGGAATGCCAGAAAGGCCTCGCGGCTGGTCCCTCCGCGCTGGGCGAGCAGGGTGATCTCGGCCACCGACTGGGTGACGACGCCGAGGAGGACGTTGTGGCAGATCTTCACCAGGCGGGCGGTCTCGCCTTCGCCGACGTACGTTGCCGACCTGCCGAGGATCTGGAGCAGCGAATGCACCTGCTCGTACGCGGCGCGGGGTCCCGACACCGCGAGCGTCAGCCTGCCGGCGGCGACCACGGAAGGGTTCCCGCTGACCGGCGCCGCGAGCAGCGTCGTACCCCGCTCGGCGGCCGCATCGCGTACGACCTGCGACGACTCGGCCGACACCGTAGAGGAGTCGACCAGGATCTTCGGCACCGGCCCCTCACCGGAGAGCAGGCCGTCGGTTCCCAGCACCACCTGCTCGAAGTCGGCCGACGCCGAGACCATGGTGAAGACCACGTCCCGGTCGGCGAGGTCGACCGGCCGGTCGACGACGGTTGCGGCACCGCCGGCGACGGCCTCCGCCTTGGACCGGGTGCGGTTGAAGACCGAGACGTCGTGGCCGGCCGAGACGAGGCGCTCCGCCATGGCCGCGCCCATTCGTCCGGCGCCGATCCATCCGATCCGTGGGTCGTGGTGGGACGAACTCATAGACGCTCCTGGGCCGACTGCAAACGGTTGCAATCGTCACTCGGGTATCGCCGTCATGTCAAGTGCGGACCGTGGCCCACCAGATGCGGCGATTGTTCTGCGCAACCGATTGCGGCGGCCCTCAGCCCGGCGGCGGCGCGGTCGACCGGCGTACGCTCAGGGTCGGCGGCAGCACCAGCGAGCGCGGATGCCGATCCGGATGCTCCAGCGCCTCGAGCAGCAGGCGGGCGGCCTCCGTACCGATCTCGTAATGGGGCACCCGCACCGACGTGAGCGGCGGCGCCACCCGGTCGATGAAGGACATGTCGTTGAACCCGACCACGCTGACGTCGTCCGGGCAGCGCAGCCCATGGCGCGCCAGGATGTCGTAGCAGCCGAGCGCGATCAGATCGTTGCCGGCGACCACCGCCGTGTACGACGGGCCGCTCTCCACCACCGTCTCCATGGCGTCCGCGCCCCCGGTCGCCGACCAGCTCGCGGCTTCGACGATCCGTTCCGGCTCGGCCGGGAGCCCGAGATCCTCGAGCGCCTGACGGAACGCCTGCAGGCGAGCCACGCCGGTGGACAGATCCTGTGGTCCGGCCAGATGTACCAACTCGCGGTGGCCGAGCTCGAACAGGTGGCGGACGGCCATCATGACGCCCGCCTTGTCGTCGACCGTCACGGACGGGACGTTGGGCGAGTCCACGCGGCGGTTGACCAGTACCAGCGGTGTACCGCTCTCGGCCAGCTCCTCGAGCAACGGGTCGCGGAGCCGGGCGGTCGCGGCGACGAAGCCCTCGACGTTCCGACCGCGGAACGACGCGATCGCGTCCGCCTCCCGCTCGGGCTCGTTGTCGGTGTTGACGATCCAGGCGTTGTACCCGACGGTCCGCAGTACGTCCTCGATGCCGCGCACGATCGGAGGGAACAGCGGGTTCGTGAGGTCCGGGAGCAGCAGGCCGATGCTCGCCGAACGTGCGGTCTTGAGGCTGCGAGCGATCGAGTTCGGGATGTACCCCAGATGCTGTGCGGCCTGGTCGACGCGCTCGGCGGTCTGCGGATTAACCAGACCGCGGGTGGCGGCGTTGAGCGCGCGTGATGCGGTCGCCGGATGGACTCCGGCGTGTTCCGCGACCTCTTTGAGCGTGACCCGTCCCACGCCGGAAGGTTAGCGCCTGTCCCGTTCCCAGCGGACACGTGTGAGGCTCCCGAGTACTCCGACCAGGCCGGTCAGCACCGCACACCCGGCGAAGATCAGCGCGAACCGGCCGTCGTCGGCGAGGCGCCCGCCGACCGTCGCGGTGAGCGCGGATCCGGCGAACAGCGAGCCGGCGAAGAACGCGACGACCGTCGCTCGCTCCTCGGGCGCCACCTCGGTGGCCCAGGTCTGCAGCGAGGTGTGCATCGAGGCCCAGCACAGGCCGAGCAGCAGGCAGGTTCCGGCCGCGACCGCTGGTGACTGGCGCTCGCTGACCAGCAGGCAGCCCAGAACGCCGAGGACGGAGCCGACCGCGATGAACCGCGACGCGGGCACGTGGGTCGAGAGCCGGCCCACAACGCCGACCGAGGCCAGTATCGCGAGCCCGAAGAGCGCGGCCGGCGCCGCAGCCGCCGCCGGACCCCACCCGGTGGACTCCACCGCGGCTGGGATGAACGTGAACGCGCCGAGCAGACCGGCACCCTCGGCGGCCACCAGACCGAGCAGCATCAGCGCCCGCGGATTGCGGAACATGCGGACCACCGGCACCCAGGCGGCCCGCCGTTCGGGCCGTCGCGGTACGTCGGACAGTGACCACACGAACCACGCGGTCAGCGCGGCGAGCGCTCCGCTGCCGGCGAACACCCAGCGCCAACCCACGGTGTCGGCCACCGCGCCGGCGATCATGGTCGAGGACGCCGTACCCAGTGCCACGCCGGCCATCAGGCGCGACACCTCCCGTTGCCGCCGGATCACCGGCACGGTCTCGCCGATGTAGGTGAGCGTGGAGGGGAACGCCGCGGAGAAGCACAGACCGGCCCCTACGCGGGCCAGGGTGAGGGTCGCGACGTCCGTGGCCAGCGCGGAGGCGAGGGTCATGACCGCGCCACCGAGCACCGCCCAGCGGATCGCCCGGGCGAACCCCACCCGCTCCGAGACCAGGCCCCATACCGGTTGCATCAGCCCGTACGCCAGGAAGTACGCGCCCGCGGCTCCGGCCACGGCGGCCAGCGGAACGGCGAGGTCGCGCGAGATCGCGAACAGCAGCGGCGGCATCGCGAACCGGTCGAACGTGATGACGAACGCCGTGGTCTGCAGCCGGACGCCGTCGCGGCCCAGCTCTCGCTCGTTCACGCCTCTCCTCGCCCCCGGCCCGCGTCGCGTCCGGCCAGGAGTGCCGGAGCGGCGAGCAATCGATTGTAGAAGTTGGCCGCACGCATCGAAGCCATCATCGTCACTTGGCGGAAGTGTGCTCTTGACAGCAGGTGATAGGGGTCACATGATGAGGCCCAACGGGCTGCAATCGATTGCGATTCCTGGAGGGTCCCCATGGCACCCCTGCCCCATCCCGGAGGTCGAGTTCGAGCCAGCGTCACGCTCATCGCAGCCGTCGCGGCGCTCTCCCTTGCCGCGTCTGCCTGCGGCATCGGAGGAGGAGGTGACGAGGCCGGCGAGCAGGACGCCGGCCCGATCACGATCGGCGCTTCGTTGCCACTCACCGGCGAATTCTCTCAGCCCGGTCAGGCCGCCAAGGAGGGCTACGAGGTCTGGCAGGAGATGGTCAACGCCGAGGGCGGCCTGCTCGGCCGGCAGGTCGAGCTGATCATCAAGGACGACGCGTCCAACCAGAACACCATCGTCGCCGACTACAACGCGCTGATCAGCCAGGACAACGTCGACCTGCTGCTCGGCACGTTCTCGTCGCTGCTCAACCTCCCGGCGTCCGCGGTCGCCGAGCGCAACCAGATGCTGTACGTCGAGCCGGCCGGCGGATCGCCGGAGATGTTCAATCGTGGCTTCGAGTACCTGTTCTTCACCCAGCAGGCCCCCGTCGACCGGCAGGGTCAGGTGTTCGCGGAGTGGCTGATCTCGCTCCCCGAGGACCAGCGGCCGAAGACCGCGGCATACCCGACTCTCGACGACCCGTTCGCCATCCCGACCTCGGAGGGCATCGAGGAGATCCTCGTCGACGCCGGGATCGAGACCGTCTACCGGGAGACGTACGCGATCGACACGAAGAACTTCGACACCATCGTCAACCGGCTGAAGGCCGAGCAGCCCGACCTCGTCGTCAACGGCGCGATCTTCGAGGATGGCATCGGGCTCATCCGGGCGATGCGCAAGGCGGGCTTCGCGCCAGGCTGGCTGTACCAGAGCACGGCGCCGTCGCTCGGCGACCAGTACGCGGAGGGGATCGGACCCGAGAACACCGAGGGCGTCATGTTCGCGATCAGCCACGCGCCGGAGGCGGAGACGCCGGGCAACGAGGAGTTCGTCGCGAAGTACGACGAGATGCTCGGCGGGCTGCCACCGGAGGACGCCGCCGACGCATTCGCCTCGGGACAGGTGCTGCAGGCCGCGGTCGAGGGGGTCGGCAGCATCGAGGACCAGGCGGCCCTGGCCGACTGGCTGCGGGAGAACGAGGTCGAGACCATCCTCGGGCCGCTGAGCTGGGACGAAACCGGAGCTACCGAAGGAGATTTCCTGGTCGGCCAGTGGCAGGACGGCCAGGTCGAGTACGTCCTGCCGGAAGAGGCGGCCACCACTGACCACATCGTGATGGGGTGGAAGCCCGGAGACGCCAACTGATGGAGCAGCTCGTCCAGAACCTGCTCCTCGGGTTGCTCTTGGGGGGTGTGTATGCCCTGGTGGCCAGCGGCCTGACGCTGATCTTCGGCGTCATGCGGGTCATCAACATCGCGCACGGAGCGTTCCTGATCCTGGCCGGCTTCGTCAGCTACACCGCCTGGACGTGGCTCGGGATCGACCCGCTGCTCGGGATCCTGCTCACGACACCGCTGATCTTCGCGTTCGGCTGGCTGGTCTACCGGTTGGTCGTCGCGCCCATCCGGACGGCGCCCATGGCCTCCACGGTCCTGCTGACCTTCGGGTTGGCGCTCGTGCTGGAGGCCGTCATGGGTTTCGTCTGGGGCAACAACTCGACGTCGATCCGTCCGAGTTACGTCGACGAGTCGTTCACCATCGGCGAGTTGTTCCTGCCCAAGAGCCAGGTCTACGGCGGCCTGCTCGCGATCGTCGTGCTCGGCGGACTGTACGTACTGCTCACGCGCACCTGGATCGGCCGGGCGATCCGGGCCGCCGCCAGCAATCCCACCGGCGCCGAGCTGGTCGGCATCAGGATCTCGGCCGTCGCCGCACTCGTATTCGCCATCGGGATCGCGACCGCCGGCGCCGGCGGCGCGATCGCCGCCGTCCTCTACCCGTTCGTCCCCGGTTCGCACTATCTGTGGATCGCCCGGGTGCTGGCCATCGTCGTGCTCGGGGGGATGGGGAGCATGGGCGGTGCCGTGCTCGGCGCGGTCATGTTCGGGGTGGCCGAGACGATGACGTCGGCGTATGTGTCGCCGGCGTGGGCGACCGCGGTGCCCTACGCCATCATGTTCGCCGTACTCCTGGCGCGTCCACAGGGCCTGCTCGGGTCGAGGCTCCGCGAGGACGTGGTTGCCACGTGAGCGAAGTCGGCGGCGAGCAACCGGACACCGTGCGGCGAGTCGCCGACCGGCCGGTGTGGCTCGGCCGGATCGCGATCGCGGTCGCGAGCGCCTACATCCTGGCGTATCCGCTGCTGTCCGACGATGCGTACTACCAGAACATGTACGTCCTCTCGCTGGTCTTCGCGATCGCGGCCAGCGGGCTGAACATCATCACCGGCCTCGCCGGGTACGTGTCGCTCGGTCAGGGCGCGTTCGTCGGGCTCGGCGGTTACACGGTCGGCGTCCTCGCGACCCGGTTCGACTCGATCTCGCCGTGGTGGTGGGTCCCTGTCGCCGCGGTCGTGACCGGCGTGGTGGCCCTCGTGCTGGGGTTCGTCTCCCTGCGTACCCGCGGGCCGTCGTTCGTCATCATCACGGTCGCGTTCCTGTTCCTGGTGCAGGTCATAGCGATCAACTGGACGTCGCTGACCAACGGCACCGCCGGCCTGTCGCTGCCGCCGCCGACCTGGAGCGTGGACATCATCAACTGGCCGTTCTACTACATCCTGTGCGCGATCCTCGCGCTGCAGCAGCTGCTGATGTGGTGGATCCAGCGGACCAAGCTGGGGATGGGCCTGGTGGCCATCCGCGAGGACGAGACCAAGGCGGCGACGATCGGCATCAACCTGCCGGTGGAGAAGATCCTGGCGTTCACCGCCAGCACGGTCTTCGTCGGCGCCGCCGGTGCGGTGTACGGCTACTACCTGACGTTCATCGACCCGCGAGGGATGTTCAGCATCCTGCTGAGCGTCCAGATCGTGCTCTCGCTGCTGGTCGGCGGCAAGGGAACGCTCTGGGGTCCGGTCATCGGCGCGTTCCTCATCGAGTGGCTCAACGAGGTGGCCAACAACAACCTGGGCGGCGGCAACACCAGGCTGCTGATCTTCGGCGGCCTGCTCGTGGGCCTGGTGTTGTTCCTGCCCAACGGCATACTTCCGCAGTTGGAGCGGTTCCTCGTCCGCCGCCGTACGAAGGGGAAGGCCGGCCTGGTCGGTGCCCGGGTCGAGCCCGGCGGCGACTTCCCGGTCGCCCACGACCGGCCGGCTGGTCCACCGACGCCCGCGGACACCCCGCTGCTGGAGGTCAGGGGCGTCGAACGCCGGTTCGGTGGGATCTGCGCCCTCGACGGCGCGTCGCTGACCGTGCCGGACGGCTCGATCACCGGCCTCATCGGTCCCAACGGATCGGGCAAGACGACCTTGTTCAACGTCGTGGACGACACGCTGCGCGCCCAGGCCGGCGAGATCTGGCTGGCCGGTGAGCGGATCGACCGGCTGCCGTCGTGGCAGCGTGCCCACCGCGGACTGGGCCGCACCTTCCAGATCACCCGGCTGTTCCGGGAGATGACCGTGCTGCAGAACGTCGTCGCACCGCAGCGCTCGTTCTCCTGGTCACAGCTCGCCCGGATCGCGGTGAGCGGCCCGGAGGCCCGGCGTGCCGAGGAGCTGCTCGACTTCGTCGGTATGGGGGACTTCCGTAACCAGCGCGCCGCCGATCTCTCGTACGGCCAGCAGAAGCTCCTCGAGCTCGCGCAGGTGCTCATGCTCGAGCCGCGGCTGATCCTGCTCGACGAGCCGGCCGGCGGCATCAACCCCGTGCTCATCGAGCGGATGGCCGACATGATCCGCGAGCTGAACTCGCACGGTACGTCGTTCCTGATCGTCGAGCACAACATGCCGTTCGTGCTGGGGCTCTGCGACCCCGTACATGTACTGGCCCGAGGGCGGTGCATCTCGTCCGGAACGGCGAAGGAGGTCCAGGCCGACTCCAGTGTGGTCGATGCCTATCTGGGCGAGGACTTCTCCCTCGAATCCGAGTCGAGTCGAGGAGCGTGAGGCGATGCTGCGGTTGTCTGGAGTGGTCGCCGGCTACGGCGGCGGCGACGTGCTACAGGGCGTCGACATCGAGGTGGCGAGGGAGTCCGTCGCCTGCATCGTGGGTCCGAACGGCGCCGGCAAGTCCACCGTCCTGCGCGCCGTCAGCGGGTTGCTCAGGCCCAGGCTGGGGGAGATCACCCTCGACGGCCGGCGCATCGACCACCTGACCCCGGCGCAGATCCTCGGTCTGGGGGTCAGCCAGGTGCCGCAGTCCGACGCGTTGTTCCCCAGCCTCACGGTGCGGGAGAACGTGCTGCTCGGCGGCTACCTCTTCCGTCGCGACCGTGCGCTGATCCGGCGCCGGTACGACGAGGTGAAGGAGGTCTTCCCGATTGTCGCGGACCGGTCGAACGACAAGGCCGGCAACCTGTCCGGCGGACAGCGCCGGATGATCGAGTTCGCCAGGTCGCTCATGCTCGACCCCGTCCTGGTCATGCTTGACGAGCCGTCGCTCGGCCTCGAACCGCGGGCGTTGCGGGCGGTTCGCGACTCGGTCGTCCTCATGCGCGAGCACGGCAAGACCCTCCTGATCGTGGAGCAGAACGTCCGCTTCGGCATGCGGCTCGCCACCGACGGCATCGTGATGGAGAGCGGGCGGGTAGTCACCCAGCGGCCGGCCAAGGCGGTCGTGGACGATCCGGAGATCGCCCGGCTGTACTTCGGCGGCACGCCCGGAACCACCCCGGCGGCATCATGACTGACAAGGCCGACATCGTCGTCGCGGGCGCGGGCCACAACAGCCTGATCACGGCGTGCTACCTCGCCAAGGCCGGATACCGGGTCCAGGTCCTGGATGCCCGCCCCATACCGGGCGGCGGCGCGGCGACCGAGGAGCCGTTGCTGCCGGGCTACCTGATCGACTCCTGCTCGACCGGACACACGATCATCCAGGGCAACCCGCTGATCGCCGAGGACGAGCTCGGCCTGCTGAAGGAGCACGGGCTCGCCTACATCGACCCGGACCCGGTGGCGCACGTCGCGTTCCCCGACGGCGAGCACCTGACCCATTGGCTCGACCCGGCGCGCACCAGTGAGGAGATCGCCCGGTTCTCCCGGGCCGACGCCGCGGCGTACGGCCGGATGCTGCGGGAGTGGGACGACGTGAAGGAGGTGTTCGCCGGCGGCCAGTTCCGCCCGATCGGCGATGGGCCGTCCCTGGAGCAGCGGCTGTCGGATCACCCGCGGGGCAACGTCTGGAAGCGCCGGCGGGTCATGAGCGCCTGGGACGTGATCCGCCACGAGTACGAGAGCCGGCACGTGCGCGCCTACATGCTCTGGCAGGCGTACCAGACGTTCGTCCGCCCGGACGCCGCCGGATCCGGCGTCCTCGCGTACTCCACCGTCAGCTCGCGGCAGCGCCGCAGCTGGACGATCCCGGTCGGCGGCTCCGGTGCGCTCACGGAGGCGCTCGTGCGCTGCCTGGCGTCGTACGGCGGCTCGGTGCTGTGCGACCGGACGGTGCGCAGGCTGTTGCTGGAGGGCGAACGATGCGTCGGTGTCGAGACCAGCGACGGCGAGCAGTACCGGGCGCGGACGGCGGTGGTGTCGAGCATCCATGTCACGCACCTGCTGGGCATGGCCCCCCGTGAGGTGTGGCCGGACGACTGGCGTTTCGGCGTCGAGACCTACGACCTCGGCGCCTCGGGACTGGCCGTCTACTTCGCGACCACCCGGCCCCCGGAGTTCGTCGTCAACGGCAGCGTGCGGACCGCGGTCTCCGCGGGCACGGTCGGCTGGCCGGAGGACGTCGTGCGGTTCGGACGCGACATGTCCGACGGCCGGTGGACCGACGACGTGCCCTGGCTGCTGGTGGCGACGCCCACGCTGGCCGATGCGTCCCGTGCCCCGGCCGGCAACCACACGGTGAAGCTGCTGGCCCCGCATGGATGGCGGCTGCCGGAGGGCGAGACCTGGCCGGTGCTCAAGGAGCGCCGGATGCGCGAGCTGCTCATGCACCTGCGTCGCTTCTGTCCCGGGTTGAGCGACGACGTGATCCTCGGCTCGCTGGTCAAGGGGCCGTACGACTTCGAGGCGGCCAACCCGCACATGGTGCGCGGCACGTTCCATGGGGGCGACCGCAGCCTCGCGTACGCCGGACCACAGCGCCCGGCGCCGGGCTGGGCCTCGCACCGGACCCCGATACCGGGCCTGTACCAGACCGGCGGCACTACCCATCCCGGCGGTTCGATCACCGGCGGTCCGGGACGCAACGCCGCCCAGGTCCTGCTCGGCGACCTCGGCACGTCCCTGCGGGAGGTGCTCGATGCCTGACGCCCGCGTCGAAGCGGCCATCGAGCACTGGGGGCCGCGGATGATCCAGAACGGCGTCGACTACAACGACTTCGTACGCACCACCGCGCGGACCCATACCTGGGCGGACTGGCTGCCCGAGTGGAACCGCACGGCCGACGAGCACGCCGAGCGCGCGGCCCGGGAGGAGGACGACGGGCACCCGCTCACCGCAGGACAGGCATGGCGGAGCGCCGCCGTCGACCGGCACTTCGGCAAGTTCGTGTGGACGCTCGATGCCGACCTGGCCGCCGATGCCACGCGGCGCAGCGTCCAGGAGATGGGCAACGCGCTTCGCCTTCTCGACCCGACGGCCGAGCGGCTCACGGCCGAGGTCGACGGGGCGCCGCTGGCCGCCAACCTCCGCCGGCCGCCCGGGGCGGAGCGGCCGCCGTTGGTGGTGCTCGTGCCCGGGCTGGACTCGACCAAGGAGGAGTTCTTCTTTCTGGAGCAGGCATTTCTCGACCGGGGTATGGCGACGGTATCGGTAGACGGTCCGGGCCAGGGTGAGACCGGCGTGCGGCTTCCGATCCGGCACGACTACGAGACCGGGATCGCGCCACTGCTGGACGTGGTGACCGCACGAGCGGACCTGGACCCGGAGCGGATCGGCCTGGTGGGTGTCAGCCTTGGCGGCTACTACGCGCCGCGGGTGGCGGCGTACGAACCGCGGGTACGGGCCGCCGTCGGGATCAGCGGGCCGTACCGGTGGGTCGACCTGTGGGACGACCTGCCGCAGCTGACCCGCGACACCTTCACCGTGAAGTCCGGCGGCGGCAGCGACGACGACGGACGGGCCCGTGCCGCGGCACTCGACCTGACCGGAGTATGCGAGCGGATCGAGGTCCCCGCGCTCTATGTCACCGGGGCGCTGGACCGGCTGATCCCCTGGCAGCAGACGCAGGCGCAGGCCGACCACACGCCGATGGGCGAGTTCGTCTGCTACCCCGAGGGCAACCACGGCGCGTCGAACCTGCCGAGTGTGGCGCGGCCGATGATCGCGGACTGGATGGCGGATCACCTTGCCGGCCGCTGATCCGCGTTGCGTCGACGTCCACTGTCACGTGGTGGTGCCCGAGCTGCTGCGCTCGGCGGCGCCGGGGGAGACCTGGCGGCCCGACGTACGCCGGGACGCGCAGGGCCAGATCGTGGAGATCGGCGGCCGGCGACTCCGGTCCGCGGTGGGTGAGATCGTCGACGTCGAGGCCATCCTGGAGGCGCAGCGGAGCCGGGGTGTCGACGGCGTCGTCCTGAGCCCGTTCGTGCCGCTGCTCTACGCCGAGGCCGAGCCGGAGGTCTGTCTCGAGCGGTGCCGGCTGCAGAACGAGGGGCTGGCCGGGATGGTCCGCGCTCACCCGGACGCGGTGAGCGCGGTCGGCGCCGTACCGATGCAGGATCCGGAGCTCGCGGCCGGAGAGCTCCGCGCGCTGATGGACGCCGGCACGCTGAGCGGGGTCGAGATCACCGCCAGCGTGCGCGGGACCTACCTCGGCGACGACCGGTTCGAGCCGGTCTGGCAGGCCGCCGAGGAGTCCGGCGCACTCGTCTTCGTGCATCCGACCACGTCGGCGTTCGACGCCGAGGTGTTCTCGCAGTACTACCTGTGGAACGCGGTCGGGAACCCGGTCGAGGTCACGATCGCGGCCGCGCACCTCGTCCTGTCCGGCGTACTCGAACGCCACCCCGACCTGCGCATCCTGCTCTCGCACGGCGGCGGCGCGGTGACCGGGCTGCGCGGGCGGCTGCGGCACGCGCACGCGAACGTGGCCGCCGCCGGGACCCGGCTCGCGGGCGCGCCGGAGGACTCGTTGCGCAGGCTGCATTTCGACACCGTCGTGCACGACCGCGACGTGCTCGCGGCTCTCGTGGACTTCGCCGGGCACGACCGCGTGGTGCTCGGATCGGACCATCCCTTCGACATGGGCGACCCGGACCCGGCCGGCTCGGTCCGCCGGCTCGGCATGGAGCCCGTCGCCGAGGAGTCCGTGCTCGGCGGCAACGCGCGCCGGCTGATCCGACGGTGGAGCTGAGACCGAAAGGAGAGCACCATGTCCCGTATCTCGTATGTCGACCCCGACTCGATCACCGACCCGGAGCTCGTGGCGTACCTGGAGGCGTCCCGCCGCCACGGGACGCCTCGGCTGGAGAGCCAGGCGATCCGCGCCCACGTACCGGAGGTGCTGCGCACGTTCAACCAGACCTGGCAGAAGACGTTCCGGGAGGGCGTGCTCGATCACTCGGTCAAGGAGCTGGCGCGGGTGTTCATCGCCAAGACGCTGGAGTGCGGTTACTGCGCCGGCCAGCGCTCGCATCAGGCGGAGCTGTCCGAGCGCGAGTTCGACGAGGTGATCGAGTTCCGCGAGTCCACGGTGCTGAGCGACCGGGAGAAGGCCGCACTGCTGTTCGCGGAGGCGATCGCCTGGGACCCGGCGATGGCCGACGACGCCGTGTGGAAGCAGCTGCACACCCACTTCACCGAGCCCGAGATCGTCGAGCTCGGATACTTCATCGGGCTGACCATGGGGCAGCAGAAGTTCCTGAAGACATTGGGAATTCAGCACGGTGACCTGGACCGCGACACGACCGCCGGACTGACCGAGGAGGCCGCCGACCGGGTTCGTACGTTGTCCTGATCGTCGGCCAGCCGGGCCAGAAACGGATCACACCGACACGGCCAGAATCCTCGGCGCCCTGCTGGAACGGGCCGCGCTCAGCTAGTGGGGTCGCCGTCACCATGACACGCACGGCCACGCCCGCGGGCGTCGTACCGTGACCAATCGTGCCACCGCACGGATGGGGAAGCCCCGCCGATGCCGAAGCATCCACCACCGCGAGCACAAACCGACCCGACCTCGGCGGCATGCTCGAACGGACCGCGCTCAGCTAGCGAAGCAGTACGGCGAGCGCGCTCATGTCCCGCTGCCCGTAGCCGGAGTCCACGGCCTCGCGGACGAGCCGCCGGTTGGCGGCGAGCTGCTCCATCCGCGCGCCCACGGACCGGGCCAGCGCGTCCACGAGCTCGAGGTCCTTGGCGACCAGGTCGAGCATGAACGCGACCCCGGCGTCCTCGGGTCGCTCGAACGCCTCGCGCTTGTACTGCACCCACGGCGCGCCCAGCGCACTGGCCGCGAACACGTCGTACGCCTGACGCCGGTCGAGCCCGGCCTTCTCGGCGAGGACCAGGGCCTCGGACAGCGCCTGGTTCAGGCCGTGCAGCGCGGAGTTGACGGCGAGCTTCATCGTCGCGCCGTTCCCGAGCTCACCCAGATGGAACACCCGGCCCGCGAGGATGTCGAGCACCGGCCGGACCCGGTCCAGCGCGTCCTCGTCGCCACCGACCATGAACGTCAGCTGGCCCGACTCCACGAGCGGCACGCTGCCGGACACGGGGGCGTCGAGCAGGGTGGCCGACCGCTGCTCGACCAGCGGCGCCTGCGCCCTTACGGTCGCGGGTGCGACGGTGCTGGTCTCCAGCACGACGCCGCCGGAACGCAGACCGGCCGCGAGCCCGTCCGGCCCGCCGTACGTCGCCTCCACGGCAGCGTCGTCGGCGAGCGACACCAGCACCACGTCGGCACCGGCCGCGGCCTCGCCCGGGCTGCCGGCGACGGCCGCGCCGGTAGGCTCAGCCACCTCGGCGGCCCGGGCGGCGGTGCGGTTGAAGACCACCAGCGGGCGACCGGCGCCACTCAACCGGCGTGCCATCGCGGCGCCCATCCGGCCCAGGCCGACCACCGCAACCCGGTCAGCAGGGACCGACGGGCTCATTACCGCCAGCCCCCGTCGACGACCAGATGTACGCCGTTGACCCCGGGATTCTCCAGCAGGAACACCACCGCGCCCACGATGTCCTGAGTAGTCGCCAGCCGCCCGGTCAGGGTGCCGGCCCGGAAGGCGTCGAGCGGCTTGTCGACCCAGTACGGGCTGTCGCCCACGATGCCCGGATGGATCGAGTTGACCCGGATCGGCGCCAGCTCGACCGAGAGCGTCCGGACCATCCCGGTGACCCCGGCGTTCACCGTGGACACCGTCGTCGACCCCGGGTAGGGCCGTTCCAGCGCCTGGCCGCCGAACATCACGATCGAGGCGTCCTCCGACATCCGCGGCAGCAGCGTGTGCACGGTCTCGGTGTAGCCCACCAGCTTCAGGGTCGCGAGATGCCGGGCCTGCCCGATGTCGTAGTCGGCCACGGAGTTCTGGTCGCGGTCGACGGCGACGAGCACGAGGTGGTCGACCTCGCCGACGTCCGACAGCGCGTCAGCGATGCCCTCCGGCTCGGAGAGGTCGAAACCCACCCCGCTCACGGAGCCGCCGAGCTCCGCGGCCACGGACTTCGCCCGGTCCGGGTCCCGCCCGGTGATCACGACCTCTCGTCCGGCGTCCGCATAGTGCCTTGCGACCTCGTGCCCGAGGCCCGCCGTCCCGCCGACCACCACGACCGACATCGTTCAGCTCCCTTCCAGCGCGCTGCGCAGGTAGTCCCAGTCCCGGACGAACCGGTAGGAGTGCCGGCTCGGCGGCTGCGGAGCCTGCGTCTCCAGCCACCGCAGCGGGCCGTGGCCCAGGTTGCGGAAGCTGTGTACGCATCCGACGCCCGCGAACGCGACGTCGCCGGGCCCCAGCTCGTACCGCTCGCCGTCGAACTCGGCCTCGACCCGGCCCTCGAGGAAGAGGTACGTCTCCTCGAACGGATGGTCATGCGGCCCGGCCACCCCATCCGGGTCGTAGTGCACCATGAACATGGTCGTGTGCTGGGCACCCAGGTCGGAGTCCACCATCATCTTCACGGTGATCCCGCTGTAGACGAGCAACGCGGTACGCATGCTCGCCGACGCCGCGAGCAGGTCCTGTGACTGCTTGCCGACGTCCATGTTCTCCAGCTCGATGTGCCCGAACAGCCGGTTGCGCGGGTCGCGGACGTCGACCGCGGCCGCGGAGCCGGCCGGCAGGGTGGGGACCGCGATCGCGTCTCCGGCGTACCGGGACCGTGGCTGTGGCGCGAGCATCCGCGCCCACCGGGCGGGCTCGTCCCCGTCGTTGCGCCACGCATGGGGGAGCCCGATCGGTATGAGGCCGTAGTCGCCCGGCCCCAGCGCCCTGTCGCCCTCGGGGGTCGTGAGCACGACCGTACCGTCGAGGACGTACACGCATTCCTCGAACGACTGCACGCCGGCCGGCACCGATCCGCCGGGCTCCAGGCGGCAGACTGCGAAGCCGGTGTGCACGGCCGGCGTGGTCTCGTCGACGGCCCGCCAGCAGGAGAATCCGGTGCTGCCGGTCGCCGACTCTTCGGTGGGTGCGGCGTACGTCGCCTCCGAGGCCCGGCGTACGACGTGCCGAGACGAGGACGTCATGCCGACTTCCGCTCCTCTACCTGGCCCACCAGGTAGTCGCGGGACGCCTCCACCTGCCGACGGGCATTGTCCACGTCCGCGAGCAGCTTGCCGTCCCGCTTGCGTACGACGCCGCCCACGATCACGGTGTCAACGTTGGAGGTGTCGGCGCACAGTGTCACCGCGGCCACCGGGTCGATCACCGGCGCCACGTTGAGCGAGCCCGCGTCCAGCACCACGAGGTCGGCCTGCTTGCCCGGCGTCAGCGAGCCGGTCCGGTCCTCCAGCCCGGCGACGTACGCGCCGTTGACGGTCGCCATCTCCAGCATCTGCCGGGCGGTGAGCATCGTCTCCGGTACAGGCTCGTCGGCCTGCCAGCACTCGGCGTTGACCCGGGCCCGGTCCGACCCGAACGCGGCCCGCATCTGGCTGAACATGTCGCCCGGCACGGTGGTCACGACGTCGATGGACAGGCTCGGCCGCAGGCCGTACTCGATCGCCTTCATGGTCGGCGGCCAGCCGTGTCCCATCTGCATCTCGACCTGGGGCGCGATGGAGACGGTGCCGCCGCTGTCGGCCACCAGCTGCCACTCCTCGTCGCTGAAATAGCAGCAGTGCACGTACGTCGTGTCGGACCCCAGCAGGTTCATGTCGTGCAGCTGCTTGACCATGCCGAACCGGCCGGCCAGCCTGCCCATCGCGACGTGCACGGTGATCGGGACGGAGAGCTCGCGTGCCAGCGCCCACTCGGACTGGACCACGTCGGCGAGGCAGAAGCCCGGACCGCGGGTGGCCAGCGCCAGCGTGAGCAGCCCGTCGTCGGAGGAGAAGTACGTGTCCCGGATCCGCCGGATGTCGTCGTCCGGCATCACCAGCTTGCTCTCGAACCAGTAGTCCGCCAGCGACGTGTTGGCGCTGCCGTACGCGTACTGCGACCGGATGCCGACCTCCTGGAGCGCGCGGATCGCGGCGTCCGGGTGGTCGGGTGTGTTGTTGATGTGCGACCAGTCGACCAGCGTCGTGATGCCGGCGTCGAGGCACTCCAGCGCTCCGGCCAGGTTGGATGCGTAGACGTCCTCGGCCCGGTAGAGCGGAGCGAACGTGTCCAGGACCTCGACGAAGTAGTCGTCCAGTGTGGCGTTCGGCGCGCAGCCCCGGATGGCGGCCTCCCAGGTGTGCCGGTGGGTGTCGACGAATCCAGGGATGACGATGCTTCCGGTGGCGTCGACGACCTCGGCGTCGGCCTGGATCTCCGGTTGGACGGCCGCGATCTTGTCGTCCTCGATGAGCACGCCTCCCGATGGGAGATCACCGATCTCCGGGTCCATGGATATGACATGACCGCCCCGAACAAGCATCTTGTTGCTCATGTGCCTGACCCTCCTGCGTGGATGGATGTCGTCGGTCAGTAGGCGGTCAGTCGGCGCACGGTGTCGACAACGTCGTCGGCGGAGGGGATGGCCTCGGCCTCGAGTACGTCGGCGAACGGCAGCGGCACGCATGCCGCCGCCACCCGGCGGATGGGTGCGTCGAGCAGCTCGAAGCCCTCGTCGGCGACGATCGACGCCACCGTGCCTCCCCAACCACCCTGGTACGGGTTCTCCTCGACGATGACCAGTCGCGAGGTACGTTGCACCGAGTCCAGGACCCGGCGCATGTCGAGCGGGACGAGGCAGCGCAGGTCGACGACCTCCGCCGAGATCCCCTCCTCGGCCAGCACGTCGGCGGCGGCGAGCGATGTCGGCACGGTGGACGCGAGAGCCACCAGCGTGACGTCGCTGCCGTCTCGTACGACCGCCGCCTCGCCGAGCGGCACCACGTGATCGTCGGGTGCCGCCGGGCCCTTGGTTGCCAGGAGTCCCTTGTGCTCGAAGAAGACCACGGGGTCCTCGCTGCGAATCGCCGAGGCCATCAACCCCACCACGTCGGCCGGCGTCGACGGGGCGACGACCTTGAGGCCGGGTACGGTGAACGTCCAGTTCTCCACCGCCTGCGAGTGTTGCGCCCCGAAGCCGAGCCCGCCGCCGTTGGCGGTGCGCACCACCAGCGGCGCGCTCAGCTGGCCGCCGGTCATGTAACGCACCTTCGGGATCTCGTTGGCCATGTAGTCCCAGCAGCACGCGAGGAAGTCGGAGAACATGATCTCGGCGACCGGGCGCATCCCGGTCATCGCCGCGCCCAGCGCGGCGCCGACGATCGCCTGCTCCGAGATAGGGGTGTCCCACACCCGTTTCGGGCCGAACTCCTGGAACAGTCCGACCGTGGTCTTGAACACGCCCTCGGCCGCTCCGATATCCTCGCCCAGGCAGACGACGGTCGGATCGCGCCGCATCTCGCGGGCGATGCCGTCGGCGACAGCATCTCGGTAAGTCACGTCCGCCATGTCGTACTCTCCTCCGCCCAGACATGGGTGTACGTGGCACCGAGGTCGGGACCGGGCGCCGCCTTGGCGGCGTCGACCGCGGCCGCGATGATCTGGTCGGCGCGCTGGTCGGCCTCGTCGAGCGGGCCGTCTCCGATCCCCAACCGGCTGAGCTGCTCGCGGGTCACCGTCAGCGGGTCGCGTGCCATCCAGTCGCGTACCTCGTCCTCCGGCCGGTACTTCGCCGGGTCGGTGCGGCTGTGCCCGTAGTGCCGGTAGGTGCGGGCCTCCAGCACGGTGGGCCCTCCTCCCGCACGCGCACGCGCGACCGCCTCGCTCATCCGGTCGCGTACGACCAGCACGTCGTTGCCGTCGATGACCTCCGACGGCAGGTTGTGCGCCGACGCCCGATCGGCCGCCGGGTTGGCGACCGCGGTGACCGAGCCGATCGGGGTGTACTCCATGTAGAGGTTGTTCTCGCAGACGAACAACACCGGCAGCCGCCATACCGCGGCCAGGTTGAGCGCCTCGTGGAACGCCCCGATGTTCGTGGCCCCGTCGCCGAAGAACGCCACCGCCACCTGCTCCGTACCGCGCAGGGTCGCCGACCACGCGGCGCCCGTCGCCATCGGCAGGTGCGAGCCGACGATGGCGTACGACCCGAGCATCCCGGTGTCGGCCTTGGTCAGGTGCATGGACCCGCCCTTGGCGCCGCACAGCCCGGTCGACTTGCTCATCAGCTCGGCGAGACAGGCCTCCGGCGACGCCCCGCGCGCCATGGCGTGGTGGTGACCGCGATAGGTGGCGAACACGTAGTCGTCGGGACGCAACGCGGCGCTGGCGCCGACCGCGACCGCCTCCTGCCCGGCGGCGAGGTGGGTCGTGCCCTTCACGAGTCCGGCCAGGAACAGGTCGTTGGCCGCCTTCTCGGTACGGCGGATGACCGCCATCTGCTGGTAGAGGTCCAGCAGCTCCGCTGCCTGGTCGGTGAGCTGGCCGGCTTCAGTCGACACGGCCATCGTTCGTCGGCTTGGAGTTGGTGTTCAGGTGCGACTGTGCCTCGCGCAGGGTGTCCAGGGAACCGCCGGCCGTCCAGTACTTCTGGCCGGCGACCAGGAGCTCCTCGGCCGGGAACTTGGTGATCACCTCGCATCCGTCCGCGGTGACCACGACCTCCTCCTCGATCCGGGCCGCGGACCAGCCGTCGCCGGCCGGCCAGAACGTCTCGAGGGCGAAGACCATGCCCTCCTCCAGGGTTTCCGGATGGTCCAGCGACACCAGCCGGGAGAAGATCGGCTTCTCCCAGATCGACATCCCGACGCCGTGTCCGTACTGCAGGGCGAAGGCGGCCTCCTCGTCGGGGAAGCCGAACTCCTCGGCTCGTGGCCACACCGACACGATGTCGCCGGTGGTCGCACCGGGCTTGACCAGCGAGATGGCATGGTCGATGAACTCCCGGCACCGGGTGTAGGCGTCCTGCTGCGCGACGGACGCGCTGCCGACGGCGAACGTGCGGTAGTAGCAGGTGCGGTAGCCCAGGTGGCTGTGCAGGATGTCGAAGAACGCCGGATCGCCGGGACGGACCAGCCGGTCGCTGTAGACGTGCGGATGCGGTGAGCAGCGCTCGCCGGAGATGGCGTTGACCCCTTCGACGTACTCGCTGCCGAGGTCGTACAGCACCTTCGAGACCAGCCCGACGCACTCGTTCTCGCGTACACCGGGCCGCAGGAACCGGTAGAGCTCCTCGTACGCCGCATCGACCATGGAGCACGCCTGGGTGAGCAGCGCGATCTCGTCCTTCGTCTTGATCCGCCGCGCGCTCAGGAACACCTGCTGGCCGTCGACCACGTCGAGCCCCTGCTGGCGAAGTGCGGCCAGGATGGGCATCTCCACGATGTCGACGCCGACCGGCTCCTTCTCGAGCCCGTGCTCGGTCAACACCTCGGCCACCTTGCGGGCGACCTCCTCGGCGATCCCGGCGTCCGGGTTGAACGCGCCCCGCAGCGTGGAGATGCCCGCGCGGGCGCGGGACTCGCCTTCCAGCCAGGGGTTGTAGAGCTGGTGATGCTTGGCGGCGGAGCCGAAGTCCCAGACCACCGGCTTGCCGCCCTGGGGCAGCACGGCGAACCGGATCAGCTTGTCCATCGCCCAGGTGCCGATGTGGGTGGAGGTCATGTAGCGGATGTTGGAGAAGTCGAACGTGAGGAGGGACCCCAATGACGAGGCCTCGAGCGTGGTCTGCAGCCTGGCTAGTCGCTCGTCGCGGAGCCGATCGAGATCGATCCGCTCCTCCCAGTCGACGGCGTTAGTGCCGTACGTGTGGATCGCCATCGTGTCCATGCACCTCCTCGTCGACTGGTGCACCCGCGAGCGAACCGGACATCCGGTCGCGCGTACAGTTCGCGTGAGATGTTCAGTAACGCTTACCATGAGTTAAACCGACGCGGGCGAACCCGTCAACCCGCTGCGGACGATCATCAGGCGCGGCGGGATTCGGGAGGCGGTTGATGACGCCGGTTTCGCGTGGAGCCGACGGTGGCGGCGGTACTCTTCGCCCGACGCTGTCGGCGACCGGAGAGTCCAGCGGAGAGCGCAGCGTGAGCCCACCCAGCGTGCCGCCGATCGGAGAACGAATCCGCGAGGAGCGGGCCAGGCGGGGCGTGACCGTCCGGGGTCTGGCCCGCGACATCGGCGTGTCGGCGAGCCTCATCTCCCAGATCGAGACCGGGCGCAGCCAGCCGTCGGTGAGCACTCTGTACGCGATCACGACCGCGTTGGACATCTCCATCGAGGACCTCTTCGCTCCCGGCGACGCGGCGCCCGAATCCGTCGAGGCCGCCACCGACGATGCCCCGTCCGACGCGGCCGCGATCGACGCGACGGCGGTGGCGGGGGCGGTCCACGCCATCGGGACGATCCGCTCGGCCGACCAGCCGTCAGCCCGCCCGACGCCGCGAACGGTCGGACGGGACCGCGGACGACGGGTCGGTCCCGTGGTCCACCCGGACGACCGCGAGGGCCTCACCCTGGAAAGCGGCGTGGTCTGGGAGCTGCTCGGGCAGGTACCGGGCATCCACGCCGACTTCCTGCTCGTGACCTACCAGCCCGGTGGGTCGTCCTCGACGTCCGGCGCGCTGATGCGCCACACGGGCACGGAGTACGGATACCTGATCCGGGGTGAACTGATCCTCACGCTGGCGTTCGACGAGCACCATCTGCAGGCGGGGGACGCCATCTCCTTCGACTCGACCACGCCGCACGGCTACCGCAACGAGGGCTCCGAACCCGCGGTGGGCGTCTGGTTCATCGCCGAGTCCTCGCACTGACCGGCGGCGTTCCTTCCACGCCGGCGCGACGGGTCCGGGTCGGCCAGATGTGCAATCTCGGCGCGAACGTCGAGTCGGAGATCAACGAAGTGTTAACAACTGCGAACAGCGGTATTGCACACCACGTTCAGTGAGCCTAAACTCCGCGCCTAAGAGCTGCACCCGTCCTGTCCGGGACGAACGGTGTGAAGGCGGTGTCCATCGATGGGCGATCACGACAGCCAGAATCGGACTCGGGGTAGGGGAATCTCGCGCCGAGACGTCCTCAGGACGGGTGCGGTGGCGGGAGCCGCCGCGGCACTCGGCGGCGCGACCACCGGGGAGGCGGCCGCCGCGCAGGCGGCGGCACCACCGTCGGGTGCGGGCCCGCCGGGCGGACCTACCGGCGACGAGGCGCTGACCCTGGTCAACGGCCGGATCCACACCATGGACGACGCCGGGACGGTGGCCCGCGCGGTGTCGATGAGGAACGGACGCTTCATCGCCGTCGGCGACGCGGCGCCCAACCCGGGTGGGCGGGTCATCGACCTGCGCGGCCGCACCGTCGTCCCGGGCCTGATCGAGAGCCACACGCACTACGTGAGCCTCGCCAACCGCCCCGGGCACCACGTCGCCCAGCTCGAGCTGGCGAGCTCGATCGCCGAGGTCCTGGAGATGCTGGCCGCCCGCCGGGCGCAAGGCGACGTGCCGGAGGGTGCGTTCATCACGGCGATCGGTGGCTGGCATCCGAACCAGTGGGCCGAGCGGCGTCTCCCGACGCTCGCCGAGCTCGACGAGGCGGTGCCCGACCGGCCAGTCCTGCTCTTCCAGCGGTTCAACGGGCCGTCGCGGGTGAACAACCTCGGCAAGGAGTTCTTCGAGAACGTCACCTCGCCGCTGGCCGGACCGGTCACCGTCGGCGACGACGGCTCGATCGCCGGCGGTCTGCAGTCGACGACCGCCCTGTACCACCTGCGAGTGCGCCAGACGTTCGAGGACAAGAAGCGCAGTGCGCGTGACGCGATGGCCTTCTCCGCCCAGGTCGGCATCACGGCCAACCTCGACCAGACGCTGGTGGCGGTCGGCTTCGGTCCGCGCGACCCGCAGCCGAACCACGCGCTTGCCACGCTCGACCACTTCCGGATGTACGACGGCTGGATCGACGTGCACCGCGACGGCGACGCGCTCGTGCGGCTGCAGATGAACTTCCTGCACAACCAGGGCAACAACCCGGATCTCGGCGGCCTGGAGAACCAGCTCCCGGAGCTGCGCGAGCGGCTGAAGAACCAGTTCCAGTTCTTCGGCGACGACCTGCTCCGGACCGGAGCGATCGGCGAGTGGGCCGCGCCGTTCGCCCTGCAGGCATCCAACCCGTCCGGATACGAGGTCTGGTTCGAGGCGCAGCGCCTGGTCGCCGAGGCCCGCTGGCGCAACGAGAACAGCCAGTCCAGCGTGACCAACGTGCAGCAGGTCGTGGAGACGTACGAGGCCATGGACGCCGAGTTCGGCATCACGGACCTGCGGTGGGGGCTCCAGCACGGCGACTTCGCGACCGAGGACCAGCTCCGGCGGCTGAGGGACCTCAACGTGGGCGTCTCGACGTCCGGCTTCCGCTGGCAGAACAGCCCGTTGGCGTCCGGTGAGCCGAGAGGGCCGCTGTTCCCCAGGCTCGTCGCCAGCGGGATCACCCTAGGGTTGCATGAGGACGGCGTGCACATCGCCCCGCACAACCCGTTCTTCGCGCTGCACTACGCGACGACCGGGCTGAACTGGTTCGGCGAGCAGATCAACCCCGGCCAGCAGATCTCCCGCCAGCAGGCGCTGCACATGTACACCCGCGGCAACGCGTGGTATCTGAACCGCGAGCAGGAGCTCGGCTCGATCGAGCCCGGAAAACTGGCCGACCTGCTCGTGCTCGACAAGGACTACTTCGGTGTCAGCGACGAGGAGATGCGGCGGATCCGTCCCGCGCTCACCGTCGTCGGCGGCCGGATCGTGCACGACACGAGGGAGGTCGGCAGATGAACGGGCGCATCTCCAGACGGAACGTACTCAAGACCGGCGCGGCGGCGGGGGTCGTTGCCGCGGTCGGTGGTGCCGGTGCGGGTCGGGCGGCGGCGTTCGGACCTTCGGGAGGAGGTTCTCCCGGAGGTCCCGACGACGGGCCGCTCGCCCTGGTCAACGGCAGGATCCACACGATGGACGCGGACAACACGGTCGCCCGCGCGGTGTCGATCCGCGACGGCCGGTTCGTCACCGTCGGCAACGACGTGGGCAACCCGGGACCGGGTACGCGGACCATCAACCTGCGTGGCCGCACAGTGGTCCCGGGGATCATCGACAACCACAACCACATCGTCCTGATGGGCAACCGGCCGGGGTTCCACACGCCGCTGGAGAACGCCGCCTCGATCTCCGATGTCCAGGAGATCTACGCGGCGCGTGGGTCCGGCATCCCGGACGGTGGGTGGATCACGACGATCGGCGGCTTCCACATCAACCACCTCGTGCCGCCCGGCGAGACGCCCCGCTTCCCGACGCTGGCCGAGCTCGACGAGGCGGTTCCGGACAACCCCGCGTACATCTCGCAGTCGTTCAGCGGACCGTCGACGACCAACAGCCGCGGTAAGGCGTTCTTCGAAGGGCGGGGGACACCGGTCGGCGACGACGGCTCGATCGCCGGAGGGTTCGGGACCAGCCCGACCGGACAGGCGACGTTCGCGCTGCGCCAGACGCTCCTGGACTTCGAGGCCCGCAAGCGTGGCGCGGTCGACGCGCTGAACTACGGGCTCGGTCTCGGCGTGACCACGCACCTGGACCAGGGTGCCTTCCAGACGACGGGCACGGCGTCCGACGGTGCGGCCCACGAGGACAACTTCGCCATGCACCTGCCGTTCCTCAGCGTGCACGAGGACGGCGAGCTGCTCGCCAGGCTGCGGATCAACTTCCTGCACATGGAGTCCGACCCGGCCACCCCGGAGCTGGTCGAGCGGCTGCGGAACGCGTTCCAGTTCTTCGGCGACGACTTCGTGCGCACCGGCGGTATCGGAGAGTTCATCGCCCAGGGCACCGGACCGAGCAGCCCGTTCCTGGCCGCGGCGCGGCGCGTGGCGGAGGCCGGCTGGCGGGCCGAGGTGCATTCACTGAGCACGACCGATTTCGTGAACGAGATCGAGGCGTTCGAGGCGGTCAACAAGGAGTTCCCGATCACCGACCTGCGCTGGGTGGTCGCGCACGTGCCGTTCATCACCGAGGAGTACGTGAGCCGGCACCAGGCCCTGGGTGGCGGGTTGTCGCTCACCGGCTGGCGGTACCTCGCCGGCTCACCCTCGAGCAACGGACCGCCGTTCCGGATGATCGTGGACAGCGGGATCAACGCCGGGATGAGCTCCGACGGCATGCAGATCGCCCCGATGAACCCGTGGATCCACATGTACTACGCCACGACCGGGCTCAACGCACGCGGTGTGCTGATCAACGACGGCCAGCAGATCTCCCGGGAGGAGGTCCTGCGCCTGTACACCCGGGACAACGGCTGGTTCCTCCGCGAGGAGGACAGCCTGGGCACGATCGAGCCGGGCAAGCTGGCCGACCTCGTCGTGTTGAACGAGGACTACTTCACCGTGCCGGACGAGCGGCTCCGCCGGATCCGGTCGGTGCTGACGGTCGCCGGCGGGCGGATCGTGCACGAGACCGGGGAGGCCGGCCGATGAGTGGTCGAGTCTCCCGGCGGGACGTCCTGAGGACGGGCGCGGCGGCCGGAGTGGCCGCGACGTTGGGGGGTGTCGGCGCAGCGCCCGCGGCCGCCACCGGTCCGCGGGGCTCGCGTGCCGGTCCGCCCGGTCGCGCCGGCGACGATGCGCTGGCCCTGGTCAACGGCAGGATCCACACGATGGACGCGGACAACACGGTCGCCCGCGCGGTGTCGATCCGAGGCGGCCGGTTCGTCGCGGTCGGCGACGGCGTGGGCGACCCCGGCGGTCGGGTGATCGACCTGCGCGGACGTACCGTCGTCCCCGGCATCATCGAGAGCCACGTCCACTCGGTGAGCCTGGCGAACCGGCCCGGGTACCACGTCGCGGAGGTCGAGCGCGCGACCTCGATCGCGGACGTCCAGGAGTCGCTGGCCGCGCGGCGGCCGGACGTGCCGGACGGTCAGTGGATCACCGCGCTCGGCGGCTGGCACCCGAACCAGTGGGCCGAGCACCGGCGGCCGACCCTTGACGAGCTCGACGACGCGGTGCCCGACCGGCCGGTGCTGCTCTACGAGCGGTTCACGGGGCCGGCCGCGACGAACAGCCTCGGCAAGGCGTTCTTCGACGAGGTCGACGCGGGGCCGCCACCGCACCCGGACGCCGTGAAGATCAACGTGGCCGACGACGGGTCCATCGCCTCCGGCGGGTTCGGCGTGGCGACGCCGGCGACCACCGCCCTGTTCGTCCTGCGGACGCTGCAGACGTTCGACGACAAGCTGCGCAGCAGCCGGGACATGATGGCCTACTCGGCGAGCGTCGGCCTCACCGCACACAGCGACAAGGTGCTGTTCCCGACGCCCGGACCGCTGCACCCCAGCCAGGTGCTGTCCAACCTTGACCACTACCGGATGTACGACCCGCTGCTGCACCTGCACCGCAACGGCGAGACGAGCATTCGGATGGAGTTCAACTTCCTGCACAACCAGAGCGACCCGGAGCTCCCGGAGCTGCGGGAACGACTGAAGAACCAGTTCCAGTTCTTCGGCGACGACATGATGCGTACCGGCGCGATCGGCGAGTGGGCCGCGCCGATCTCCGCCGGCGACGTGTGGTTCGAGGCGCAGCGGGTGGTCGCCGAGGCCGGATGGCGAAACGAGAACGCAGTCGGCAACCTGGACGAGCTCACCCGGGTCGTCGAGGCGTGGGAGGCGGTCGACGCCGAGTTCGGCATCACCGGCGACCGGTACATCGTCCACCACGTTCCCGACGTCACCGAGGATCTGCTCGATCGTCTCCACGCGCTGGGCGCCGGCGTGGTCATGCGTGCGTTCACCTGGGTGGTCGGGACCGCGCAGAGCAACGGCGCACCGTTCCGGACGATCGTGGACCACGGGATCAAGGCGGGCATCGAGGGCGACGGCGCGCACATCTCGACGCTGATGCCGTGGCCGCACATGCACTACGCGGTGACCGGCGTCAACGCGTTCGGCGAGCTGATCAACGACGGCCAGCAGATCACCCGCGAGGAGGCGCTTCGCGCGTTCACCCGGGAGAACGCCTGGTTCCTGCGTGCCGACGACGAGCTCGGCTCGATCGAGCCCGGGAAGCTCGCCGACCTGGTCGTGCTGGACCGCGACTACTTCACGGTCCCGGAGGACGACATCCGGCGGGTCGGCTCGGTGCTCACCGTCGTGGACGGTGAGGTCGTACATGACAGTGGCGAGATCAAGACATGAAACCCCCTCGGGGCTGACCACGAAGAGGCGAGACATGAGACGGCGTGCACACACCATCAGCACGGTCCTGGCGGCGACGGCGCTGGTCCTCGCCGCCTGCGGTGGGGACGACGAAACCGGCGCCGACCCGGGCGCCGGCGACGGCGACGGCGAGCAGAGCGAAGAGCCGATCGTCGTGGGGTCGACGTTGTCCCTCACCGGTGACTTCGGCCCGACCGCGATAATCCACCGGATCGTCGGCGAGCAGTTCGTCGAGCAGCTCAACGAGAACGGCGGGCTGCTCGGCCGCCAGGTGGAATGGCAGGTGCTGGACGACGAGTCCGACTCCGCCCAGGTCACCCCGCTGTACGAGCGGTTGATCAACCAGGAGCAGGTGGATCTGATCCTCGGCCCGTATGCCACACCGAACATCATCCCCGCGGTCGCGGTCGCCGAGCGTGCCGGCTACGCGATCCCGCACCACACGGCGATCCACGCGCCCCTGCTGGGCTACGAGTGCCAGTTCCCGGGCTGGTCCATGGACCCCGAGCCGGATGTGTTCACCTCGGAGCTGCTGTTCGAGATGCTCTCGACATTGCCGGACCCGCCGGAGACCATCGCGCTGGTCACCAACGAGAGCGGCTCGACCCTGCCGATGACCGAGGGGTTCGCCGAGCAGGGCGGCGGCGGGGGGATGCTCGGCATCGCCCCGGACTACGGCCTTGAGGTGGTCGCCGAGCTGGCGTACCCGCCCGGCAACCAGGACTGGGGCTCGATCGCCACCCAGCTGCGCGACGCCGACGCGGACGTCGTGATCAACAACGGTGTCGCCGTGGACCCGGTCGGCATCATCGAGGCCATGGCGCAGCTGAACTACCAGCCACCGATGCTCTTCTCGCTGTTCCCCGCGCCGGGGCCGCTACTCGAGATGGGCCCGCCCGCCGAAGGCACCCTGTCGGTGTCGCTGTTCGAGCCGAACAAGGCGCTGATCGATCAGTACGGCGAGGAGGTGAGCGGCATCGTCCAGGAGTACCGGCAGCGTGCCGAGGCCGAGGGCCTGCCGTACACCGCGTTCGAGACGCAGGCGGCCGCCTCGTGGAACACCTGGGAGATCCTGACCGGTGCCGTAGAGGGCGCCGGCACGGTCGACCAGGAGGAGGTGTGCAACTACCTGGCCGAGAACGGCGTGGACACCACGTTCAACGGCCACCTGGAGTTCGACTCGGAGTCGAACAACTTCTGGGAGACCAATGTGGGTCTCAAGCAGATCCAGGACGGAGAATGGGTCATGGTCTGGCCGGAGGACCGGGCGGCGGCCGAGGTGGCGCCGCCCCGTAACTGACCCGCACGTGGACAGTCCCGCCCCCGACGGATGAGGTCGCGTAGATGAGCATCGTGCAGGCGCTGGTGACGGGGGCGATGCTCGGTGGCATGTACGCGATGATGGCGGTGGGGCTGTCCGTGTCGTGGGGGATGCTGCGGATCATCAACCTGGCGCACTTCGGGATGATCCTGCTCGGTGCCTATTTCACGTTCCAGCTGGGCAGGTGGTGGGGTGTCGACCCGATCCTCAGCATCCTCGTGACGGCTCCGCTGCTGTTCCTGCTGGGCGTCGGCCTGCACTGGGTGTACGAGCGGGCCGGGCTGGCCGAGTTCACCTCGCTGCTGGTGAGCTTCGGCGTCATGATCATCACCATCCAGGTGGTGCACAACGTGTGGAGCGCCGACTTCCGGGCGCTGGGGCCGCAGGTCAACCCGTACGGCACGCAGTCGTGGTTCCTGGGACCGTTGGTGCTCCCGATGCCCCGGCTGATCGCGTTCGGTCTCGGCGTGGCGGTCATCGTCGGCGCCTGGGTGCTGCTGCGGACCACCTTCACCGGCCGCGCGCTGCGCGCGTTCGCCGAGGACCGGGACATGGCCGCGGCATGCGGCATCGACCACGGCCGGCTCGGCATGCTGCTGGCGGGCGCGTCCGGTGCCACCGCGGCGATCGCCGGCATGCTGTGGGCGCTGAGCTTCCGGCTCGTGCCGGACGCCCCGTTCGAGTGGATCGGGATCGTGTTCGCGGTCGTGATCCTGGGTGGTATCGGCCAGGTGCTCGGCACGCTCGTGGCGGGCATGCTGGTGGGCGCCCTCGCCAGCGTGACGTCGCTGCTCTGGGAGACGACCGCGTCCTTGCTGGTGGTGTTCGTGGCGATCGTCCTGGCGCTGCTGCTGCGGCCGTACGGGTTGTTCGCGGGGGCATGGGGCGTGACCCTGCCCGGCCGGGGGCGGCTGCCGAGGGTGGCCCGATGATGCGCCGCGGCCTCCTGGGGTTCTTGCTGGTGCTGGTCGGGCTCGCCGGGCTGGCGGTGTTCCGCGAGCCACTCGGGGTGTCGCTGTTCTACATCAGCCTGATGAGCACGCTGTTCTTCTGGACCGCGCAGGCCACCAGCTGGAACATCCTGTCCGGCTACACCGGCTACTTCAGCTTCGGCCAGGGCGCCTTCGTGGGTGTGGGCGTCTACACCACGGCGGTGCTGACGTCCCAGCACGGGTGGAGCTTCTACCTCACGCTGCCCGCCGCCGCGGTGCTGTCCACACTGCTTGCCCTGGGCATCGGTGCGGTGGCGTTCCGGCTCGGCTCGTTCCGGGGCGCGACGTTCGCGCTGCTGACTCTCGCGGTGCCGTTCATCCTGGCGGCGGTCGCGCGGCTCAGCAGCGCGATCGACGGCGGCCAGGGGGTGCTGGTGCCCGTGCCGGAGGTACCCGAGCCGCTGGTCTTCCAGGAGTTCCTCTACCTCGTCACGCTGGTGATCGCGATGGCCGCCGTGGCCGGGGCGTACGCGATCCACCATTCCCGCTTCGGGTGGGCGCTCGCCGCGATCCGCGACAACGAGGACGTCGCCGAGGGCCTGGGTGTGCCGACGTTCCGCTGGAAGATGCTCGCCATCGCGGCCACCGGGGCGATCGGCGGGATCGCGGGCAGCGCCTGGGCCCTGCAGTTCGGGTTCATCCAGGCCGAGGTCGTGTTCGGCCTCACCATCCCGCTGTTCGTGATCTTGATGAGCGTCCTGGGTGGACGCACCCACTGGCTCGGCCCGGTGATCGGCGCCGCGGTGATCGTGCTGCTGCAGGACCGGCTGGCCGGCGGTGCGTTCGAGAGCTGGCGGCTGATCGTCTTCGGCGGCCTGCTGGCGGCGATGGTGATCTTCGCGCCGGACGGGCTGTGGTCCCGGCTGCGCGCCCGCCCGCGGGCGACCGCGCTCGCCTGGACGGGCAGCCTGGTCGTCCTCCTGCTGGTCGCGCCCGGTGGGCTGCTCGACCAGGTCGCCCTGGCCATGCTGGTCACCGCCGCGGTCGCGTTCTGGCCGACCGTCTTGGTGCCGCCGCGGCTGCGTACCGCCGCCGCCACCCCCGCCGCGTCCCCGCCCGCCGAACCCGAGCCGAGCGCCGAGCCGAGCGCCGAGCCGAGCCCGGAGCCGAGCCCGGAGCCGAGCCTGGAGCCGAGTCCCGAGCCGGCGGACCGCGCGTCCGGCGAACCGGCCACCGCGGTCGCCCGCCGGTCTGAGACCACCGGGCCCGTCGAGCCGGGCCACGAGATCGTGGTCGAGTGCCGCGAACTGGCGCGCCACTTCGGCGGCGTGCACGCGCTCGACGGGCTGGACCTGCAGATCCGGGAGGGGGAGCTGGTCGGGCTGATCGGGCCCAACGGGTCCGGCAAGACCACGCTGGTCAACCTGCTCTCCGGGGCGATGCGGCCCACCCGCGGGAGCATCCGGGTCGCCGGTCGCGACACGGCGCGGCTGGCCCCGCACATGTTCAGCCACGTGGGCATCACGCGTACGTACCAGATCCCGCGGCCGTTCCAGTCCATGACGCTGCGGGACAACGTCGCGATGGCGGTGATGTTCGGCCACCAGCCGCGGGGGCTCGCCGAGGCCCGGCGGCAGGCGGCCCGGCATCTGGAGTTCGTCGGGTTGGGTGACCTCGCCTCGGCCCGTCCGCAGGACATCAACCTGCACCAGCGGCAGCTCCTGGAGATGTCCCGGGCGCTGGCCACCAGCCCCCGGGTGCTGCTGCTCGACGAGGCATTGGCCGGGCTGAACCCCGCCGAGATCGACAACGCGGTGGAGGTCGTGCGACGTATCCACGCCGACGGCGTCACGATCGTGATCGTGGAGCACCTGCTGCGGGTGGTGAACCGGCTGGCCGGCCGGCTCGTGGTGCTCGACCGGGGTCGTCTGCTGGCCGACGGTGATCCGCGGACCGTGATGCGGGATCCGGAGGTCGTCCGGGTCTACCTCGGCGACAGCGGGCGACAAGTGCCGGTCGGGGAGTCGGGGGGCGAGCATGCTTGAGATCCGGCAACTGGACGCGTTCCACGGTCATGCCCAGGCGCTGTGGGGGGTGGACCTCGATGTGGGTGATGCGGAGATCGTCAGCGTCATCGGTCCCAACGGTGCCGGCAAGTCCACCCTGGTGACCGCGATCGCCGGGCTGCTCCGCCCGATCCGTGGGCGGGTGATGCTGGACGGCGCGGACCTGACCACGGTCGCGCCGCAGCGGGTCTGCTCTCACGGGCTGGCGATCGTCCCGGAGGGGAGGCGGGTCTTCGCCCAGATGTCGGTACGAGACAACCTGCTGCTGGGTGCGTACCGGCGCGGCGCCCGCCGCGTTCACCGCGAGACGCTCGCCCGGGTGGAGCGGCTGTTTCCCCGCCTCGCCGAACGCTCCCGCCAGCAGGCCGTGAACCTGTCCGGGGGCGAGCAGCAGATGCTCGCGATCGGCCGGGCGCTGATGGTGCGGCCCCGGATCCTGCTGATGGACGAGCCGTCGCTCGGTCTGGCGCCGGTGATGACCGACGAGATGTTCACCGCGATCGAGGCGATCCGGGCCGACGGCGTGAGCGTGCTGCTCGTCGAGCAGGACATCGAGCGCGCCCTCACCCTCTCCAGCCGCGGGTACCTGCTCGGTGAGGGACGCATCGTCATGGCCGGGACGTCGCAGGAGCTACGCAACGACGCTCAGGTCCGGCACAGCGTGCTCGGCCTCTAGCTGTACCCGGCCATCCTGTTTCGCGCCGAGATTGCAGAAGTGGCCGATCTGAGATCGGCCACTTCTGCAATCTCGGCGCGAGGGACGGGCCCGATCCACCACCACCGTTTGCCGACCCAATGGCGGAGGTGGGGAGCAGGGCCCAGTCACCGGGTCGACCACGTCCCAGTTGGTGCGGGGTAGGACGTTCGTGACGGTCGGGCCGCGGGTCTGAGGATGTCCGGCCGCACGGCTCACTGGTGCACCATCCTTGTGTCGGTGGTTCTGGATGGACTGCTGATGCACCCGAGGTGCCGTCGGGTCATCGCCCTGCTCGCTTGACACGTTTGATGTCTGAAATGA
>WHTJ01000013.1 GCA_009377795.1 Propionibacteriales bacterium | reverse complement strand
CGACAACCTCACCAGCTCGACGCGCTGCTCGTCGGTGACCTCAAGTGCGGGTGCTGCTGCAGAAGTAGGCACACCCCAAGTATACCTTGTTATTTCGCAGACAGACCACTAGGCCATCTCCTAGACGGCCGGGTCCGGTTCGACCTCACGGCGTACCACGGCGATCGCCCGAAACGGCAGAGCGGACACCCGGACGATCTCGTCCGCCCGGGACATCGCGCCGGCGGGATGCTCGGCGATCTCGACGAAGTCCGCACCGACCCGGCGGGGCGTGCCGTGCACCTCTCCCCCGGCCACCAGCGCCACGCTGACCGGAAGCCGGTCCCGGGCGATCCGGCGTAACGCGGAGCCGATCCCGAGGCGGGTCGCGACCGGTCCGGCCTGCTCCGCGGTCCGGGACTGATCGGCCAGCCCGGACACCGCCACCACGGACGAGACCACCGCCAGGAGCTCCACCCGCCCGCCGCCGATGAGCACGAAGTCGGCGCCGACGCGGCGCAACTCGCCGGATACCCGCTGCCCGTTGGCGAGCGTGAGCAGCACCTCCCGGCCGAGCGAGGCCCGCAGCCGGTCCATGAGCTGGACCCGGGCCAGCTCCGCACGGGTCCGCTCGGCGATCTCCCCGGCGCGCTCGCTCGCGGACAACGCGTCCCAGTGACCCTCCAGCTCGGCGAAGAGCTCTTCCCAACGCACGCTCCGACCGTAGCCCATCTCCCGCGTTCCAGGAGCAACTGCTTGACACCGCTCGCTTCCAAGGACTAAACAAAGCTAATACAAGCAAACGAAAGGTTCTCGCATGAAACTGACGCTCATGGAACGGCTACGCGTGGTCCTGCTCGCCGGGATCGCGACCGCCGCCGCCGGCGGCCTGGGCACACTCGCGGTCGGCGAGACGGCACGGCTGTGGGCGGACCGCGGATCCTTGAGCTTCGACGAGCTGGTGCTCGCGGTCGCGGTCGGTGTCCTGCTCGCGGCGCTGGCCTGGGTGGCGTTCACCCTCCTGGTCGTCGCCGTCGCCGAGAGCGGACGGCTCGGCAGCAGGCTGGCCGGGGGGCTCGCTCGGGCATGTGCGCCCGGCTTCGTGTACGTCGTCGTACGCGCCGCGTGCGGCGTCGCCGCGGTCGCCGCCCCGGCCCTCCTCACCGGCACACCCGCCGGCGCCGCGACGGCCTTCGCGTGTTCGCCAACGGCATGCGCCGGCGATCTAGCCGGCCCACCGCGGTTGCCGCTGCCGAACCGTCCGGACGGCCGCTCCAGCCCGGCCCGGAGCTCCGCACATTCCGCCGAACCGGCCGAACCGTCGTCCGCACTCGTTCTCGTACGGCCGGGCGACACCCTGTGGGCGACAGCCGCACGGCACCTCCCCCGGCACGCGATCGACGCCGACATCGCGCGCGCGTGGCCGGCGTGGTACCGGGCCAACCGCGCACACATCGGCCCCGACCCAGACCTGATCTTCCCCGGCACCCGGCTGCAGCCGCCGGCGAACCAACCTCGACTCCACTCCTGCCCCGACCCAACCTGACGAAGGACCGCCGATGAGTCCCGCTGCCCCGAATCCGATCACCCAGGGAACCCTCGCCCTCGATTTCACGCTGCCGACCGGCGTGCCCGCGACGCCTCGCCCACCTGCCCTGACCCTGATCGTCGGCGGCGACGATCCGCCCGAGCCGCCGGCGCCACCGGCACGAGCCTGGGCCGGCCGGTTCGTCCAGGCCGTGGTGGAGGTCCTCGCCGGCGATCGCCCGGTGCAACAGCTCGTGCGCTGGACGAACCAGGCGGTCTACGCCGACCTCAACCTCCGGGTCCGCCGACTGGGCATCGACCTGCGAGCGCCGCAGCGGATCGGGATCGCTCGCTCACACGTCCGCTCGGTGCACATCTGCCAGCCGCATCCGGAGGTCGCCGAGGTCGCGGCGCACGTCCGGCAGGGCGGCCGCTCGCGGGCGATCGCGGCCCGGTTCGAGGCGGTCGAGGGTCGCTGGCAGTGCACCGCGCTCCAGCTCGGCTGAGCGGGTAGAAAGGATGCCTGCGATGGTAGAATTCCTTACCGTGGGCATGAACATCAAGAACCCGCGCACACATGAGCTGGCCCGCGAGCTGGCCGCGCTCACCGGCGAGAGCCTGACCCACGCGGTGACGGTCGCGGTCCAGGAGCGCCTCGACCGCGTCCGCGCCGAGCAGACCGAGGATCCGGACCTGGCCGTCCGCCGCATGCTCGAAATCGCGAAGGAGATCCGAGAGCACCTTCCGCCCGGTGCCCTTGACGTCGACCACGGCGAGCTGCTCTACGACGAGGACGGGCTTCCCAAGTGATCGTCGACACTTCCGCGGTCATCGCGATTCTCAATGATGAGCCCGACGCCCGAGACCTCGCGAAGATGCTGGGGAGTTCCGATGTCCGCCGCTTGTCAGCCGCAAGCTACCTCGAGACGGCCATCATCATCGATCGAAAGCGTGTCGCGGTCGCGAGCCGGAAGCTCGACAGGTTCGTGGCCACAATAGATCTAGCCATTGAGCCCGTCACCCCTGAGCAGGCACGGGTCGCGCGGGAGGCGTACCGCGACTTCGGCAAGGGCAGCGGTCACCCGGCCAACCTGAACTTCGGCGACTGCTTCGCCTACGCCCTGGCGGCCACGCTGCGCGAGCCGCTGCTGTTCAAGGGCAACGACTTCTCCCACACCGACGTCATCCCCGCCTACGTGCCGACCTAGGCACGGCCCGGTCAGGCGGGCCCGGTCAGGCGTGCTGGCGGTGCGCCGGGTCTCCGTGGCAGCGCTTGTACTTGCGCCCCGAGCCGCACGGGCAGAGCGCGTTCCGCGGAGTGCCGGCGTACTCCAGCTCGCCGTCACCGGAACCCGCGCCCGACTCCGCCTTGCCGTCGCTCACCCGCTGAACCTCTCCGGCGGTGCTGTCGCCGTCGACGGTCGGGGCCGAGTACGTGAGCTTCTGCGGCCGGCTCGACCGCTGCAGACCGGGAGCGACGAGCTGCGGCTGCCGAGTCTCGACACCGCCAGCGGGTACCGGCGCCGCCTCGACCGGCGCGGCCGTCACCTGAGCCGCCTCCTGGTCCACCTGGACCTCCAGGTTGAACAGGTACCCGACCGACTCCTCCTTGATCCCGTCCATCATCACGCTGAACAGGTCGTAGCCCTCGCGCTGGTACTCGACCAGCGGGTCCTTCTGCGAGTACGCCCGCAGTCCGATGCCCTCGCGCAGGTAGTCCATCTCGTACAAGTGCTCTCGCCACTTGCGGTCGAGCACGCTGAGCAGGACCCGGCGCTCCAGCTCGCGCATCACCTCCGAGCCGAGAGCCTCCTCCCGCCGTTCGTACGCCTCCTGGGCGTCGGCCCGAATCCGCTCGACGAGGAAACCTGTCGACAGGTCGTCGACGTCGCCGCCGGCCTCCGCGATCAGGACCTCCTGGGAGAAGCTGATCGGATAGAGCTGCTGCAGGGCAACCCAGAGCTTGTCGAGGTCCCAGTCCTCGGGGAAGCCCTCCGTGGCCGCGGTGGCGTACGCCTCGACCACGTCGTCGATCATGCCGCGTACCTGCTCGTGGAGGTCGGCACCCTCGAGCACCCGCCGACGCTCGGCGTAGATCACCTCGCGCTGGCGGTTCATGACGTCGTCGTACTTCAGGATGTTCTTGCGGGTCTCGAAGTTCTGCGTCTCGACCTGGGACTGCGCCGACGCGATCGCTCCGGTGACACGTTTGTTCTCGATGGGTACGTCGTCCGGGATCTTCAGTGTGGTGAGCACCCAGTCGACCCAATCGGACTTGAACAACCGCATCAGGTCGTCCTCGAGCGAGAGGTAGAAGCGGGACTCGCCGGGGTCCCCCTGACGGCCGGAACGTCCGCGGAGCTGGTTGTCGATCCGCCTCGACTCGTGGCGCTCGGTGCCCACGACGTAGAGCCCGCCGAGTTGAACGACCTCGTCGTGCTCCGCCTGCACCTGGGCCTCGAACTTCTCTAGCGTGGACGGCCAGGCGGCTTCGTACTCCTCCGGCGACTCCGCGGGATCGAGACCGCGCCCGCGCAATTCCTTTTCTGCAAGCCATTCCGGGTTGCCGCCGAGCATGATGTCGGTGCCGCGGCCCGCCATGTTGGTGGCCACCGTCACCGCCTTCATGCGACCGGCCATCGCGATGATCTCGGCCTCGCGCGCGTGCTGCTTGGCGTTGAGCACCTCGTGCGGGACGCCGCGCCGCTTGAGCTGCTCGGCGATCAGCTCGCTCTTGCTCACGCTCGTTGTACCCACCAGAATCGGCTGGCCGGCGTGGTAGCGCTCCTCGAGGTCGACGACCACGGCACGGAACTTCGAGTCCTCGGTGCGGTAGACGAGGTCCGCCTGGTCGGCTCGGACCATCGGCTCGTTGGTGGGGATGGGTACGACGCCGATGCCGTACGTCTTGTCGAACTCGCTGGCCTCCGTCATCGCCGTACCGGTCATCCCGCTGAGCGTCTCGTAGAGCCGGAAGTAGTTCTGCAGCGTGATCTGGGCGAGGGTCTGGTACTCCTCCCGGACCTTCACACCCTCCTTCGCCTCGATCGCCTGGTGGAGACCCTCGTTGTACCGCCGGCCATGGAGCATCCGGCCGGTGTGCTCGTCGACGATGATCACGTCGCCCTCGAGCACGACGTAGTCCTTGTCGCGCCGGAAGAGCTCCTTCGCCTTGATCGCGTTGTTGAGGAAGCTGATCAATGGCGTGTTGACCGAGTCGTAGAGGTTGTCGATGCCCAGGTGGTCCTCGACCCTCGTGATACCCGGCTCGAGCACCGACACCGTGCGCTTCTTCTCGTCGACCTCGTAGTCCTCGTCGCGGTGGAGGCGCTTCACCAGGTCGGCGAAGTCGCCGTACCACTTCACCGTCTCGTCGGACGGCCCGGAGATGATCAGCGGGGTACGCGCCTCGTCGATCAGGATGGAGTCGACCTCGTCGACGATCGCGAAGTTGTGGCCGCGTTGGACGCAGTCGCTCAGCGAGCTCGCCATGTTGTCGCGCAGGTAGTCGAAGCCGAACTCGTTGTTCGTGCCGTACGTGATGTCGAGCCCGTAGATGCGCCGGCGCTCGGCGGGCGGCATCTGCGCCATGATCGCGCCGACCTCGAGCCCGAGGAAATGGTGGATCCGGCCCATCCACTCGGAGTCGCGCTTGGCCAGGTAGTCGTTGACCGTGACGATGTGGACGCCCTTGCCCGAGAGGGCGTTGAGATAGGCCGGCAGCGTGGAGACGAGGGTCTTGCCCTCACCGGTCTTCATCTCGGCGATGTTGCCGAGATGAAGCGCCGCACCGCCCATGATCTGTACGTCGTAGTGCCGCTGGCCCAGGGTGCGCTTCGCGGCCTCCCGTACGGCCGCGAACGCCTCGGGCATCAGATCCTCGAGGCTCTCGCCGTTCTCCAGGCGCAGCTTGAACTCCGCGGTCTGGCCGCGCAGCTCGCTGTCGCTCATGGCGACGAAGTCGTCCTCGATCTCGTTCACCTGGCGAGAGACCAACTCGAGGTGACGGAGGATCTTGCCCTCCCCGATGCGCAGGATCTTGTCGAGCAGTGCGGGCACGAGTGCTGGCTCCTAGCTACCGACGGGCTGCCTCCGGCCGACGCAGGCAGGCGGGGTGGTGGTCACCCCACCCGCCATCGTACGAGACGCCTCAACAGAATCGGTGAGGTCGCGGCCGGTTCTCCGGTCCGGCCACCATAGCGCCACGGTTATGACAGGTTGGGATAACCCTCGTGGCCCCCTCGTGGTCCAAGCTGGTCTTTCGGACCCGTGCGTGCTGCACGGACTCCACGCAGGAGGGACGATCAGATGGCGAACGCGAGAGCAGGGCGTTTGCGCGTACTGACCGCGGCCGCTGCCGCCCTCTGCACGGCAGCGGGCCTGGGCGGTGCGGTCGCGGGGTCGGCGGCGGCCGCTCCGGGCGCCCGCGAGACGGGCGAGGTACACGGAGCCGACAGCCCGGATGCGATCCCCGGCAGCTACCTGGTGCTGCTCGAGGACGAGCAGATGTCGGCCAGGGAGGCCCGAACGAACGCCGACGACCTGGCGGAGTCGTACGACGCCGAGGTCGAACGCACGTACAACACCGCGATCCAAGGCTTCGCCGCCCGCATGAGCGAGCAGGACGCCAGCGAGATGGCCGCCGATCCGTCGGTGAGGTACGTCGAGGCGAACCAGGAGGTCCGGCTCTCCGCGACGCAGACGAACCCACCATGGGGTCTCGATCGGATCGACCAGGTCAACCTCCCGCTCGACGGCGATTACCGGTACTTCACCACCGCGTCGAACGTCAACGCGTACGTCATCGACACCGGCATCGACGTGACCCACCAGGAGTTCGACGGCCGCGCCCAGGTCGGCACCGACACCGTGGGCGACGGCCGCAACGGCAGGGACTGCCACGGTCACGGCACACATGTCGCCGGGACCATCGGCTCGGAGACCTACGGGATCGCCAAGGACGTCAACCTCCACGGCGTCCGAGTGCTGGACTGCGACGGCAGCGGGACGACCTTGAGTGTCGTGCAGGGCATCGAGTGGGTGACGGAGAACGCCGTCCGGCCGGCGGTCGCGAACATGAGCCTCGGCGGCCGCGTCGACACCATCCTGGACGAGGCGATCACCAACTCGATCGCATCCAGCGTCACGTACGCCGTCGCGGCCGGCAACGAGGGCCGGAACGCCTGCACCTCCTCACCCGCACGGGTCCCGGGGGCCTTGACCGCGGGTGCCACCGACAACTCCGACACCCGCGCCGGGTTCTCCAACTTCGGCCGCTGCGTGGACATGTTCGCGCCCGGGGTCGGCATCCGGTCGACGGTGCCCGGCGGAACCCGGATGTACAGCGGTACCTCGATGTCCTCACCGCACGTGGCCGGCGCGGCGGCGATGATCCTCGCCTGGCATCCGCGCTGGTCTCCTGCGCAGGTGGCGGAGCGGATGATCTCGAACGCCACCGTGGGCGTCGTCCGAGCTCTCGGCAGAGGGTCGCCGAACCTGCTGCTCCACAAGGCGCCGCAGCCCTAGGGCCCCGGTGGGCAGCGGTGGGTTCGTTGCCAGCGCCGGATCGCGTTCGCGGGCGACCTGTCCCGTCCCGACTCCCACGCCCGCAGGAAGGCGTACGGCGGGATGATCCCGCGGCGTACCCACCATCCGTCCGGCCGTTCGCAGAGCGGGCTGATACCGAAGTGCAGGTGGCATCCCGTACCGGCGGCGTTGCCGGTCTGTCCGACCGTGCCGATCCGGGTGCCGGCGGGAATCCACTCACCCCGGCGTACGCCGTCCGAGATGGCCCGCAGGTGGCTGCCGTAGTACCGCACCCCGTCGTCACCGCCGACCGACCAGGACAACCCGCCGCGCAACGCGGGGGCGTCGTCCCCCCAGTCCCAGCTGTCCCGCCGGGTGACCTGGAGTACGACACCGCTGGCCGGGGTCACCACCGGGGTACCGCAGTCCGCGAACATGTCCGCGGCCGGATAGTCATGGTGAGCCGCGCCGTACGACGCCCCGCCGCGTACCGGGAAGACGTACCTCCGGCGTTCCCGCAGCCTCGGCACCGCCACGGTCGGCGTCGGCTCGGCCGGCGAGGCACTCGGCGGCGTCGGTGAGGGTTGCGGACGTGCCGGTGCGCTCTCCGGCTCGCTCTCGAGGAGGACGACGAGGGCCGAACCGCTGATCAGCGCGCCGAGCAGCAACACAATCCCGAGGATGCGCACATCCACACCCTAGGGGCGGCCCTGCGGACTCAGCCGAGATAGCGGTCGGCGAGCTCCTCACGCTGCGGCTCCTTCAACGGCTTCCCGAACGTGGTGACGCCGATGCTGGCGACCACCACGAGCGCGATGCCGAGAAGCTGCCAGCCTCCGAGCAGCTGGGAGAGCACGACGACTCCCGCGAGCGCGGCGACCGCCGGTTCGAGGCTCATCAGGATGCCGAACGTCCCGGGCCGGATCCGCTTCAGGGCCAGCAGCTCCAGGGAGTACGGCACCACCGACGACATCAACGCCACCAGCGCACCGATCGCCAGGACGGGCGGATCCACCAGCGATGCGCCCGCGGTCCCGACCCCGAACGGCAGGATGGCAACACCCCCGACCACCATCGCAAGAGCCAGGCCGTCGGCCCTGCGGAACCGCTTGCCGGCCTGCGCGCTCAGCAGGATGTAGCACGCCCACAGCGTCCCCGCGGCCAGCGCGAAGGCCACGCCGACCGGGTCGAGGCCGTCCGGAGCACCGCCGCTCAGAAGCACGACGCCGCCCGCCCCGAACCCGACCCACACCAGGTCCAGCAGCCGGCGCGAGGTGATCAGCGCGAGCGCCAGCGGGCCGAGGAACTCCAGCGTCACGGCGGCACCGATCGGGATCCGGTCGATCGACTGGTAGTAGCAGGCGTTCATCGCGGCCAGCACCAGCCCGAACGCGAGCACCGCCAGCAGGTCGGGCCGTCCGTGACCGCGCAAGCGTGGACGGAGGACGGCCATCAGGACCACGGCGGCCACCACCAGCCGGATGGTGACCGCGCCGAGCGGCCCGACGTACGGGAAGATCAGCGCCGCGAAGGCCGCGCCGAACTGCAGGGAGAACGCGCTGCCGAGCACGAACGTGACCGCCGTGCCCGCGGTCGGCTCGGCTCGTCTCACCCTGCCGCCGACCGCAACGCCGGGGCGAGATCGCCGCCCTCCCCCACCGCGACTCCGGACAGGCCGAGCCAGCCGGCCATCCGGGCCAGCTCCTCGGCCAGCTGCTCCGCCGTCTCCTCCGGCGCACCCGGCTCGCCGTGCGCGGCCTGCACGCGCAACACTCCCGCCTGCCGGTCTGCCTTCAGGTCCACCCGAGCCACCATCTTGTCACCGAGCAGGAACGGCAGCACGTAGTAGCCGTGCACCCGCTTGGCCTTCGGCACATAGATCTCGATCCGGTACCGGAAGCCGAACAGCCGCTCGGTCCGGGTGCGCTCGAAGATCAGCGGGTCGAACGGGCTGAGCAGGGCGCGGGCCCGGACCCGGCCCGGAATCCGCGCGTCCCGATGCAGGTACGCCGGGCGGGACCAGCCGTCGATCTCGACCGGCTGGAGCTCACCGGCGTCCACCAGCTCGCGCACGGCCGCCCGCACCTCCGCCGGTCCCAGCCGGAAGTAGTCCCGCAGGCACTGCACGGTCGACACCCCGTGCGCCTGCGCGGCCAGCCGCACCAGCTCGCGGTGCGCCTCCGCGATCGAGGGCGTCGGCGCGTTCAGTACGTCGCGGGGAAGAACCCGCTCCGGCAGGTCGTAGACCCGCTCGAACGAGCCGTTGCGGCGAGCCGAGCTCACCTCACCGCAGAAGAACAGCCACTCCAGCGCACGCTTGGCCTCGCTCCAGTTCCAGCCCCAGTTGTCCTTGTGACGCGGTGCGTCCTCCTCGATCTCGCGCGCGGTGAGCGGGCCGCGCTCCTCGACCTCCTTGCGGACCCACGTCACCAGGTCGGGCCGCTCCCGGGCGATGCGGACCATCCCGCCCCAGGCCCATCGATCCGCCTGCGCCATCCGGAACCGCAGCGCCGGCTGCAGCTGGACCGGGACCAGCGAGGCCTCGTGCGCCCAGTACTCGAACAGGCGCCGCGGGCCCCGGCCATAGGCGCGATCCAGGAGCCGGGTGTCGTACGGACCCAGCCGGCTGTAGAGCGGCACGTACTGCGCCCGGCACACCACGTTAACCGAGTCGATCTGGAACAGCTTGGTGCGACGCACGACCCGCGCCAGGGCCCTGGCGTCCGGGCGGGACACCGGCCGGTCGGTGAACCCCTGCGCCGCGAGCGCGATCCGCCGGGCCTGCAACCGGGTCAGTCGCTGCGGCCGCCCCCCGCTCACCGAGCTTCCAGCGGCATCGCAAGTCCGTCGTCCATGGCCGCCATCATGTCAGGGGCCCCGGACAACCGGCCCGCTCAGACCGCCAGGCGAATCACACCGTAGTCATACCCCTTCCTGCGGTAGACCACGCTGGGTCTCTTGGACTCCTTGTCGACGAATAGGAAGAAGTCGTGCCCGACCAGCTCCATCTCGTACAACGCCTGATCCAGGGTCATGGGATACGACCGGTGGGTCTTCTCCCGTACGACGGGCGGGCCGTCGCCCACCACCGTCAGCGGGCCGACCCGGTGCTCGTCGAGGACATCCTCGTCCTCGGTCTCGGCCGGTGCGGCCATGCTTCCGTTCCCCGAGATCGCCGCGGTCGCTTGGGACACCGACACCGGAGTACGGGATCCGTGGTGCACCCGGCGGCGGTCGGCCGCCTTGCGCATCCGTGTCTGCAACCGGTCGACAGCCATGTCGAGGGCGGCCATCTTGTCCTCGGCCGCGGCCTCGGCCCGCATCACGGGGCCGCGTGACCGCATCGTGAGCTCCACGCGTACCGCCTGACCGGACAGCCGCGGGTTGCGCTCCTTGTAAACCTCCACCTCGACTCGAATTACCTTATATGCAAGCTTTTCCAGCCGTGCAAGCTTGGCTTCGACATGCTGCCGGAACCGGTCGGACACCTCACAGTGCCGACCCTTGACCACGACATCCACGGGGACCTCCTCATACGGATCGGAAATCATGCAGAGATCTCGCTGAGCAGCAGCCCGGCGACGACGCCGTGCTGCCGGTGGGATGGGGTGCGCGAGAGTGGTCGGCACCCGTCCGGCCGACCTGGTCTTCGTCCCCACAGTCGCCTGCTGAGGCGGTCGCGGCATTCCGCCACTACTGACCTTCTCCCGGATCGGCGGGTATCCGACCCGCCGGACGGGGCAGGACTTACCTCTAAGCCGCACCGTGATCGGTCGACGAGAAGTCGCCTACGTGGGCCGTTTCGCCTGCGGCTGGCTTCGGCTTGCCGACCGGCCCCTCGGCGACGAGAGGCCAAACCGGCGCAACCACGGACCCGGACGGGTGCCATACACAGACGTTAGTCTCCTCGACCGCCGAACGGTAGCCGTTGGCTCAATTCATGACCGTGGGGGAAACCGCCTGGTAGTGGCCGCCACCGTGGCGACGCCGACGACCCGGGCGCCCGCCTCCCGCAGCGCGCGGGTCGCCTCCGCAGCGGTCTCTCCGGTCGTCAGGATGTCGTCCACGACGACGGCGAACCTCCCCTCCAGCTCCCCGGCCGCGCGGGGCCACACCCCGAACGCGCCGGCGAGATTGGCGGTTCGGCCGGCCGCGTCCAGCTCGGACTGGTCACGCAGCCGCCGTACGACACGCAGGGCGGGCAGCAGCCGCGCCCGGTGCCCCCGGCGGCGCAGGCGGGCCGCGGCGACCCGGGCCATCCGCAGCACGGGGTCGTGTCCGCGCCGCCGCACCATGCCAGGCCGCGACGGCACTGGGACCAGGAGGTACGGCGCCTCGCGCTCACCGGGAGGTACGACGACCGCGACCGCGGCGGCCAGCGCGTCACCCAGGACGCGGGACAGCGCATACCTGCCGTGCTCCTTGTGCCCCAGGAGCAGGCCGCGCACGGCACCGTCGTAGTCCGCCACGCACACCGGCCGGGGCAGGCCGACCGGACTCGGCACCGGCCGGCACTCCCGCGGCGTCGAGCGCAGTCGCCGTCGGCACGCGGCGCACGCCGCCTGACCGTCCGCACCGCATCCGGCGCACTGACCGCCGAAGACCAGGTCGTAGAACGCGTTCGCGAGCTCGGAGAACAGGGACACCCGCAGATCATGACCGCATCCCCGGGGTCGCCGGGACCGGGAGCGGTCGTGGTTGTGGACGACTACGCGCCGGCCGGCGGAGCGAGGTCATTCCACGTACGACGGATCGCTGAGCCGCACGTCGTCGCCGGTGAGCTGTTCCCAGGTTCTCGTACTGAGCGACCGGAACGAATCCTGCGGCACCTCCGGCCGGTCCGACCGCCTCTCCCACAGCACACCGGACCGCGTGGTGGCCACGGTGGGCAGGTTGGACTCCGAAGAAGCGGGCGACGCGGCGATTCCCGTCACGACGCCGAAGTCGATCAGCGACGACGCCGCGACCGAGGCACCGTCGACGCTCACCAGGAACGTCTGCTGCGACGACGCCCTCCCGCTGGCCACGACCTCCAGCTCGGTCGGCGCCACCCAGGCCACGTCGACGTAGCCGCGCAACGGCAGCTCCGGGTTCCGTACCGTGTACCAGCGGTCGACCGCGATCCCCAGCGAGTAATCCATGGGCCGCCGTACCCGGCCGATCATCAGCCGTGCGCTCGGCCCGTCCCCGGTCACCACGGCGATCCGCCCGCCGTCCCGCGAAACCGAGAACGCGGTGATCTCGGCGGGCGCGCCCCGTCCCATCCGCACCGGCCGCCGGTTACCGTCCCGCAGGACGCTGAACCGCGATCCGCTCGCCGTCTGGTTCAGCGCCCAGAGCACGCCGTGGCCGTCCCACTGCAGACCGCTGAGTTCCGTCGCCCCGCGCCACCACACCTCCGACCCCGTCTCGTCGAGCGGTGCGACCACGATCCGGGTGCCGTCGCCGTCGACCGCGGCGCCCGTCTGCCCCGTCCGATCGACCGCGAAGGCCTCGACGTCGACCCTCCCGTTCCCGAGCGGGCCGCTCACGGATCTCACGAGGCCATCGTCACCGATCTCCACCAGCCGGTTTCCCTGCCGCGCATAGAGCGCCCCGCTGGCCGCGGCGTCGGTGGGGTCGTACTCCCGCCCGGCCCGGTCGGTCTGGACGACGGTGCCGCTCCCGTCCAGCTGCACCGGCGAGCCGCCCGAGGTCACGACGAGCGAGTCGACCTCGGGGACCTGACCGAGCGTCCAGGCTAGCTGGGCGGCGAGCAGCTGGCGTTGTTTGCCCGCGAGGCCCTTCAGCCCGCTGCCGAGCTCGACCGTGGCGACCCCGACGTCGTCCACCGGCACCGCGACCGCCGGGTCCGCCGTGACCGGCACCAGCGAGTCGACCGCGCCCTGCAGCCACCGGCTGGGGCCGGTGATCAACCCACGCAGGAGCAGGGTGGGCACCTGCTGGCCCACCGGCGGCAGGTACACCCGCTCCGGCACCAGGACGCGCCGCCCGGGATCGAAGAAGTACAGCGAGTACGACCCGAACTGCCCGAAGTCGTCCCTGGAGATCAGCCGGCCCGGAAGCGGATTGTCGATCCGCCACTCACCGCCCTCGCGACGCAGGCGGAACTCGTGGCTCAGGGGGCCCGCACGCCTCGGCGAGACCCACTCCCCGCGCGCGGTCAGGCTGGCCATCAGCTCCGCCGTGACCCGAACCCTGCCCTTGCCGACCTTCTCCGCCGTGGGCCGGGTGGTGTAGATGCGTGTCATGGCGTCCGGGAGGGGCCAGCGGGCGGCCGCGCGCCCCGTGAGGAACTGCCGCACCCCGGCCGGATCGGTGAGCAGGGCGCCCATCGCGTCCAGGTACCCGCCGACGACCTCGACCGGGACCGCACCCGGCTTCAGCTCGGGAGCGAACTCGGGCTGCTGCTCGATGTCGGTCCCGACGGTGGGTCCGGCGTTGACCCGCCCGCTGTCCGGGATCTGCACGCACGAGCTCGCCAACACGGCGCACACCGCGGCGCCGGCGGCGGCCGCCCGACCACGCGACCATCGCATCAGGAGCCCCCGATCCCCGACAGTGGCGGCACCGGCTTCACCCCGGCGCCCGGAAGCGCCGCGTCGGCCGGCACCAGCGGAAGCGGCGAGCGCTCCATGGGCTCGCCGGCGGCCCGCGGCAGCGTCAGCCTGAACTGCGCGCCGTGCCCCGGCTCGCCCCACGCCTCGAGCCAGCCGCCGTGCAGTCGTGCATCCTCGAGAGAGATGGCGAGGCCGAGGCCGCTGCCGTGCTTGGTTCGGGTACGCGCGGGGTCGGCCCGCCAGAACCGGTTGAACACCATCACGGTCTCACCGGGCCGCAGCCCGGCGCCGTGGTCACGGACCGTCAACGCGGCGGCGTCCTGGCTCGCCGCGACGGTGACCTCGACGTCGGCGCCCTCGCCGTACTCGATCGCGTTGGACACCAGGTTCCGGACGATGCGTTCGATCCGGCGGATGTCGGCCTGAGCCGTGCACGGGTGCTCCGGAGCGGTGAGCACGAACCGCGCACCGTGTCGCGCCGCCAGCGTCTCGGTGGCCGCGACCACCTGCCGGGCCACCTCCGTGAGGTCGACGGTCTCCAGATCGAGGATGACCGCTCCCGCGTCGAACCGGCTGATCTCCAGCAGGTCCCGCAGCAGCGTCTCGAACCGATCCAGCTCGTCCTGCAGCAGCTCCGCCGAACGCGCCGTCGCCCCGTCGAACTGGTCGCGAGCCTCGTGGAGGACGTCGGCCGCCATCCGGACCGTGGCCAGCGGAGTGCGCAGCTCGTGCGATACGTCGGAGACGAACCGGCGCTGAACCCGCGACAGCTCCTCGAGCCGGCGGATCTGACGCTGCAGGCTGCTCGCCATCTGGTTGAACGACGTACCCAGGCGCGCGAGGTCGTCCTCGCCACGCACCAGCATGCGCTCCTCCAGCCGGCCGGCGGCCAGCCGTTCGGCGATCCGCCGGGCCAGCCCGACCGGTGTCACGACCTGCCGGATGACCAGATAGACCACGCCGCCCACCAGCAGCACCAACAACGATCCGGCGGTCAGAATCGCACCTCGCACGACACTGACGGTGTCCTGCTGTTCGTCAAGCGGAAAAAGGAAAACGAGCATGTACGACGTTCCGCCGACGGGCAGCGTCACCAGCGAGCCGACCGCGAGCGCCGGAACCGACTCCCGGTCGACGCCCGGCTCGTATCTCAGCCGGGTGTAGGACCACAGGCTGCCGTCCTCGTCCGGAGCGTAGTTCCGGTCGGCCAGCTCGTTCTCCAGATCCTCCGGAACGCTGTCCACATCGACGGGGGCGTCCTTGAACGATCCGCTCGGAATGCTGCTACCGGGCGTCCCCTCCACCGGTCCCTGCAGGACGACGGTGTGCAGACCGCTCGCCTCACCCCGGCTGTTGAGGTCGTTCACCAGATCGCTCAGCAGCGCCCTCGCGTCGGACTCGACCAGATCCGCGGCGTCCAGCTGGTCCTGCGCGGACTTGAACCCGGCCGCCGCCTCCGACAGCGCCTGCTCGCGTTTGCTCTCCAGCAGGCCCTCGGTCACCTGCCGCAGCAGCATCCAACCCACCAGAGCGACGACGAGCCCGGCGAGCAACAGCGTGCTGATCACCACGCGCCACTGCAGCGAGCGCCGCCAGAACGACCGGAGGGCTCTCAGCGACTCCGCGGGCGAACGCAAGACCGAACGCGCCACCGCCCGCCCCTCACGCCGGTCCGGCCTTGTAACCAACCCCACGGACGGTCAGAACGAGCTCCGGCTGCTCGGGGTCGTGCTCGATCTTGGCGCGCAGCCGCTGGACGTGAACGTTGACCAGCCGGGTGTCGGCCGCATGCCGGTATCCCCACACCTGTTCCAGTAGGACCTCACGAGTGAAGACCTGCCACGGCTTGCGGGCCAGGCACACCAGCAGGTCGAACTCCAGGGGAGTGAGGTTGAGCGTCCGGTCCGCGCGCTTGACCATATGACCCGGTACGTCGATCGAGAGGTCACCGATCTGGAGGAACTCCGGGGTGGGCTCGTCGATCCGGCGCAGCCGCGCCCGGATCCGCGCGATCAGCTCCTTGGGCTTGAACGGCTTGGAGATGTAGTCGTCGGCGCCGGACTCGAGGCCGAGGACGACGTCGATCGTGTCGCTCTTCGCGGTCAGCATCACGATCGGCACGCCCGACTCGCCACGGATCTCCCGGCAGACGTCGATCCCGTCCTTGCCGGGCAGCATCAAGTCGAGCAGGACGAGATCGGGGCGGTGTTCACGGACCTTCGAGAGCGCTTCGTCCCCCGTCGTGCACACGATCGGCTCGAAGCCCTCACCCTTCAGCACGATGGTGAGCATCTCGGCGAGCGCCGTGTCGTCGTCGACGACCAGGACCCTGCCTCGTACCCTGCTTGCGTCCATACCCGGCCTTCCGATGCCGTCTGTCAGTACCGGTAGTGCTCGGACTTGAACGGTCCGTTCACCGGTACGCCGAGGTAGTCGGCCTGCTCCTGGGTCAGCGTGGTCAGCGTGGCACCGAGCGCGTCGAGATGCAGCCGGGCCACCTCCTCGTCCAGATGCTTGGGCAGCGTGTAGACACCGACCGGGTAGTCGCCTGGCCCGTCCAAGCGATTCTGCGTGAACAGCTCGATCTGCGCCAGTACCTGGTTGGTGAACGAGTTGCTCATCACGAACGACGGATGCCCGGTGGCGTTGCCCAGGTTCAGCAGCCGGCCCTCGCTCAAGAGGATCACCGCGTGCCCGTCGTCGAAGGTCCAGAGGTCGACCTGCGGCTTGACGGTCCGGCGGGAGACGCCGTCCAGCTTCTTGAGCCCGGCGAGGTCGATCTCGTGGTCGAAGTGGCCGATGTTGCCCACGATCGCCTGGTGCTTCATCCGCTTCATGTGGTCGACCGTCACGACGTCCTTGCAGCCGGTCGCGGTGATCACGATGTCGGCCCACTCGACCACCTGGTCGAGGGTGGACACCTGGTAGCCGTCCATCGCGGCCTGGAGCGCGCAGATCGGGTCGGCCTCGGTCACGATGACCCGGGCGCCCTGACCTCGCAGTGATTCGGCGCAGCCCTTGCCGACGTCGCCGTACCCGCACACGACGGCGACCTTGCCTCCGATGAGTACGTCGGTGGCCCGGTTGATGCCGTCGATCAGCGAGTGCCGGCAGCCGTACTTGTTGTCGAACTTGCTCTTCGTGACCGAGTCGTTGACGTTGATCGCCGGGAACAGGAGGGTGCCGGCCTTCTGCATTTCGTACAGCCGATGGACTCCGGTCGTGGTCTCCTCGGTCACGCCCCGGATCTCGTTCGCGACATGAGTCCAGCGGTCCGGGCTCTCCTCCAGCGACCGGGTCAGGAGCCGCAGGATCTCCTGGAGCTCCTCGTTGTCGGTCGACGCGACGGGCGGGACGGCGCCGGCCTTCTCGTACTCCACTCCCATGTGCACCAGCAATGTGGCGTCGCCGCCGTCGTCCAGGATCAGTTCGGCCTGCTTGCCGTCCGGCCAGGTCAGGATCTGCTGCGTGCACCACCAGTACTCCGCCAGGGTCTCGCCCTTCCAGGCGAAGACGGGCACGCCGGCGGGGTCCTCAGGGCTGCCGCCGCGGCCGACGACGGCGGCGGCGGCGGCGTGGTCCTGGGTGGAGAAGATGTTGCAGCTCGCCCATCGCACCTCTGCCCCGAGATCGACCAGGGTCTCGATCAGCACCGCGGTCTGCACGGTCATGTGCAGGGAGCCCGCGATCCGCGCACCGGCCAGCGGCTTGCTTTCGGAGTACCGCCTGCGCATCTCCATCAGGCCGGGCATCTCGTGCTCAGCCAGGCCGATCTCCGTGCGGCCGAAGTCGGCCAACGACAGGTCGGCGACCTTGAAGTCCATACGTGATCCTCGTGGCTCGGTGGGCAAACGTGACCACTCCAGCGTAATGCCCTCGTTCGCCCATCCCGTGCGGCCCGGCGGCACGGCCGGCTCCGCTTTCCTTGTGCCGGACATGCGGGGCCTTTCCGGCGTCATACGTGACCCAGGTGGGTGTCCTTGAAGTCGGTCGGATATTTGAGTCCGTAGCCGAACAGCCGGTCCATGCCGATGTGGGCGAACCAGATCAGGGCGACCGCCACCACCGTCGGCCGGTCGGCCAGCACGCCGATCGCGGCGAGCAGGCCGGGGGCCGGATACGCGTGGAAGAGGTTGTAGACCACGGCACCGGTCCGCGTTCCCCCGAGGTAGCCGACCATGCCGACGTCGGGCGCAAGCAGAAGCACGAGGAACAGCCACCAGCTGACCCCGTTCTCGGCGTACAGCAGGACGGCCATCGCCAGCAGGACCGCGCCCTCGACATGAAGCAGTGCCCGAGGCAACGACGTGTTCGCTCTCGCATCCACGCCCACCACCCCTCCCTTACGTTGACCCCCGGAACACGGTAGCCGGGCGGACTCATCCGGTACCGGCCGATCGGTCAACTGGTGTCGTCTTCGGGCGGCGGCTCGGATGGATCGGACGGATCGGTGTCGAACCGCAGTTGGCCGATAGCCGTGTGTAGGTGTGGGTCGGGATCGGGGATGACGCAGCCGTGGGCGTCGCGGTGGGTCAGGCCGCCAGCTTCGCGGGTGACCGTGTAGTCGAACTCGTGGACATAGCGGTGGGCCCAGCAGTACGGGATCAGGTTCTCCACATCGGTGGGTCCGCCGACGGACCACCACCAGATGTGGTGGATCTGGCACCAGCGGAACGGCACCTGGCAGGTGAGGAAACGCGCAGGTGGTGTAGACGGCGGCCAGGGCCTTGTCCTGGCCGGCGTTCGTGAGCCGGCTGGTTCGTCCGGCCTCCAGCGGTGAGCCGGTGGCCGGGTCGAGGATGATCCTGGTCAACAACCCGTCGCAGACCAGCCGCTGCGCGGTCACGGTCGGGATCGGGCCGAACCGTTCCAGCCGGGCCCGGCTGCCGGCGGGCCTCGCGGCGCCGCTAAGACCCTGAGTCGGTACGTGTGGCGTGCGTGCGTTCCCGCCACTACCCCACCCCCGAGGCGACCGGCCGTCCGCGGTGGTCTCGGCTCCGGCCTGGTGGGCGAGACGCCGCAGGTAGGCGGCGATCCGCGGGTTGTTCGCCAACGTGGACAGCAGGTCGGTCGAGCCCGGCAGACCCAGGAGGGTCTCGAAGGAGACGGTGAGGTTCACGTTCGGCCGCTGTCGCCCGTTCTCGGGCAGGGGTTCGGTGTTGATGCCGCGCCGGACAAGTTCGGAGAACGCGTCGGCCATCCGCTGACCACGGGTCCTGGTGTCGTCGTCGACAGGTTTGGCGAGGGCGTCGACGGCGGTCTGCAGCGCCTCACCGATATCGGGGTCGACCATCCCCGCGAAGGCGAACATGTCTCCCAGCCGAGAACCGTGAAAATACCGGTCCCCCAACGCCTTGACCGCCTTCTCATCCCGATCCGGATCCACCAGCTCTGCCAGAGCGTCGACGGCCTGCTGCAGCTCGTGCGACGAGGCTCGCTCCGCGAGCTCGACCAGCGTGGCTTCATGGGTCCGCAACGCGTCGAGGCCGCATCTGTTCACCCCAGACACGAAGACCCGGACGTGGTCGGCATTGATCCGCCCGGCCGCGAACGCTTCGCGCACCCGGTCCAGCTGGGGCAACAGACGCGCGGTCTTACGGATTCGGCCGGCCTCGGCATACGACCGGTTCAAGTGCACCCGCACGAACGACGACACCGCCCGGAACCCGTAGCCCCGGTAGCCCTCGTCCTGGTCGAACTCCCCGATCGCCTCAGCGCGCCGCGCCTGCAGGATCGCGACCGCCGCGTCCAACGTGGCAATCCGGGTCTCCACCGGATGCAGAGCGAGATCCTCGACGTGACGGGTGAGATCGTCGATCCAGTGATGATCCGGCTTCACGCCGGGCGTCGTCGTCGAAGACATGTTCGAACACTACCAGCCTCGACCACCCGGCAACAAGTCAGTTTTCTCTTTTGTGGAAGGAATATTCGATCCACAACTGTGGACAACCAGATGTGCAATCTCGGTGCGAGAAGGACGGCCAGATGTGCAATCTCGGTGCGAGAGAAGAGCGTCCTCAGTGCCCGGGGGCCTCGGGGACCTCGGGCCGTGGATCGGCCACGTGGTCCTCTCGATACAGATCCGGCTCGAGATAGATCACCTGCGCGGTCGGTTCGGCCGCCCGGATGCTGCGCTCGGCCTCGTCGATCGTCGCGGCCACGTCTGCGGCCGATCCGTGACCGCGTACGCCGATCTTGGCCGCGACCAGCAGCTCCTCCGGACCGAGGTGCAGGGTCTTCATGTGGATGATCCGCTCGACCGAGCCCACACCGGCGAGAGCGCCCCGAATCCGCGCAACCGCGTCCCGGCTCGCGCTCTCCCCCAGCAGCAGGCTCTTGGTCTCGATCGCGAGCACGATCGCCACGGACACCAGCAGCAGGCCGATCGCGGTCGTACCCGCGACGTCCCAGTAGCCGTTGGCGGTCGCCAGCGTCATGGCGACTCCGATCAGCGCGAACACCAGGCCGAGCAACGCCGCGAGATCCTCCAGCAGGATGACCGGCAGCTCGGGCGCCTTGGCCCGTCTCACGAACTGCGGCCAGGTCTGGCCACCGCGCACCTTGTTGGTCTCCACGATCGCGGTACGGAACGAGAACGACTCCATCACGATCGCCGCACCCAGCACCAGCAGCGGGACCCACCACCAGCGGCTCTCCAGCAGCTCGTTGGGGTGTCCCCCGTGCACCTCCTCGTACTTGTGATAGGCCTCGTACAGCGCGAACAGGCCGCCCACGCTGAACAGCACGATCGCCACGATGAACGAGTAGATGTAGCGCTCGCGGCCATACCCGAAGGGGTGCTCCTCGGTCGCCTCCCGCTGCGCCCGCCGGCCGCCGAGCAGCAGCAGCCCCTGGTTGCCGGAGTCCGCGATCGAGTGGATCGCCTCGGCCAGCATCGAGGACGCGCCGGTCAACGCCCAGGCGATCAGCTTCGTGACCGCGATACCCAGGTTCGCGGCCAGGGCGGCGAGGACGGCCTTGTTGCCGCCGGATGTGCTCATGACGACGCCTCTCGTCCGGGTGTGCTGTCGTATCCTGCCGTCCGGCCTATCCTGCCGTCCGGCCCGTGGTCACGCGCAGCAACCTGCCATCGCCCGTGATCCGCAGCTCGGGACGGCTGGCCGGACAGTACGCGGATTCCCCACGGGACAAGGTCAACCGCCGGTCGGCTCCTCGCAGGCCGAAACCACCGGCGAGGCAGCACAGTATCTGCGGGCCGGGTACGACGGCCAGCTCGGCGTCCTCCCCGGACTCGACGACAGACAACGCGAACCGCGAGGTGTCCGCGGCGTGCACCCGCTCCGCTCCCGCTTCCCAGGAGACGATCGCGGACCTGCGCTGCGGCCTGACGTCGAGCGCGCGCACGAGTTCGGGGATGGCGACGTGCTTCCTCGTCAGGCCCGCACGCAGGACGTTGTCGGAGTTGGCCTGCACCTCGAACGCCGTACCCGAGAGATAGGTGTGCGGCTGGCCCGGACGGATGAACATCGCATCACCGGGACCGAGCACCACCGGCTGCAGCAGCAACGCGAGCGCCACCGCCGGATCGTCCGGATAACGCCGGGCCAGATCGGCGGCCACCTCGGCGGACACGGACCACCGGGCATCCGCTCGGAGTAAGTCGCACCGCCGGGCCAAGCCGGCGGACAACTCGGCGGCGGGACCGCCCGCACCGCCCAGCAGGCGCTCGACCTCGCCCGGTAACGCGTCCGCGCCACGCAACCGCAACGCGTCCGCCGTGGGCTTCAGCCACTGCAGATCAAGTGCCTGCAACCAGTCGACGGCGTCCCCGACCGGACGGAACCCACACAGGGCCGCGAAGTCGGACAACGCCAGCACCATCTCAGGTTTCGCAAGGGAGTCAGGAAAATTCCGGGTAGGACAGTCCCGGTCGATCCCCGCGGCCTCCTCGGCCGCGTACCCACGCACCGCGCGCTCGACGTCCGGATGCACCTGCAGCGACAGCGGCTCGGCCACCGCGATCACCTTGGCCAGGAAAGGGAGCCGCGCCTCCGACGCCCAGCTCTCCCCGAGCTCGTTCCGGGCGTCGGAGGCGATCAGCTCGTCCAAGGGTACGGCGCGACCGTCCACCGAAGCCACCGAAGGCGCACGCTCATGCGCCCCCATCCATAGCTCCGCCTGCGGCTCGCCATCAGGTTCGACACCCAAGAGCTCGGGGATCGCCACCGGCGACCCCCAGGCGTAGCGCCGGATCTGGTTGCTGAGTTGGTACATAGGATCGCGACTCTACGAGACGCGGCCCAACCCGATCGCGAGATACTCCGCGGCGTAGCTTCCGGTCGACAGTAGGGACGCATACCGCGCCACCTCGGGTCCCTCGTCCGCGCTCAGGGTATGCGAGCGTACGCCGTGCTCGTCCGCGGCGGCCATCAGCCGGCCATGCTGTTCGCGCACCACCGGATCACCCGCGCCGTCGTCGAGGACGAGGAGGGACGGCCGCATCGGCGGGTCCGCGGCACCGGAGTCGGCGAACGGGTCGGCGAACAGGTCGGGAACCGGCAGGTCGGTCATCACCGGGAGCAGGTGATCCGCGTCGGCGGCCAGCGCCGGGCGGCCGGACAACCGGCGCAGCGCCTCGGCGACCCTCCGTCCGGCACGTGCGGCGAGCACCGAGCCGCCCCACACCAGCGGCAGTGTGTCCGCCAGCACGAGCGCCAGCTCCTTCGCCGGGTTCTGCGAGATGTCGCGGCTCGGACTGCAGGCGATCGCCACCTCGTCGAGGACCGTGGCGACCGACTCCGGATTCACCTCCGGCCCGAGCCCGAGCCGTTGCAACCCGAGGAGCACGGCGACCGCCGCCGCGAGCGAGTCGCCGGTGTGGGTGGGGAACAGAACGGTGTGCCGCCCCTGCGCATGCTCGAAGAGCATGGAGTCCGGAGGACAGGCGACGATCAGCCCGCATCCCCGGCGTACCGCTTCCGAGCTGGCCGACACCGTGCCCGGGTCGCCGCCACCGGGAACGAGCACCACGACCAGGTCGAGCGCACCGGCCCACCCGGGCAGGCCGGGCCCCGGCCAGGCGACGAATGGCACCGGGCACCAGGGCTCGAGTACGGCGCGCAGCAGCCGGGCGTCGGTGCCGACCGCCGCCACCGCGCGCGGCGACTCCAGCTCGTCGAGCCGGTCGCCGGCCTGCGCGGCCGCCTCCACCTCGAGGCGTACCCGCGCGCCGGACTCGGCCATCCGGCGCAGGCTCTCGTCCGCGACGGACAGGGCCAGCTCGTTGTCGAGCAGCCCGTCATCGAACACGTCACTCGCCCTGATCGTCGGGGCGTGCAGCGGTCTCGTCCGAAGCGCTCTCGTCGTCGGGTCGCCGCGCCTCGTCGACCAGCAGCACCGGGATGTCGTCATGCACCGGGAAGGCCAGCCCGCATCCGGTGCACAACAGCTCGCTGGTGTCCTCGTTCACCGCCAGGCCGGCCCGGCAGGCGGGGCAGACCAGGATCTCGAGCAAGCCGGGATCGACGTTCATCGGTTGCTCCTCACCAGACTGAGCACATGATCGCGCACCTGCGCCATGGTGTCGTCGTCCACTCCTTCGACGTTCATCCGCAGCAGCGGCTCGGTGTTCGACGGACGCACGTTGAACCACCATCGGGGATGCTCGACGGTCAGCCCATCCAGGTGGTCGATGGTGGTGCCGTCCTCCCCGGCGTACGCCGACTCGACCCGGGACATCACCGCCCGCAGGTCGTCGACGGTGCTGTTGATCTCGCCGGATGCGGCGTACGGCGTGAACTCCGCCACCAGCGCGGACATCGGACCGTCGCTCGCGGCCAGCTCCGCCATGGCGTGCAGCGCGGCGAGCATCCCGGAGTCGGCCCGCCAGAAGTCCCGGAAGTAGAAATGACCGGAGTGCTCGCCGCCGAAGATCGCGCCGGTGTCCGCCATCGTCTGCTTGATGAACGAATGACCGACCCGGCTGCGCACCGGCTTGCCGCCATGGCTGCGGACGACCTCGGCGACGACCCTGGACGTGATCAGGTTGTGGATCACCGTCGCGCCCGGCTCCCGGGCCAGCTCGCGCACGGCGATCATCGCGGTCAGGGCGGACGGCGTGACGACCACACCGCGCTCATCGACCACGAAACACCGGTCGGCGTCTCCGTCGAACGCGAGCCCGAGGTCCGCCCCGCTGTCCACGACCGCGCGCCGCAGATCGCGCAGGTTCTCCGGCTCGATCGGATTTGCTTCGTGGTTGGGAAAATTCCCGTCGAGCTCGAAATACAACGGCAGCAGCTCGACATCGAGATCGGCGAACACCGCCGGCACGGTGTGCCCCGCCATACCGTTGCCGGCATCCACCACCACCTTGAGCCGGCGGCCCGAGACCGGCACGAGGGAGTGCAGGTACTCGGCATAGTCGGCGAGCACGTCGCCGCGCTCGATCCGGCCGCCGCGGGTGTGCTCGGCGGCGCCGGGTACGTCGTCCTGCTCGACCAGCCGCCGGATCTCCGCCAGACCGGAGTCCTCGCCGACCGGCGCCGCGCCCGCGCGGCACAGCTTGATCCCGTTGTACCGGGCCGGATTGTGGCTCGCGGTGAACATGACCCCCGGCAGCCCGAGCTTCCCCGACGCGAAGTAGAGCTGGTCGGTGGACGCCAGCCCGATGTCGACGACGTCGAACCCGCGACCGGCGACCCCTTCGGCGAACGCCGCGGCGAGCGGCAGGGACGACGGCCGCATGTCGCGACCGACGACGACCGCGCCACCCTCGCTCAGTTCGAGGACCGCGGTGAACGCCGCGCCGACATGCCTGGCGACGTCCCCGTCCAGCTGGTCGGGCACGACGCCGCGGATGTCGTAGGCCTTGAAGATGGCCGACAGGTCAGGCATGCGGCTGGCTCCTCAGCTCCTCGGCGACCGGGTGCACGTCACGCCTGACCCTACCTACCTGGGTCAGGAGTCGGTCGAGCGCAGGACCCGGAGATGGCCGCGCCGGCCGATCTCGACCGTGCCGGCGGGCTCGACGGCGTCCGGCCGGGGGCGGGCCGCCTCGCGTACGGCATTCGCCAGTGCCTCGAGATCGTCGCTCGAGGGACCGGCGGCATCCGGGTCGGGCGCCAGCCGGAGCACCTCCCAGCCGCGCGGCGCGGTCAGCCGCTCGGCGTGCGCCTCGCAGAGGTCGTAACAGTGCGGCTCGGCGTACGTCGCGAGCGGACCGAGCACGGCGGTCTGGTCGGAGTACACGTAGGTCAGCGTCGTCCGCGCGGGACGCGCGCATGCGGTCCGCGAACAACGACGGGCGAGGCTCACGGTGGAACCGTACCGTGCATCGTAGGCTCGGGACATGCGACTCGCGGCCCCCTTGCGCCTCGGTCCCCAGCCGCCGCGCAGGGGAGGACGCCGGGACCGTCACGACCGCGGGGTACGCGGCGCCCTGTCCCTGCCCGGACCGCTCACCCCGCTCGGCGTCGACTACCCGTTGGGGCCGGCGCAGCGGTTCGACGACCTCGTGCTCGCGGTCGCGCACGAGGCGACCGAGCGGCATCCGGAGCTGGAGGGCGTCGAGTTCGGCGTCGAGGAGGCTCCGCTGCTGCCCGAGGACTGGAGTCTCACCGAGGTCCCGCTGGCGACCGTGGTCCGATCCTCGGGCCGGGCGCCGGACCGGATCGTCCTCTTCCGCCGTCCGCTGGAGCACCGCGCCGCGGAGCCGGCCGAGCTGTCGGCGCTGGTGTTCGCCGTGGTCGTCGAACAGGTCGCGGAGCTCCTCGAGATGGACCCCTACGACGTCGATCCGCGGTACGGCGGCTGAGCCGGTGAGATCCGGGCGGCTTCGCCGTCGCTACGGTTCGACCGGGTCGTAGGTGATCGGCGGCCGGTCCACGGTCAGGCGGAGTGGGTGCAGCGGTACCGTGCTCGCCATCCGCCCCCCGCCGTCGGGACGGGTCCAGTGCATGGCCGCGACCAGCCGGTCCGGCCGATCGGCGGTGATCCGCAGGTACGCCGTACCACGGCCCGTCTTCACCCGCCAGGTCTCCGTCTGCCCTCCGCGGACGTCGATCTTCGCCCGGCCCACGACCCTCCCCTTCGCGTTCACGCGCGCGACCTTGACCCGGACCAGCGCCCGCTCGGTACCGGAGACCACGAGCGTTCCGGTCGCATTCGACAGCAGCGGTACGGCGGCCCCGGTCGTGAGCGGCTCGCCGGCGACCGCGAACGCGGTGTCCCGCAGCGGTGTCCCGGCCGCGGTACGTACCGCGGCGGTGACCGGGAGGTCGGACGTCAGCCGGACCCCCGACATCCGGTCCTGGAGCACGTCGCCGAGCCGGATGTTCACCGCGCCGCCACCCGGCACCTGGAGGGAGTCCTTGTCCGTGGGCGTGAACGCGCCCCGCTGCCCGAGTATCTCGATGTCGACCACCGCGGAGAGCTGCCCAGGATTGACCACCGAGAGGGTGTGCTGGGCGCTGTCGCCGGGCAGCCCGGTCAGCACGACGCGGCGTGCCGGATCGGCGGCCGGAGGGATGACGTCGATCCCGGCGGGGTCCAGCGCGTCGGTCGACGTCTCCAGCATCGAGGCGACCACGCGTCCCTGGCTCGCCGAGACCCCGACGCTCACCGCGCCGACGCCGGGGATGACCTCGTCCAGCGGCACCGTCGTCATCCGGCGCGGGCCCACCGAGACCCGCGACTCGCCCGCGGGCTCTACCGGACCGTCGGGACCGAAGAACGCCAGGTCGACTACCGCGACGCCCGTGTCGACGTTGGCCAGCTGCAGGACACCGGTCTGCCCGGCACTGCTCGACGCACTCGGGAACCACCAGCGTGCCGCCGGCTCGGAGCATGCGGCCGCGAACAGGCCGCGCCGTTCCCCACCGTCGTACACCGCGGCGGCCGCGCCGGTGAGGCCGGCCGCCAGCGCACCCTGGGCCTCCACGCGGATACCGTGCACGGCATTCCTCCGAGCGCCCGTCCAGGCCCGGCCGCGTCCGTCGAGGGCGCCCGCCTTCGCGCGACCGGAGCCGATCTCCACCGGCCGTTCGGGCAGGTCCGAGACTGGTTCGTCGGCACCGTCGAGGGTGGGCGAGATCACGGTCGCCGAGCCGAACTCGCTACCCGGCGGCATGACAGGGCACGCGAGGGACGCGTGCTCGATCGGCACCTCGGAGGCCGGCCGCCGGTCGGAGGGCTCGGGCTCGTCCGGCGTACTGGCGAAGACCAGCACCGCCGCCAACGGGGCGACGAGGAGGGCGGCCAGGCTAGAGCGCTCCACGGCTGACCCTCCTCCCGGGCAGGCACATGAGGACGACGAGCACCAGGACCAGCATCTGGCCGGCGAGCCATCGGCCGCGAGCCGAGTCGTGTTCGACGACCAGTTCTCCGGTGGAGCCCTCCGGCAGCTGGAAGCCCTGGCCCCATCCGTCCACCGTGACCGGCGTCAGGCCGTCGCCGTCCAGGGTCGCCCGCCAGCCCGGGTCCTCCCGCTCGCCCACGACCAGCGACCGCTCCCCCTTCCCCTCGGGAAGCTCGGCGTGGACGGCGCCGGTCGAGCTGGGGAGTACGGCGCCGGAGCCGCCGTCCAGCCCGTTGCCCTCGACGATCCGCACCGAGCCGGCCGCCACGTCGAGTCGCCACGCCGTGCTGGCGCGGCTCTGGGCACCGGCCCGGGTCAGACCGGGTCCACTGTCGATCGCGGACACGGTGACCGGGTCGGACGACCGGAGCAGGATGAAGCCCACACCGTGGTCGGCCAGCATCCGCACGTCCTCGGCACTGGGGTCGCTGGTCAGCCGGGCGACCAGCTCGAGCAGTTCCTCCGGCGGTTCGGGGATGACGTCGTCGTGGCCGATGAACATGCCCGCCTCGCGCGACAGATGCGCCTGGGGTGACTCCGTACCGCCCTCGATGATCAACGTACGGGGCGCCTCCGGGGTCTGCTGGAGGTCCGCCATGAAGACCGGGAAGTCGACCGGAGCCCGCCGCTCCACCAACGTCTCCGGGTCCGCCAGCAGCCACCACGCCAGACTCGCGACCGGAACGAGCCCGGCGACCCCGGCGACCCCGGCGATCACCGGCTGCCGCCAGCTGAAGCTCACCCCGGTCAGGCGCTGCATCAAGCCGTCGCCCGCCAGCGCGGCGGCGCAGACCAGCGCGCCGTAGACCGTGATCAACGCGAAGCCGGGCCAGGTGTCCTGGCGCTGGGCCAGCAGTACGCCGACCAGTCCACCGACCGCCACCAGCCAGCACAGCACAGCACCCCGGCGACGGTCCGTACGGACCAACGCCGCCAGGGCCGCGAGCACGAGACCGACGGTGACCCAGCCGGGCGCATCACCGACGCCGCCCGGCCGCCCCATCAGCAGGTCCCCTCTGGACGCGGGATCCGCCGCAACCTGCTCGCCGTAGCCCGCCTCGCCCCCGAACCATGCCGAGAGCTCCGTCCCGAGCTCCAGCAGCCACGGCATCAGCAGCACGACCGGGACCACCAGAGCCACGAGGAGGCGCGCGGGAAGCTCCCACGCCCGCTCGCTCGACGGCTCGGTCAACAGCAGCCAAACGCCGATCGCCACGATCGCGACGATCCCGAGCGCCACCGGCACGAAGGCGGTCAGCACGGCGAGCACCAGGCCGGCGCCCACCGCCGCCCGCCAGCGGCGCTGCTGATCGCTGCCGCGCACAGTCGAGATCAGCCCGCGGGCGGCCAGCGGCGCGACCATGGTCGCCACCACGGTTCCTAGTCGGCCCTGCGAAACAGCACCGGTCAGGACCGGCAACAACGCGTAGCTCACCGCGGCCCAGATCGCGACCGGCGTCGAGCGGACCAGCCTCCGGGTGAGGGCGTAGGCGGCCAGCGCGGTCAGGGGTACGGAGAAGCCGATGAGCAGGTCGACCACCAGCCACGCCTTGCCCAGGAGTACGGTCGCGAGTCCGCCGAGGACGGCGACGTACGGCGGTGCCGGAAGGTCGCTTCCGGTCGACACCGGATGCCATGTCTCGCCGTACAGGCTCCACCAATCGGCGGCGCCGGGCGCGGCGGGCAGCAACGCCCCGCCGCGCAACAGACCGGGGCCGACCACGTCGACGCCGCCGAACAGCGACAGCACGGCGAGTCCGATCGCCACCAGAGCCATCGGCCGGCCGAGCAGCCAGGTCACCATCCCCGGTTGCGCGGTGAGGTTCTGCGCCTCGTCGGCGACCGGTCCGGTCTCAGCGCCGCGGGCCGTCCTGCGGGTACGTTCGGAGACCGCCGCGACGGCCTCGGCGACCACCTGGCCGACCAGGTCCACCGCCTGCCGGTACGGCGCCCACCACGGCGCCAGCAACGGGCGAACCGCCGAGTGCGGAACGCGGTGAGCGCGCCGGCGTCTGACCCGGCCGCGGAGCAGCCGCATCGGCTTTACCCAGGTCGCCAGCAGCGCGACCAGCTCGTCCGCGGCCGCGCCGGGCGCCTTGACCAACACGAGACCCAGGGCGCGAAGCACCGAGCCCACGGTCAGCCGCAGCCATAACCACGGCAGCTTCCAGGCCGGCGAGTTGACCAGCACGGTGTAGAGCGCATGCTCGCGGGCCAGCCGGTGCGGCCGGCCGCGCACCGCCTCGATCGCCCGCTGGCCGCGTGCCGAGGCCTCGGCGTGGTAGACGACGGCCTGCGAGCACACCGCCGTACGCAGGCCCGCGCGCGCGGCTCGCCACCCGAAGTCGACGTCCTCGCCGAACAGCCGGAGGTCCGGGTCGAACCCCCCGAGCCGATCCCATGCCTCGCGACGTACCAGCATGCCCACGCTGGCGACCGCGAGGCGGGTGCTCACCTCGTCGTGCTGGCCCTGGTCGTACTCCCCCGAATCGACGCCGGTGACGCGGCGTGCGGTCCCGCTGACCGTCAGGCCGACCTCGAGCAGGCGCTTTCGCCGTGGCCACTCGCGGACCTTCGGCCCGACGATCGACAGCTTCGGGTCGGCCTGGACGGAGGCCAGCAGGTGGTGGAGGGTGTCGGACTCCAGCTGGCAGTCGTCGTGCAGGATCCACAGCCACTCACCGGCGGGATCGTGTCCATCGGGGGGCAGGTGTTCGAGGCCGAGCCGTACGGCGTCGCCGAACGCCAGGCCGCGGTCCGCGGAGACGATGGCACGGGGCCCGAGGGTTGATTCGAGCAACCGCCGTGAGTCGTCGGTGCTTCCGGTGTCGACCACGACGATGCGATCGGGAAGGCTCCGTTGTGCGGTCAGCGTCTCCAGCAGGCGGGGAAGCCAGCGCGCGCCGTCATGGACGACCAGGACTGCGGTGACGAGTGGGCGCGACGCTGCGGGAGCGGAGTGCGTCATCCGGCGTGAAGACCTCGACTCGTCGGTGGGCTGTCCGGAGCCCCTGGTCACGAGGCCCGGTGGCGGTGGTACGCCGCGGAAACGCGACGTGATCCGCGCGGGGGACAGCGTAGACGAAGCCGCTCGCGGATCACACCGACGGGACGATCCGCCTCGACGCGATGCGGGCGATGCTCGTCACACCGCGCGCTTCTTCAACCTGCGGCGTTCTCGCTCGGACAGACCACCCCAGATACCGAATCGCTCATCGTGTTGCAGGGCGTACTCCAAGCACTCGCCACGAACCTCGCACGACAGACAAACCTTCTTCGCCTCCCGAGTCGACCCGCCCTTCTCTGGAAAGAACGACTCCGGGTCGGTTTGAGCGCAGAGCGCGCGTTCCTGCCAGGTGAGTTCGTCGGTCACTGTTATGCCGAGCACATCGAATTCATCCATGGTGCTCGCCTCCTCGACCCTGATCGTCACCGTGAATCCTCTTCTTCGCTTCACATGGCGTGTCGCCCTTGCGTTCGACGCCGCGGAGCGCCAACAAAACGACACACGTGAAATTACATGCCCGTCAATACCGTTCCGTCAAGCCGTCATCTGATATTTGTGCCGACACGCCGGACATTTTTCATAATTCACTACGTGTGGTACAGGCGGAAGGCCCACCCGGACTGCCGGATGGGCCTTCGACGCGACGGATCGTCGCCGGTCAGGTCTGCGACCACCAACCGCCCTCATGCGGCGGTTGCTCCCGCCGGTGATCGGCGGGCTCGGCCTCTTCCTCCGGTGCCGTTTCGCCCTCCGGCACGGGCCCGCCCTCCGGCACGGGCCCGCTCTCCGGCACGGGTCCACTGTCCGGTATGGCCGCACCCTCCGGCGGCGCGAACTCGGTCACGGCCATGAACTCGGCTTCCGCCGCGGGCGGTTCCTCCGTCCCGGGCTCTGCCTCTGGCTCCGCCACCGGCTCTGGCTCCGGCACGGGCTCGACCGCCGCTACGGGCTCGGCCTCCAGTGCGGGCTCGGCCTCCAGTGCGGGCTCGGCCTCCAGTGCGGGCTCGGCCTCCGGTACGGGCTCCGGCTCCGGCTGTCCCCAGGCGGGCTCCTGCGGCTGCTCCGGCGGTTGACCCCACTCGGCGGTCTCCGGCTGGCCCCACTCGGGCTGCTCGGGCTGCTGACCCCACCCCGCGGTCTCCGGCTGACCCCACTCGGGCTGCTCCGGCTGCTGACCCCACTCGGGCTGTTCGGGCTGCTGCCCCCACCCCGGCTGCGGTGGCGCCGGCTGACCCCAGGCGGGCTGCTGCGGCGGCGGTGCCTGCTCTGGCGCCTGACCCCATGCCGCGGGCTCGGACTGCTGACCCCACCCCGGCTGCGGTGGCGCCGGCTGACCCCAGGCGGGCTGCTGCGGCGGCGGCGCCTGCTCAGGCGCCTGACCCCACGCCGCGGGACTCGGCTGCTGACCCCACCCCGGCTGCGGTGGCGCCGGCTGACCCCAGCCGGGCTGCTGCGGCGGCGGTCCCCAACCCTGCGGCGGCTGCTGCTGAGCACCCCAGGCCATGCCGGTCTGGCCATAACCCGGCTGACCCCACGGTTGCTGAGGCTGCTGGGCCGGCGTCGGCGCCTTGACCGGAGCCGGCAACGCTTGGAGGGTCACGAGCGCCCACCAGATGCCGACACCGGCGAGCACGACGTTCGCCAGTACCAGGATCGACCCGGTGATCTTGCCGGCGCCGAACATGCCGCCGAACACGACGTTCGCCCCGAGGGCCCGCGGCGCCGTCTCGTCGGTCAGACCCGAGATCCACGAGATCAGGGTCAGGAACACCATCACCACGAGAAGTACGACAGCCAGAGTCGTGACGGACCGCGCGTTGCCGCTCGGCTCACCCATGTGTGTCACGATCGCGACCGCCAGGACCACCAGTCCGATCAGCACCGGACTGGCGAACATCCCGCTGGTGACGACCGCCGCGGAGGAGAACCCGGCGAACTCGTCCTTGAACCACATCGGGATGACGGCGACGATCTCCACGAACACGATGCCCAAGAGGACGAAGGCGAACAGCTCGCGGAGCTTCTTGGTCGATTCGGTGACCACAGTTACTCCCATGCTGAGTGCGGTTTGCGTATGGCAGCGTCCCACAACGAAGGGCCACGGGGGAGACTAGTCCGCATGCGAGTCACCGCACTGAGTGGGGGAATCGGCGGAGCGCGGTTCCTGCGTGGGCTACTCACCCATCTGGACACCGTACCGCCGGCTCCCGGGTCACAGCACCGGCTGGACGTCATCGTCAACACTGCCGACGACATGTGGCTGTTCGGCCTTCGGGTATGCCCTGATCTCGACACGGTGATGTATACCCTCGGCGGCGGCATCGACGAGGCTCGCGGCTGGGGACGACGCGACGAGAGCTGGCACGCCAAGGAGGAGCTCGCGGCGTACGGCGTGGAGCCCACCTGGTTCGGACTCGGCGACCGCGACCTGGCGACCCACATCGTGCGGACCCAGATGCTGGGCGCGGGGTATCCGCTGTCCGCGGTCACCGCGGCCCTGGCCACCCGGTGGCCGACGCGTCACTCGACACAGATCCGGCTGCTCCCGATGTCGGACGACCGGGCGGAGACCCATGTCGTGATCGACGACCCCGCCAGCCATTCGGGCCGGCGTGCGGTGCACTTCCAGGAGTACTGGGTACGCCTCCATGCGAAGGTCCCGGCCCGGGGGATCGTCGTCGTCGGAGGCGACGACGCCAAGCCGGCGCCCGGCGTACTCGAAGCGATCCGGGATGCCGACGTCCTGCTGGTTCCACCCTCCAACCCGGTGGTCTCGGTCGGGACCATCCTGGGAGTCGCCGGGATCCGGGATGCGGTGCTCTCCACGAGGGCGCCGGTGGTCGGGGTGTCCCCGATCGTCGCGAACCGGCCGGTGCGCGGGATGGCCGACGCCGTCCTGGCCGCGATCGGCGTGGAGGCGACGGCCGGCGCGGTCGCCCGGCATTACGGCGCGCGGACGGGCGGCGGCGTCATCGACGGATGGCTGGTCGACTCCAGCGACGAGGCGAGCGTGGTCGAGGTGCAGTCCGCGGGCATCGCCTGCCGCGCCATACCGCTGATGATGACCGACGTCGCCGCCACGGCCGGGATGGCCGCACAGGCGCTCACGCTGGCTCAGGACGTACGCCGATGAGCCGCGGCATCACCGCGACCGGTGTGGACGGCCTACCCGAGGTGTATCCGGGCGACGACCTCGCGAGCATGCTGGTCCGGCACGCGGGCCCGTTGTACGACGGCGACATCGTGGTCGTGACCAGCAAGGTGGTCAGCAAGTCCGAGGCCCGGGTGGTCGCCTCCGGCCGGGAGGAGGCGGTCGTCGACGAGACCGCCCGGGTGGTGGCGCGCCGGGAGCAGACCGTGATCGCGCGCACCCGCCACGGCATCACGCTCGCCGCCGCTGGCGTCGACGCCAGCAACACCAAACCGGGGACCGTCGTGCTGCTGCCGCTCGACCCGGACGCCAGCGCGCGCCGGCTGCGGAGGGCGATCCGCCGGGACCCCGGCCGCAACGTCGCGGTCGTCATCTCCGACACCGCCGGGCGACCGTGGCGGCTCGGCCAGACCGACATCGCGATCGGATGTGCCGGGCTGCCGGCGTACGTCGACCACGCCGGCATGACCGATCGCCACGGAAACACCCTCGACGTCACCGCGCCCGCGGTCGCGGACGAGATCGCCGGGCTCGCGGACCTCGTGATGGGAAAGCTCGACCACTGCCCGGCGGCCGTGCTGCGCGGACTCGGCGAGTACGTCCTCGCGCCGGAGGACGACGGACCGGGCGCGGACGCCCTGATCCGCGACGACGCCGGCGACCTCTTCGCACTCGGGGCGCAGGACGCGGTGGTGGCCGCCGTACGCCGAGACGACGACCGGGCGCTCGAGGCGCTCGGCGCCCGCGGCCGGGACGTCCCGGAGATCCTCGAACTCGCGGACGCGGCCGGGCTCGCCGCCGACCTGGACGGTGACACGCTGGTGCGGATCCGGGGAGCCGACGACCCGCGGACCGCCGCCGCGCTGGAGCGGGTGTGCGCGATCGCCGCCGCATCTGGTTGGGTGGTGGCCGAGGACGGGCGGGACGACGGCCGCTGCCATGTCACGCTTCGGCGGCGTACTCCACGAAACTAAACTGACCAGGCCACAGCGACGATCAGAAAGCAAACTCAGGTGGGCAAGTCCAGCAAGGCACAGGAACGCCGGGCCCGGATCGAGCGGCTCGAACGGGAACGGAAGTCCGCGGAGCGCAAGCGCATGCTGCTCTTCAGCTCCGTGATCGCCGTGATCGCGCTCGGCATCATCGGGGCCACCGGATGGTCTCTGTGGCAGGACCGCCAGGCCGAGCGGCAGGCCGAGCAACGGGCCGAGGACCCGATCTCCGAGATCGGCGCCACCGAGGCACAGGCGGGCTGCGACCCGGTGGAGCAGAAGCCGGCCTCCGGCGGCGGGCAGCACATACCGGACGGCCAGCCGATCGAGTATCCGGACACCCCACCCGCGTCCGGCCCGCATTGGGACCAGTGGGAACGGTTCGCGCGCACGTTCTACACCGCCGATGACCGTCCCGATGTCGAGCGGCTCGTGCACAACCTCGAGCACGGTTACAGCATCCTCTGGTACGACGAGACCATCGCCGACGACAGCGAGGCGATGGTCCAGATCCAGGCGATCGCCAAGAAGTACGACGGCAATGAACGCGACCCGGCGAACGCGTTCATCGCCGTGCCCTGGACCAGCGAAGACCGCGGCGACCTCCCGAACGGCAAGCATCTCGCGTTGACCCACTGGTGGGTCGACCCCGAGAACAACCAGCAGGGCGAGGAGACCGCGGTCAGCCGGTACTGCGAGCGACCGTCCGGCGCGGTCGTCGAGCAGTTCATGGAGGACTACCCGCAGTCCGAGGCCCGCGAACCCGGCGCCGGGTTCCTCTAGACCCGCGTACCGGGCGGGATCCGCACGCCGTCGGACAGCTCGCGGTCCGACCCCACCTGCGCGCGCTCGCCGACGACCGCACCGTACAGCCGGCTCCGCGCGCCCACGGTCGCGTGCGCCGCGACGGCACTGTGCCGGACGACCGCTCCGGACTCGACCACCGCGTCGTCGAAGATCACGCCGCCGTCGACGACCGCCCCGGGCCCGATCCGTGCCCGCTGCCCGATCGCGCTGCCGCCGCTCACCGAGGCGCCCGGGTCGACCTCCGCGTCGGCCGCGAGGAACCGCTCACCCGGAGGCAGCGGGTACGCCGGTGAACGGGCGACGCCACGGACCACGTCGGACGAGGCCCTGATCAGCGCCTCCGGCGTACCCACGTCCAGCCAGTACGCCGACTCGGCATGACCCAGCAGGAGACATCCACCCGCCAGCAGGTCCGGGAAGGTCTCCCGCTCCACCGACACCGGCCGCCCGGCCGGTATCTCGTCGAGCACGCGGCGACGGAACACGTAGCACCCGGCGTTGACCTGCCGGCTGACCGGCTCGGGCGACTTCTCCATGAACGCGAGCACCCGGCCTGCGTCGTCGGTCGGCACGCACCCGAACGGCCGGGGATCGGGCACTTCCACGAGATGCAGCGTGACGTCGGCCGCGGCGGCCTCGTGGTGCTCCACCTGGTTCGCGATGTCGTGCCCGGACAGGATGTCGCCGTTGAGTGCGACCACCGGGTCCTCGGGCCCGCTCTCGAGGACCCGGGCCGCGTTGCGCAGGGCTCCCGCCGTGCCCAGGGGCTCGTTCTCGGTGACGTAGTCCAGTCGTACGCCGAACTCCTCGCCGCCGCCGAAGACCGGTTCGAACTCCTCGGCGCGGTAGGACGTCGCGAGCACGATCCGCCGTACTCCCGACCGCGCCAGCTTGACGATCTGGTGGGTGAGGAACGGTACCCCGGCGACCGGCAACAGATGCTTGGGGCGGGTCTCGGTGAGCGGCCGCAACCTCGTCCCCAGGCCGCCGGCCACGAGAATCGCCTCCACGGGCAGAACACTACGGCGACGCATGCGTGCATCTCGGGCACCCGCCTCTAAGCTCGGCGCATGACCACCACCACGGTGCCCGACCTGATGTCCAGCATGCTCGACAAGGACCCCGCACGCCCGTTCGTCACGTTCTACGACGGAGCGACCGGCGAGCGCACCGAGCTCTCGGTCAAGTCATTCGAGAACTGGGTGGCCAAGACCGCGAACCTGCTGCAGAACGAGCTGGACGCCGGACCGGACACCCACGTCGCGCTCTGGCTGCCGACGCACTGGCTGTCCGCGGTGTGGATGTGCGCCGGCGCCGCCTGCGGCTCGGTGGTCAGCGGCTATCCGGACACCGCGCGGATCACCAAGGCGGACGTGATCGTGTGCGGGCCGGAGACCCTCGACACTGCCGCGGCCGCCACCGCGGCACGCGTGGTGGCGCTCTCGCTGGACCCGATGGTGCGCGGCTTCGTCGGGCAACTGCCCGACGGCGTGCTCGACTACGGACCCGAGGTCCTGTCCCAGGACGACGTGTTCGTCCCGTCGCGGCCACCGGACTCCGAGACCCCACTCGTGCACGACGGCGAGTTCGCGCACCCGCAAGGCGAGCTCCTGGGTGAGGCCCGGCATCAGGCCGGCCGCCTCGGGATCCAGCAGGCCGGCCGCCTCCTCACGCACCTCAATCCCGCGTCCCTCGTCGGGTTCGTCATCGGCGTGCTCGCGCCGATGGTGAGCGACGGCTCGGTCGTGTTGGTACGCAACGGCTACGAGGCCATGATCGACGAACTCGCCCGGCAGGAGCGGGTCGGCACCAGGCTTTGGCAGCCCGGCTAAGGTGGCGCCCATGTCTGTTCTGGTGACCGGCGGCGCCGGCTATATCGGTTCGCACGTGGTCCGCCTCCTGCAGGAGCGCGGTGACCAGGTGGTGGTGGTCGACGATCTCAGCACCGGCGAGCGCGACCGGATCGGCGAGGCGTCCCTGGCCGTGATCGACCTGGCCCGCGACGACTCGGTGGAGAAGCTGGCCGCGGCCATGGGCGAGCACGGGGTGCAGTCGGTGATCCACATCGCGGCCAAGAAGCAGGTCGGCGAGTCGGTCAAGCGTCCGGCCTGGTACTACCACCAGAACGTCGGCGGCACCGCGAACCTCCTGCAGGCCATGGAGCAGGCCGGCGTGTCCAAGATGATGTTCTCGTCGTCGGCCGCGACGTACGGCATGCCGGACGTCCCCGAGGGCACATTGCTCGACGAGGACGTCACGCCCAGCCCGATCAACCCGTACGGCGAGAGCAAGCTGGCGTGCGAGTGGATGATCCGGGCCGCCGGGACGGCGTACGGGCTGCGATCGGTCAACCTGCGCTACTTCAACGTCGCCGGAGCCGGATGGCCGGACCTCGGCGACCCCGGTGTATTCAACCTGATCCCGATCGCCCTGCAGGCGCTGACGAGTGGCCGCCAGCCCTCGGTGTTCGGGAACGACTACCCCACACCGGACGGCACCTGCATCCGCGATTACGTGCACGTCCTCGATCTCGCGGACGCCCATCTCGCCGCGCTGGACTACCTCGACCGCGACGACCAGCCGTACGACGTGTTCAACGTCGGCACCGGTCACGGCGCATCGGTCACCAAGGTGCTCGACCAGATCGCGGGTTCCACCTCGCTGGAGGTCACGCCGACGGTGGCGGAACGCCGCCCCGGCGACCCCGCGACCCTCGTCGCCGACGTGTCCCGCATCGAGTCGACACTGGGCTGGAAGGCCACCAACGACCTCGCCGCGATCGTCGACTCCGCCTGGCGGGCCTGGCAACACTAGGCCGCCTGATCGAGCGTTGCGTGAAGCGCCGCTAGAAGTCCAGCGGGTCCTCGTCCTCGAGGTCCTCGTCGCCTCGCATGAACTTCACCGCCTCCTTGGGGGTGCCGTCGAAGGCGAGGGATCCCTGCTCCAGCACGAGGGCACGGTCGCAGATCCGCTGGACCTGCTTGACGCTGTGGCTGACCAGGAAGATCGTGCGGCCCTCGACCTGGTTGAGCTCCTTGATCTTGGTGATGCACTTCTTCTTGAACGGCGCATCTCCGACCGCGAGGCCCTCGTCGATCAGGAACACCTCACCGGGAGCCTCGACCGCGATCGCGAAGCCGAGTCGCATGCGCATGCCGGACGAGTAGTGCAGGATCTCGGTGTCGATGAACCTCTCGACTCCGGCGAAGTCGACGATCTGGTCGAACTTCGTCCGCGTCTCCTTCTCGCTCATGCCGAGGATCGCCGCGTTCAGGAAGACGTTCTCCCGGCCGGTGAGGTCGTTGTGGAAGCCGGCGCCGAGCTCGACCAGCCCGGCGATCCGCCCGCGGACACGCACCTCTCCCTCGTCCGGCCGCATGACGCCGGAGGCCAGCTTGAGCAGCGTGGTCTTGCCCGAGCCGTTGTGCCCCATCAGGCCGATCGACTCGCCCTGCTCGACCTCGAAGGAGACGTCGCGTACGGCGTAGAAGCTGTCCTTCAGCGGCTTGCCCTTGGCGGCCCGCATCACCATGCGCTTGAGCGTCTTGGCGTGCCGCAGCGTGAACTGCTTGCTCACCGAATCCATCACGATTGACGACGTCATCTACAGCTGCTCCGCGAAACTTGCCTCGAGCCGGGTGAACACCTTCTGCGCGAACCACAACAACAGGAGGCCGATGGCCACGATGATCAGCCCGCGCTCGTACAGGTGCGGCGCCATCTCCAGGGACGCCTGCTCGGAGGCGGTCAGATCGTCGCGCTGATCGACGGTCGGGCTCCAGAACGCCTGCTGGGAGAGCATCACCGCCTCGACCAACGGGTTGGCGAGATACAGCTCGATCATCCAGTCCGGCCGCCCCGCGAACGCGTTCCGGACCAGGTCGAGCGAGTAGATCATCGGCGTCGACCACGGGATCAGCACGATGATGACCTCGACCACCTTGGAGAAGTCCCGGAAGTAGACGTTGAAGCCGCTCAGCAGCAGGCCGAGGGCCATGCCCCACGTGGCCATGATCGCGAACCCGAGGAGGAATGACGGTACGACGTCCCAGGTCGGATGCCACCCGGTGACTCCGGCGACGATGGCCAGGATGACCAGGCCGGGCACGAGGTTGACCGCCGACACCAGCAGCGCCGACACCGGGAACATCTCCCGGGGCAGGAAGATCTTGCGGACCAGCGAGCGGTTCCGCCACACCGAGTTCGTCGTCGAGGAGAACGCCTCGGTGAAGAAGTGGACGAGCGCCATGCCCGCGACGATGTGCACGGCGAAGTTCGGGATCGCCCGGTTCATCCCCAGGATGATTCCGATGATGACGAAGTAGACACTGAACCGTGCGAGGGGCTTGATGTAGCTCCAGCCCATGCCTAGTACGGAGCCTTGGTAACGAACCCGAATTTCCTTGCGTACCAGCAATTTCAGCAGGTGCCGGTGACGGAAGACGTCGACCAGCCCGCCGCCGTATCCCGGATCCCGTAAGGACGGCGCGGGCACCGAGTCACTCGTGGCCATGAGACCTCCTCACCCGCTCGAATGTTTGCCGCCACCCCTCCGGGGAGACCAGCTCGGCCTGTTCCGCGCGGTACCGCTCGGCCAGCCGCGGCCACTCCCGAACAAGTCTGGCGCTCAGCGTGGCGCTGCGGCGTACCATCCGGGCGAACTCACGCCGATCCCGCCGGTGCCAGGCGAAACCGGCCCCGTCGGCCAGCTCGACGACCGCGGAGTCGTAGTGCAGCAGTCGTGACCAGTGTGCCTCACCGTGCCGCAACAGCACCTGCGGACGCGCCCCGGCCTCCCGCGAAGGGGGCAGGAACTGGCGGAACACACCCCGGGCCGCGTTGCCCCACATCCCGCCGCGGGCGGAGCGCGCCGCCCGGCCGGTGGCGGACCGCACCGGCGGGAAGTCGCCGGCGTGTGGGTGCACGTCGGCGTCCGGGTAGGACGAACGGAGCCGCCGGACCCGCGACAGCCCGGTGTCCAGGACATCGTGCAGCCGCTCCGGTCCCTCCAGCACGTCGGCCAGCGCCCGCTGCCGCAAGGCCGCGGTGGAGTAGCGCATCGCGACGAGGTGCTTGACGTGATGCAGGAACAGGTCCCGGACAAGGTCGCCCCCGTGCCGGTGCGGTGAATGCAGCAGTGCCGCGACCACCCGGTTCCGCTCGTGGAAATAGGCCTGCCAGCCGATCGAGTCGTCCTTGTCGTCCCACGCGGCGTGCCAGACGGCGGCTCCCGGCAGGGTGACCGTCCGATGGCCCGCCCGCCGGGCGCGCAGACCGAACTCCGCGTCGTCCCACTTGAGAAACACCGGCAGGGCCAGGCCGACCCGTTCCAGCACCAGCCTGGGGATGAGGCACATCCACCAGCCGTTGTAGTCGGCGTCGACGCGTCGGTGCAACCACGGGGTCTGCCGCAAGCCGCGCTCGGCGAGGTCGTGGTTGCGGTGCCGGTCGTCGACCGGACCCCACCAGAACCGCCGGGGGTCGACCCGCTCCGCCATCGCGTGCAGCCGGGTCGGCCACTGACTGGAGAGCATGTGACCGCCGACGATCGTGGGCTCGTCGCAGTACGCGGCGAAGACCACGGCCCGGCGTACCGCCTCCGGCTCCAGGATCACGTCATCGTCAAGCAGTACTAGGAAATCCGCCGACCCCGAGTCAAGGAACTCCAGCTGGCTGCGGGCGAACCCGCCGGATCCCCCGAGGTTGGGCTGCTCGATCAGCGCGAGCCGCTCACCCAGCCGGGCGCCCACGTCCTCCAAGCCGGGATGGTCGCGCAGCCGGTCGCCGCCCTGGTCCACGACGTACACCCGGTCCAGGCACTCGCGCAGCCCCTGGTCGTCGGCGATCTGCCCGAGCAGCGCCACGCACGAGTCCGTCCGGTCGAACGTGGTGATGCCCAGCGCCGCCGTATGGGACCACACACCGGCTCCGGCGTCCGGCCCGGGCGTGACCCAGGCCGCCGACCACAGCTCGACATCCGCGGACCCGGCGCGCAGCTCGAACCACAGCCATCCGCCGTCGTCGAACCCCTTCAGCACGAGCGGTACGACGACCTCGCCGGGCTCCTCGGCAAGAACCGAGGCCACCGGAAAGACGGCACCGGCCGGGTCGCTGCGGAAGACGTCCACGGTCGCTCCCGCACTGAGCGAGACCCGAAGCTCGAGGTCGGTGATGCTGGTCGAGTGCTGCCACCAACCCGCCGGGAACGCGTTGTAGTAAGTCGCGAACGACGCCGTCTCGCCGGCCGGCACCAGGCAACGCCGGCGATCCAGAACCCGCTCCGGACGCGCCGGACCCTCGACGTACAGGGGCAGCAGCCCCGCAGCATCCCCCGCGGGGAAGACCGTGAGCTGAAGAGAGCGAGGACCCGACGCGGTGGCCTCGGTCACTCGGCTACGCCTCCGCTCGCCAGCGGTGCACCCGAGGCGAAGTGCGGACGCAGCTTGTTGTCGAACATGGACAGCGCCGAGCCGATGGCCATGTGCATGTCGAGGTATTTGTACGTGCCGAGACGGCCGCCGAACAGCACCATGGGCTCCTTGTTCGCCAGGTCGCGGTACGCCAACAGCCGCTCGCGGTCCTCGGCGGTGTTGATCGGGTAGTAGGGCTCGTCGCCCTTGTCCGCGAACCGGGAGAACTCCCGCATGATCACGGTCCTGTCGTTCGGATACCAGTCCCGCTCGGGGTGGAAGTGCCGGAACTCGTGGATCCGGGTGAAGGGCACGTCCTCGTCGGGGTAGTTCATCACCGACGTACCTTGGAAATCCCCGGTGCTCTTGACCTCCAGCTCGAAATCGAGCGTGCGCCAGGACAGCTCTCCTTCCTGGTAGTCGAAGTAGCGGTCCACCGGACCGGTGTAGACCACCGGCACGTTGCCCAGGATGTCGCCGCGCAGATCGAAGAAATCGGTGTCGAGCTGCGCCTCGATGTTGTCGTGGTCGGCCATCGTCTCCAGCCACGCGGTGTAACCGTTGACCGGCAGACCCTCGTAGGTGTCGTTGAAGTAGCGGTTGTTGTAGGTGTAGCGGACCGGCAGCCGCGAGATGATGTCGGCGGACAGCTCCGCGGGATCGGTCTGCCACTGTTTCGCTGTGTAGTGCGCGATGAACGCCTCATAAAGCGGCCGGCCGATCAGCGAGACGCCTTTCTCGACGAAGTTCTCGGGCTCCTTGTCACCCAGCTCCGCCGCCTGCTTCTTGATCAGCTCGCGCGCCTCGTCGGGGCTGTAGGCCGCGTCGAAGAACTGGTTGATCGTGCCGAGGTTGATCGGCATCGGATAGACCTGGCCGTTGTGGCAGGTGTAGACGCGATGCTGGTAGCCCGTGAAGCCGGTGAACTGGTTGGCGTAGTCCCACACCCGCTTGTTGGACGTGTGGAAGAGATGCGCGCCGTACTGGTGCACCTCGATACCGGTCTGTGGCTCCGGTGCGCTGTAGGCGTTGCCCCCGATGTGGGGACGGCGGTCCAGGACGAGGACCTTCAGCCCCAGCTCGTTGGCAGAGCGTTCGGCGATCGTCAACCCGAAGAAACCGGAGCCGACGACCACGAGATCAACGTTCACAAGCACTCCACACTCACACTAAGGGAGCCGATCAGTCCCGACTCCGCCGTTCACCGTACGACGCGATCAACCTCTGATAGGCGGCACGGCGTACGACCTCCGGAATCAAACGGTAGCCCCCGCGGATCACGACGTTGCGAAGGTACTGCCCCCGCGTGGTGAATCCCAACTCACGGAAGCGACGCTGCAGCCGCACCTCGGACCGGAACAGACTAACGCCTCCGCGGCGCGCATAGGCTCCCGCACCGACCCGGTAGCAGACCAGCGGCTCGGCGAGGTTCGCCACGTTCGCACCGCCCGCGATCATCTTGGCGAACAGCAGGTAGTCCTCCATCAGGGGCAGGTCCTGGTAACCGCCCGCCGCCTGAACGGCGTCGCGCCGGTAGACCACCGTCGGGTGGTTGAACGGGTCCGCGAACCGCGATCGCGAGCGGATCTGCTCGGGGTCCGTCGGCGGAATGCGCCGGCCAACGATGTCGTCCGGGCCGTCGCCGAACTCCAGCAACCCCGAACCCACGATGTCGGCGCCGGACTCGATCACCGGCAGCTGCCGCTCGAACCGATGCGGCAGGCTGATGTCGTCGGCGTCCATCCGGGCCACGATGGCGTGCGTGCATTTCTGCAGACCGGTGTCCAGCGCCGGGCCCAACCCGAGATTCTCCGGAAGCTCGACCACGGTCACGTGCGCCGGGCTGTCGGCGGCCAGCTCCTTGAGCACCGTCTCCACGTCGGCGCCGACCGGGCCGTCCCGCACGATCACGACCTCGTCCGGCCGGAGGGACTGCTCGTGTACGGTGCTCCGCACGGCGGCGGTGACGTAGTCGGCCCGATCGCCGGCCCATACCGACATCAGGAGCGAGAACCGCGCATCGCTCACCGGGTCGTCCCGGGTTCGCGCGGAGGAGTCCGAAGACCCGCGAGGATGTCCTCGGTCGGGGTGGGGGCCGTGCGCACGCCGTCCGCGAGACCTCGCCGCAGTCCGCGAAGGAGCGTACGGCGGTCGTCCGACCCGGCGAAGGTGCGAGCCCAGCGCCGCACCGCCGACCCGCCGTACATCACCTTCTCCGGAACGGAGAGACCGCGGCTGCGGGCGAGGGTCCACACCTTGTTGCGGACCTCGAAGTAGAACCGCTCCCCCGGGTCGGCCTCGGTTGCCCCGAACACCTTCGTCTTGTGTACGGCGACGCTGGCCGGGCAGATGATTCCGCGGCCGCCGCGGATCAGCCGCGTGGTGTACTCGAAGTCGTCGTTCCACAGGAAGTACGCCGCCATCGGCAGGCCGCGCTCGCGGACCCGGGCGGCATCGACCAGCACCGAGACGAACGACGCCGACCGGACCGGGATGCTTCCCACGGCGGCCGCCGCGTCCAGCTCGCCCCGGCGGGCACCGGGCTTGCGTCGCGGCGTGTTCATCGGATGCGGCCGCCCGTCGGTCCACACCACCCGGGAGGCCACCAGGCTGGGCCGGGTGTCACCGGGATACCCGTCGTACGCCTCGATCGCGGCCTCCAGCGCACTCGGCTCCGGGACCGTGTCGTCGTCCATCAGCCACAGCAGGTCGGCGTCCGCCGCGAGCGCGTGCCGGATGCCGACGGCGAACCCGCCGGCTCCTCCGGTGTTGGTCGCGAGCGTGACCAGGTCGACGTGCGGGTGCCGCTCACGCACCATGTCGGCCGTGCCGTCGGTCGAGCAGTTGTCCACCACCACGACCCGGTCGGGCGGCCGGTGCTGCTTCTCCAGCGCTTCGAGAGACTCTTCGAGCAGATCGCGGCGGTTCCAGGTGACCACGACGGCCACGACCCGATGCTCGCCAGCCACGTCGCGCCTCCCGCCGAGAACGATTCCGACCACGAACACTATGCGATGGCCGCCGCAGGTGTCGCCTGGGCACGGCGTACGGCGGTCAGCCGCAGGCGCTCGCGATGTCGTTGCTTTCGTTGATCCGGCCCTGCGGCGCGGTCTGCCCCGGGCGCTTGTGCTTCGTCCGCGGGCCGGACCCGGACTCGCCGTCCGCGTCGTCCGCCTTCTCCGCCCGCTCGACGGCCGTGTCAACCATGTCCCGGATCTCGTCGTAGTCCGGATCGTACGTCTCGATCTTGGGCGGCACGAAGGACACCGACCTGACCGGAAGCCGCCGTGCCGTCCGGGCAAGGTCGAGGAGCTCGTTCAGCTCCTGCGCGGGTACGTCGGTCGTGACCACCTGCCTGCCGGCGTCGGCGATCTCCTGGAAGTTCGTGAGCACCTTCATCGGGCTGAGCTGGGTCAGCATCGCGTTCATCACGCACTTCTGCCGCGCCATCCGCGCGTAGTCGTCCGACGTCGCCCGGCTGCGCGCGAACCACAGGGTCTCGAACCCGTCGAGGTGCCGGCGGCCGGGCTCGATCCACCCGGTGATCGGGGCGCCCACGCCGCCGATGGGGATCCGTTCGGGCACGGCCAGGGTGACGCCGCCGACCGCGTCGACCAGCTTCTGGAAACCGCGCAGGTCCACCATCGCGTAGTAGTTGATCTTCAGCCCGGTGATCTCCTCGACGGCCCGTTTCGTCGCCCACGCACCCACGTCGCCCACGTCGTCCGGGAACCGCCTCTCGTGGTCGGTGGCCCACGTGTAGAGGGAGTTGATGTAGCACTCGTCGCAGTCGAACCCGTCGGGGAACGCGTCATGCATCGGCGTGTCCTCCGGGAACGGGACGTCCTCCAGGTTGCGGGGCAGGCCGAACAGGACCGTCCGGCCGGTCTCCTCGTCCACGCTGGCGACCGTGATGCTGTCCGGGCGCATGCCCTCGCGTCCCGCTCCGGCGTCACCGCCGAGCAGCAGGACGTTGTAGCGGCCGGCCTCGGTGTCCGAGACCAGGCCGCTGCCGAACATGTCGACGACCAGCGAGCGCTGGACCGATACCAGGTGGGCGGCGAACAACAACATTCCGGGGAGAAGGAGACATAGCACGCCGTGCAGTGACGAGATCGCGAGCCGCTGCCGCTGGCGCAGCCGCAGCGGGTCCCCGATCCGCCACACGTCGATGAGCAGCACCAGCCAGCCGATCGCGCAGGCGACCAGCGTGACCCGCAGCACGCCCAGCGCGAACGGGCTGAACAGCAGCTCGGAGATCACGCCCGGCCAGGCCAGCCCGGCCAGGACCAGCAGGCCGACAGTCGCCAGGAGGCCCAGCCAGATCCGCAGCACGATCCGGCCGACCGTGCGGTTTCCGGTGAGCAGCTGGGCGGATCCGGGCATCACCAGGGTCATCACCAGCAGCGTGAGGGACCGCCGGAACCGCACCCGCGCCGAGCGCATCTGCTCCGTGGTTTCGGCGACCCGAGACGCCGGCGACCGTGTCATGCGCATCCCTTCGTGTCGATATGCCGGGTTGAGGGCCGATTGTAAGTATCACCAGTAACATCAGTAACTCACGTCACGGCACGCCGGAATCCCGCCGAGACACTCGGTGGACGCATACTCGCCGTTGAACTGGGCAGGTAGCGTTACGTGTCATGCCCGAGCGCCCCGATCCGCGCAACCGCCCCGAGGGCGGTGAGCAACCTGAATACGGCTGGCTGTACGGCGAGCCGCAGGACGACAGCGATGCCACCCAGCGGATACGGACGTCGGCCGACCCGTACGCCGCGGCCGACGCCGGCGAGCCGGATCGGACCCGGGTGATGCCGACGAGGCCGCGACCCCGACCGTATGAGCAGCCGCCACGCGCCCCCGCCCGCCCGCCGCGCGCCGCGGCTGCGCCTCCGCGCAGGCGGCGGCACTGGGGGCGCATCGTGCTCGTGGTGATCCTCCTCTGGGTGCTGCTGCTGGTCGCGGTTCCGATCTGGGCCTGGTCGAAGATCGAGAAGGTCGACGCCGAGCCCTCGGTCGACCGCCCCGCCGACACCCCTGGTGCGACCTACCTCCTCGTCGGATCGGACAGCCGGGAGGGCCTGTCGAAGGAGGAGAAGCAGGAGTTCGCCACCGGAAGCGCCTCCGGGCAGCGCACCGACACGATCATGGTCATGCACGTCCCGCGATTTGGCGGCAAGACTCTCCTGCTGTCGCTTCCGCGCGACTCCCTCGTCAACGTCCCCGGATACGGAGAGGAGAAGATCAACGCCGCGTTCGCGTACGGCGGACCGCGACTCCTGGTCCGCACCGTCGAGCAGGCCACTGGGCTCCGGATGGACAACTACGTCGAGATCGGCTTCGGCGGGTTCGTCGGCATGGTCGACGCGGTCGGGGGCGTGGAGATCTGTCCGAGGGCCGCGATGAAGGACCCGAAGGCCAACCTCGACATCAAGAAGGGCTGCCAGGAGGCCGACGGGCCGACCGCCCTGGGATACGTGCGGTCCCGCCAGACCGACGCGCTCGGCGACATCGCCCGGGTCGCCCGGCAGCGCGAGGTCGTCGGCGCGGTGGCCGGAAACGCCGCGTCGCCGTGGACGTTGATCAACCCGTACCGCTACATCCGTACGGCCGGCGCCGGCGCGGACGCCCTCCGGATCGGGGAGAACGTCGGGCCGATCGACCTGGCCCGCTTCGCCTGGGGGATGCGCAAGGTGACGGGTGAGGACGGGCTGACGTGCACGGTGCCGTACGTCGATCTCTCCGTCCGCTGGGACGAGCCGAAGGCGGAGGAGCTGTTCGGCCACATCGCCGACGACAACACCGACGAGATCGACTGCTTCCAGCCCGAGAAGCAGTAGGCCCGCCACCCACACCTCCCGCCACACCACCCTCGCGCCCAACCCTCGCGCCGAGATTGCACATCTGGCCGTTCCAGGGACGACTCGGGCGGCCCGACGTGGGATGCTGTTCACCATGGACGAGACGCCGGTGCCGGCCGCTGGCGAGGCCGCGGAGTGGGGCGACGAGGACACCATCCGCTGGATCCTGTCCGAGTGCGAGACCTGGGCGGTCATCGGCCTCGGGGACAACCCGTTCCGTCCGGCGCGCCAGGTGGCGAAGTTCCTCCAGCAGCACGGCAAGCGGATCGTCCCGGTCCATCCGAGCGCGGTGACGGTGCTGGGCGAGCCCGGCTATGCCACGCTCGCCGAGGTCCCGTTCGCGGTCGACTGCGTGGACGTCTTCCGGCGGGCGTCGGCCGCGGGCGAGTTCGCGGACCAGGCAATGCAGATCGGCGCCCGCGCGGTGTGGTTCCAGCTCGGCGTCATCGACCAGGCGGCGCACGCCCGGACCGTCGACGGCGGACTCGAGATGGTGATGGACCGCTGCCCCGTGATCGAGTGGCCGGCGTACGGCCCACCCGCATAGCCCCTAGCCCGGCCCCTCGGACCGGGACTCCGCATCCGCCGCGTCGCGTACGACGGCGCCCTTCGCCCGCGCCTTCTCGCCCAGCTCGCGCTGGAACCCGCTCATCGCCTCGCGCAGCGCGCCGTCCCCCGCACCCAGGATGCGCACCGCGAGCAGCCCGGCGTTGCGCGCATTGCCCACCGCGACCGTCGCCACCGGAACCCCGGCCGGCATCTGCACGATCGACAGCAGCGAGTCCAGCCCGTCCAGATGTCTCAGCGCCACCGGCACCCCGATCACCGGCAACGGGGTGACCGAGGCCAGCATCCCCGGCAGATGTGCGGCACCCCCAGCCCCAGCGATGAGCACCCGAAGACCCCGCTCGGCAGCCTGCTTTCCGTAGGTGAGCATCTCGGCGGGCATCCGGTGCGCCGACACCACGTCGGCCTCGTACGCCACCCCGAACTCCGCGACCGCCGCGGCCGCCTCCCGCATGACCGGCCAATCGGAGTCCGATCCCATGACGATGCCGACTCGTGGGCCTTCGTCCGCGGGTGCGGTCTCGGTCATCACTGCTCCTCGTCGTCGAGCTCGCCGCGAAACCACGCGGCGGCATGCCGGGCACGCGCGAGCAGGTCGGGGAGATCGTCGCCGTCGGTGTACGCGGTCACGTGTCCCACCTTGCGACCGGGCTTCACGTCCTTGCCGTACAAGTGAACCCGCAGCCTCGGATCCCGCGCGAAGACATGCGGGAAACCATCGTAGAGTCGCCCGACCTCGCCACCGAGGATGTTCACCATCACCGTCCACCGCGAACGCGCCAGCGGCGACCCCAGTGGCAGGTCGAGCACCGCGCGCAGGTGGTTCTCGAACTGCGACGTGTCCGCGCCGTCGATCGACCAGTGCCCGGTGTTGTGCGGGCGCATCGCCAGCTCGTTGACCAGGATCCGCCCGTCCGTCGTCTCGAACATCTCGACCGCCAGGATCCCGGTCACGTCCAGCTCCGCCGCGACCCACATCGCGACCGTCTGCGCGTGACCGGCCAGCGCCTCCGGCAGGTCCGGCGCCGGTACGACGACCTCCCGGCAGATGCCGTCGACCTGCACGGACTCCACCACGGGATAGACGGCGCACTGGCCGGACGGCGAACGCGCCAGGAGCACCGAGAGCTCGCGACTGAAGGACACCCGCTCCTCGGCGAGCAGCACCCGGTCCCGCGCCAGCGCCGGCGCGGCCTCTCCCGACAGCGTCGACTCGGCGTCGTCGTACGACGACACGAACCAGACGCCCTTGCCGTCGTACCCCCCGCGCACGGACTTCAGGACGACCGGCCACTCGCCGAGGTCCTCGGCGAACGCCGCGACCTCCTTCGCCGAGGACACCTGCGCGTGCCTCGGGCACGGTACGCCGGACTCGGACAGCCGGTGCCGCATCGCCCATTTGTCCTGCGCGTGTACGAGCGCGTCCGGGCCGGGCCGGCAGGCGACACCGCCCGCCTGGAGCGCACGGAGATGCTCGGTCGGCACGTGCTCGTGATCGAAGGTGAGCACGTCGCATCCGCGGGTCAGCTCGCGCAAGGTGGCGAGGTCCCGGTAGTCGCCGACCACGGCGTCCGGCACGACCTGTGCCGCCGACAGGTCGGGACCCTCGGCGAGCAGCTTCAACCGCACGCCCAGCGGGATGGCCGCCTGCTGCATCATGCGCGCGAGCTGGCCACCGCCCACGACTCCCACGACCGGCATAGTCACCCGGTGAGGGTACCGAGCCGCGGTGGGTAGGCTGGCGCCCTGTCCACCTCATCGTGATCCAGGGACCCGAGTGCACCTCACTTCCCAGTCACCACCCCGAGGTGATCGTGTGTCGCGTCCGTGGTCCGTCGTACACGAACTGTGGCGGTTCGCGGTCATCGGCGGGCTGGCGTTCGTCGTCGACGTGGGGATCTTCAACGCCCTGCGGTACGACGGCGACCTGTGGTCGGGTCCGCTGGCGCACAAGCCGGTGACCTCGAAGATCATCTCGGTCTGCGTCGCCACCATGGTCTCGTACCTCGGCAACCGGCAGTGGACATGGAGCCACCGCGGCGGCCGCGGAATGCCGCGCGAGGTGCCGATCTTCTTCGCGCTCAACGGGGCCGGCATGCTCATCGCGGTCGGATGTCTCGCGATCTCGCACTACGCGCTGGGGTTCACCAGCGCGCTGGCCGACAACATCGCGGCCAACGGCGTCGGGCTCGTGCTGGGTACGGTGTTCCGGTTCTGGTCCTATCGGCGGTTCGTGTTCATCCGCTGACTCTCAGACATCTGGGAGACGTCGACGCCGGGCGGAGCCAGCTCGAACCGCAGCCCGCGGCCACGCACCGTAGTGATGTAGCGCGGACGGTGTGCGTCGTCGCCGAGCTTGCGCCGCAACCAGCCGAGATGGACGTCGATGGTCTTCGTGGACGTCCAAAAAGTGGTGTGCCAGACGTCATGCATCAGATCCTCGCGGGACACGATCTCCCCGGCTCTTCGTATCAGCGCGCAGAGCAGATCGAATTCTTTTGCAGTAAGGGGAAGTTCCCTCCCTTGGCGCCGAGCGACGCGCTCTGTTACGTCGATCTCGACGTCCTGGGCTTTGAGCATGTCCCAAGCGTAGGGTCGGGCGCCAACCTCCGTTGGCCTATCGCGGAAATGCCGGTGGCGGACTCGTCAGGACACTCGGCGGCGTACGGCGACCGGTTCGACCGAACCGAACCCACGCAGTGGTCGCGCGGTCAGCACCCGGGTCTCGAACCGGTCGCGCGGAAGCCGGCTCGCGGTGTCGGGGTCGACAATCACGCGGTTCCGCCGGGCGACCGAGGTGAGCCGGGCGGCGAGGTTGACCGGCGTACCGAAGACGTCCCCCAGCCGGGTCACCACCGGACCCGAGGCCATCCCGACCCGCACGTCCGGAAGCTGGTCGTCCGCCCCGATCGCCTCCACGAGCCGCAGCGCGGTGTCGACGCCGGCCGTGGCGTTCTCGGTCACGAACAGCACCGAGTCACCGAGGGTCTTGATCAGGCGGGCCCCCTGGCTCGCGATGACGTCCGCGACCTCCGACTCGAAGGTCTCCACCAGGTCGCCGAGCGAGTCGTCGTCCAGCCCGTTGGAGAGCTGGGTGAACGCCACCAGGTCCGCGAAGCCGACGGTGAGCTGGGCGGTCAGCAGGTCCTCGTCCGCGGCTCCCAGGGCCGCGGCCCGGCCGGCCGCCGCAGCGAGATGCCGCCGCCAGGCGTAGACCAGGAGGCGTTCGAACACCGGACCGATGTACTGCGCCATCCGAGCGGCACCGAGCCCGTCGCTCGTGATCTCCGCCGGCCGCACCCGGCCGGGCATCTCCACGCCGGTCTCGATCTGGTCGGACAGGGTCGCGACCTGCCAGTCGGCCAGCCGGGCCATGGTGTGCCCGACCGCCCGAGTGAGCCGGATGACGGTCTCGAAGTCCACCTCGCCGGACTCGATCGTGCCCCGCAGCAACCCGAGGGCGTCGAGATCCGCGTCGGTGAACGCCAGGTCGTCGCCGACGTCCGGGAAGCCGAGCGCGCGCCACAGCTGGCGCGCCACATCCAGGCTGACCCCGGCGCCGTCGGCGACCTGATGACTGGTCAGCCGCGGCTCCTGGCCGAGGATCGCCTCCTCCAGCTCCCTGCGTGACGCCGGAGTGAGCGGGGGCGACGGCTCGGGTTCGGTCACGGAAGCCCCGTGCCCTCATCGGGTCCGGTCGCCAGGTCGCCGGTCGCGCCCCCTCCGAACAGCAGCTCGGTGATCTGCAGGTGGACGTGCTCGACGTGCGGTACGTCGGGCAGCTCGATCTGACCCTCCTCGCTCGCGGTCGAGATCACGAGGGTGCCGCAACCGAGCATCCGGTCGGTGAGTTGCTTCTCGTAGGAGACGTCGTTGATCCGCCGCAACGGCAGGTCGTGGCCGTGACGGGTGATCACGCCACGCCGGGTGATGAGCCTGCGGTTGGTGACGGTGTACGTCGAGCTCAGCCAGTTGAGGAACGGCCACACCACCCACGCAAGCGCGGCGAGCGCGGCCAGCCCCACGATGACCCAGTACAGCCAGCTCGGATCGTCCGGTATCACTCCCAGCAGGAAGCCGCTCACCCCGCCCACCAGGATCAGGACCACGATCGGAGCGAAGAGCTCCTTGATGTGCGTGCGCGTGCTCAAGACGACGTACTCGCCGTCGGCGAGCAGCTTCGGTGAGATCGCCATCGGGTCTCCTCGGACGGGCAGATCGACACCGATGATCGTGTCATATTCGCCGGGCGATCGTACCCAAGGTCAGGGCGTGGTCGCCGTCACCGACGGCCCGGGCTCCGACGGCTCGGTGGACTGCGTCTCCGAGGGGCTGGGCTCGGATGTCGCGGTCTGCTCCGGCGTCGAGGTGGTGGGAGGCGTCGGCGAGCTCGTCGGGTCGGAGGTCTGCGTCGGCTCCGTGGTCTCGTCCGTCTCCGGATCGGTGGTCTCGCTCGGCTCGCCCTCGGTGGACTCCGGCCGGGCGGAGTTCGTCGGCCCGTCCTGTTCTGGCGTACCACCCGTACTCGGGTCGTCGAGCCGCGCTCCGGCGGGCTCCAGCGAGCCGGACCCGCCCGGCTCGGTCGACATCTGTCCGGGACCCGCGCCCGGCCCGGGCTCCGGCGCGGTACCCGGCCCTTCGCCCAGCCCGCTCAGCGCGAACCCGCCGAACGCGACGAGCAGCAGAGCCGCGGCCGCGGCGACCAGATATCCGAGCCGCCGGCGGCGCCGCGGGTCCACGACGGCCTGCTCGGCGGTGTCGGTCTCGGCGGTGTCGGTCTCGGCGGGGACAGTCCCCGCGGTGACCGGGCGGAGTTCCGTGGTGTCGGCCGACACCACGGGAATGGGCGTGGTCGGCGCCGGCTCACCGGCCAGGACGGCCAGGATGTCGGCGCGCATCTCGTCCGCCGACTGGTAACGCTCGTCCGGCAGTTTCGCGAGCGCGGCCAGCACGAGCGCGTCGACCTCGGCAGGCACGGTCGGTTCGAACGCCGACGGCGGCTGCGGGGTCTCCCGGACGTGCTGGTAGGCGACGGCGACCGCCGACTCGCCCTGAAACGGCGGACGCCCGGTCAACAGCTCGTACAGCACGCATCCCACCGCGTACACATCGCTGCGCGCGTCCGCGGAGTCACCGCGGGCCTGCTCGGGCGACAGGTACTGGGCAGTCCCGAGCACGGCCGAGGTCCGGGTCAGGGAGCCGGACAGGTCGGTGAGCGCGCGGGCGATGCCGAAGTCCATGACCTTGACCGCACCGGACGGCGTGACCATGACGTTGCCCGGCTTGATGTCCCGGTGCACGATGCCGCCGCGGTGGCTGTACGCCAGCGCGTCCAGGACGTCCGCGATGATCTCCAACGCGCGGCGGACCGGCAGCCGTGGCTCCGTGCGGAGCAGCTCGCGAAGGGTCTTGCCTTCGACGTACTCCATGACGATGTACGGCACGACGTCGTCGGCGGTGTCCTCACCCGCGTCGTACACGGTGACGATCGCGGGATGGTCGAGCCCCGCGGCGGCCCGCGCCTCGCGGCGGAAGCGCGCCTGAAACTCCGGGTCGTCGGTCAGCTGGTCGAGCAGGAGCTTGACCGCGACCGTACGGCCCAGGCGGAGGTCGGTGCCGCGGCGTACCACGGCCATGCCTCCCTGCCCGAGCATCGCGCCCAGCTCGTACCGGTCACCGAGACGTCCCTGACCCGGCGTGAGGCCGACCTCCCCGGCGGTCGGATCCTCCGCCCTCGCTCGTTGCATTCGCTCCCCTGGACGTGATCGTCGCGCACCCCCTATGACAGTACCCGGGGGGCGAAATCCCCATACCGAGGACGCAGAGTCTCAGCGAAGATGAACCACGTCGCCGGCTCCCACGGCGGTCTCACCCGCGTCGGTGGCGACCACCAGCCGGCCGTCCGGATCGACCCGCCGCGCGATGCCCTCGACCGGCTCGCCGGTGGTCATCTCCACCCGGACCCGGCGGCCCAGAGTGGAGCAGCGTTCGGCGTACGACACGGCGAGACCACCCGCGGAGTCGCCGCCCGAGACGAGCCACCCCCAGTAGAGCCACTCGAACGTGCGCAGGATCTGGCGCAGCACGACGGTCCGGTCCGTCGTCGACGCGCCTTCCAGGGCCAGCGACGTGGCCTCCGGGACCGGCAGCTCGTCCGGGCGGGACGAGACGTTCAGCCCGACCCCGATGACCGCGGCCGGAGTACCGTCGCCGGCGTCCACCCGCTCGAGGAGGATCCCGGCCAGCTTGCGATCCTCGACCATGACGTCGTTCGGCCATTTCAGCGTCGCACCGACCTCGCAGTGCCGGCGTACCGCCTCGCAGACCGCGACGCCGGTCAGCAGCGGCATCCACGGCCAGCGCCCGGTGGGCAGCCCGGCCGGCCGGACCAGCACGGAGAAGGTCACGGCCGCGCGCGGCGGCGCGGTCCAGCTGCGGTCGAGCCGCCCGCGGCCGTGCTGCTGGTGCTCGGCGACCAGCACCAGGCCGTCCTCCGCTCCCGCCCGGGCCTCGGCCGCCAGGTCGCTGTTCGTGGACCCGGTCTCGTCGACGACGACCACTTCGCGCCACAGGGACTCGGCGGTGACCAGCGCGCGCCGGAGGGCCGCCGCGTCGAGCGGCCGGCGGTCCAGGTCGTCGTACGGCGAATCCATGCCGCCACTCTAGGATGAGCCCGTGACCGAAGAAGCCCACGGAGGCCAACCGAAGCCGGACATCCACACCACGGCCGGCAAGCTCGCCGACCTCGACCAGCGGCTCGACGAGGCCATCCACGCCGGGTCGGCACGCGCGATCGAGAAGCAGCACGCCAGGGGCAAGCTGACCGCCCGCGAACGGGTGGACCGGCTGCTGGACGACGGGTCGTTCGTCGAGCTGGACGAGCTGGCCCGGCACCGGTCGACGGCGTTCGGCCTGGAGAAGAACCGCCCGTACGGCGACGGGGTCGTGACCGGATGGGGCACGATCGACGGACGCCAGGTCGTGGTGTTCGCGCAGGACTTCACGGTCTTCGGCGGCAGCCTCGGCGAGGTGTACGGCGAGAAGATCTGCAAGGCGATGGACCTCGCGACCAAGACCGGCTGCCCGGTGATCGGGATCAACGAGGGCGCGGGTGCGCGCATCCAGGAGGGTGTGGTGTCGCTCGGCCTGTACGGCGAGATCTTCCGCCGCAACGTCCACGCATCCGGAGTGATCCCGCAGATCTCGATGATCATGGGCACCTGCGCTGGTGGCCATGTCTACTCCCCCGCGGTCACCGATTTCACCGTGATGGTCGACCAGACCTCGCACATGTTCATCACCGGGCCGGACGTCATCAAGACGGTCACCGGCGAGGACGTCACCTTCGAGGAGCTCGGCGGCGCTCGGGCCCACAACACCAAGAGCGGCAACGCGCACTACATGGCCACGGACGAGGACGACGCGCTCGACTACGTGAAGGCGCTGCTCTCCTATCTTCCGCAGAACAATCTCGAGGACCCGCCGGCGTACGACGAGGCGGTCGATCTCGACATCACCGACGAGGACCGCGAGCTCGACACCCTGGTCCCGGACTCGCCCAACCAGCCGTACGACATGCACACCGTGATCGAGCACGTCCTCGACGACGGCGAGTTCCTCGAGGTACAGGAGCTGTTCGCGCCGAACATCGTCGTGGGGTTCGGCCGGATCGAGGGCCATCCGGTGGGTGTCGTCGGAAACCAGCCCCTGCAGTTCGCCGGCACGCTCGACATCGACGCGTCGGAGAAGGGCGCGCGGTTCGTACGGACCTGCGACGCGTTCAACATCCCGGTGCTGACCTTCGTCGACGTACCCGGATTCCTGCCCGGCACCGACCAGGAGTGGAACGGCATCATCCGCCGGGGCGCGAAGCTGATCTACGCGTACGCCGAGGCGACGGTTCCGCTGGTCACGGTGATCACCCGCAAGGCATACGGCGGCGCGTACGACGTCATGGGCTCGAAGCATCTCGGCGCCGACGTCAACGTGGCGTGGCCGACCGCTCAGGTCGCGGTGATGGGTGCGCAGGGCGCGGCGAACATCCTCTACCGCAAGGAGCTGGCCGCGGCCGACGACGTGGAGAAGCGCCGCCAGGAGCTGATCCAGGAGTACGAGGACACCCTGGCCAACCCCTATATCGCGGCCGAGCGGGGCTATCTCGACGCGGTGATCGCCCCGCACGAGACGCGAGTGGAGATCGTCCGCGCCCTCCGCGTGCTCCGCAACAAGCGCGAGACGCTGCCCCCGAAGAAGCACGGCAACATCCCGCTATGAGCCGGCCCATGCTGCGGGTCGTCAAGGGCGACCCGGCACCGGAGGACCTGGCCGCCCTGGTCGCGGTCGTGTCGGCCCGCTCGGCGGCGGCGCGATCCGCGGGCGCGACCGGCGGGCAGAAATCGCCGCGGTCGGCCTGGGCGGACCGGGGCGCTCTCGTACGGCAACCACTTCCCCGCGGCCCCGCCGCCTGGCGCAACAGCACCCGCCCCCGTTGAGTAGGTAGGGTCGCGGAGGTGAAGAACGACGACCACACCCAGCCCGACCCGACACCTCACGCGGCGGCCGCCAGACCGGTCGACGCCCTCGCCGACCGGTTCGTCGAGGACTACTCCGCGCTCGCCCCGATCGACGCGACGTTCGCCGGGATCGCCGGTCACGACGACGAGATGAACGACTACACCCCGGACGGCTTCGCCGCCCGCGAGGAGCTGGTGCGCCGTGCCCTCGCCGCGCTCGACACGACGACCCCCACCGACCCGCGCGAGGCGGTGGCGAAGGACGCGATGGCGGAGCGGCTCGGGCTCGACGTCGAGCGGTACGACGCGCGGATCCCGCAGACCGAGCTGAACGTGATCGACAGCCCGATGCAGGACATCCGGATGGTGTTCGACCTGATGGACACCGAGGGCGAGGAGGCGTGGGCCAACATCGCCAGTCGGCTGGAGGCGGTACCCGACTCGCTGCGCGGATACCAGCAGACCCTTCGGGAGGGTGCCGCGTCCGGCCATGTCACGTCGAGGCGGCAGGTCGATTCCTGCGCCGCGAAGGTGGACTCCTGGACCGACGACAGCGGTTCCGGCGACTTCTTCGCGGGTCTGGTGTCGCAGGGTCCGGATGACGGCGCCCTGCGTGGCCGGCTGGAGGCCGCGGCCGACGCGGCGCGTACGGCGTACCGCGACTTCGCCCGCTTCCTGCGGGGGGAGCTGTCCGGACCGGCCCGCGAGCACGACCCGGTCGGCCGGGACCGCTACGCGCTGGGCTCTCGCTACTTCCTGGGCGCCACCATCGACCTGGACGAGACCTACGCGTGGGGCTGGGAGGAGCTGAAGCGCATCGAGGACGAGATGGCCGCGGTGGCCGACCGGATCGTGCCCGGTGGATCGGTGGACGACGCGGTCGCCGCCCTCGACGCCGACCCGGCGCGGCGGATCGAGGGCACCGAGGCCTTCCGCGACTGGATGCAGGCACTGGCCGACAAGACCGTGGCCGAGCTGGCCGACGTCCACTTCGACATCCCCGAGGCGGTGCGCCGGATCGAGTGCCGGATCGCCCCGACCCATGAGGGCGGCATCTACTACACCGGCCCGAGCGAGGACTTCAGCCGGCCGGGCCGGATGTGGTGGGCGGTGCCCGAGGGCACCACCTCCTTCGCCACCTGGCAGGAGGTGACCACGGTCTTCCATGAGGGTGTACCCGGTCACCACCTGCAGATCGGCCAGACCGCCTACCGCAGCGACCTGCTGAACCGCTGGCAGCGGCTGATGTGCTTCGTGTCCGGCCACGGCGAGGGTTGGGCGCTGTACGCCGAGCGCCTGATGGAGGAGCTCGGCTACCTCGACGACCCCGGCGAGCTGCTGGGCATGCTGGACGGGCAGGCGCTCCGGGCGGTGCGGGTCATCATCGACATCGGCATGCACCTGGAGCTTGCGATCCCCACCGACAACCCGTTCGGCTTCCACCCCGGAGAGACCTGGACGCCGGACCTCGGGTTCGCGTTCCTGCTCCAGCACTGCCGCATGGACGAGCAGATCCTGCGGTTCGAGTTCGACCGTTACCTCGGGTGGCCCGGCCAGGCACCGTCGTACAAGGTGGGCGAGCGGATCTGGCTGCGGGCCCGCGAGGAGGCGCAGGCCCGGAAGGGCGCCGGGTTCGAGCTCAAGGAGTTCCACCGGGCGGCGCTCGACCTCGGGCCGCTCGGTCTCGACCCGCTGCGGGACGCTCTGCGGCGGATGTGACGGTGCAGCATCCCCGGTTGGTGCTCGCCTCCGCGTCGCCGGCGCGGCTCAAGACGTTGCGGGCAGCAGGCCTCGATCCCAGCGTCGTCGTGTCCGGCGTGGACGAGACCCGGGTGACCGCGTCCGATCCCGCCGGCATCGCCCTGGAGCTGGCACAGCGCAAGGCCGAGGCGGTGGCCGGTCAGATGCAGCACTCCGAGCTGGTGGTCGGTTGCGACTCGGTGTTGGAGCTCGACGGGCAGGTCTGCGGCAAGCCGGCCGACGCCGCGGAGGCGGCGGCGCGCTGGCGCGCGATGCGTGGGCGGTCCGGGGAGTTGCACACCGGGCACTGTGTGATCGACGTCGGCCGGCGTTCCCGGGCCTCCGGCACCGAGTCGACGACCGTGCACTTCGCCGATGTCACAGACGCGGAGATCGAGGCGTACGTCGGCACCGGCGAGCCGCTGCACGTGGCCGGAGCGTTCACCATCGACGGGCTGGGTGGTGCCTTCGTGGAGCGGATCGAGGGAGATCCGCACACCGTGGTCGGGATCAGCCTGCCGTTGTTGCGTCGGCTGGTCGGTGAGCTGGGCGTGCCGTGGACCGACCTGTGGGTCGTGGGAAGCGCGGGTGGCGACGCCGCCGTACGCCGAAGCTAGGCCGGCCGGTCCGTCGAGTGGCCTCATTTGTACGCCGGCACCAGCGTGTCCCGCGCATCTGAGGCCACTCGACGGGCTACTCCACGGGGAGCCCGAGGCCGCGGGCGATCAAAATCCGCTGGACCTCGCTGGTCCCCTCCCCGATCTCCAGCACCTTGGCGTCCCGGTAGAACCGGGCGACGGGATACTCCTCCATGAAGCCGTACCCGCCGAACACCTGGGTGGCGATCCGGGTCGCGGTGACCGCGGACTCGGTGGCGTACAGCTTCGCGATCGCGGCGGCCTGCTTGAACTCCCTCACCGGCCGGCCGGCGTCCTTGAGCGCCGCCGCCTTGTAGGTGAGCGACCGTGCTGCCTCCGCCATCACCGCGAGGTCGGCGAGCTGGAACGCGACTCCCTGCTTGGAGCCGATCGGCACGTCGAACGTCGTCCGCTCGCCGGCGTACTCCCGGGACAGGTCGAGGCACGCCTGGATGCAGCCGACCGCCAGCGCCGCGATCGCGACCCGGCCGTCGTCCAGCATGGCGAGGAACTGCGCGAACCCGCGGCCGCGTTCGCCGAGCATGTGGTCCTCCGGCACCCGGCAGTCCTCGAAGGTGAGCGGGTGGGTGTCGGAGATCCGCCAGCCCATCTTGCGGTACGCCGGTTCGACCACGAACCCGGGAGTGCCGTTCGGCACGATGATCGTGGAGACCTCGGGCCTGCCGTCCGCGGTCTCGCCGGTGCGCGCGGTCACCGTGACGAGCGAGGTGATCTCCGTTCCGGAGTTCGTGATGAACTGCTTGGACCCGTCGATGATCCACTCGCCCTCGCGCAAGTCCGCCCTGGTCTTGGTGGCCGCGGCGTCGGAGCCCGAACCCGGCTCGGTGAGCCCGAACCCGGCGAGCCGGTTTCCGGTGACCAGATCGGGCAGCCAGCGCCGCTTCTGCTCGTCGGTACCGAAGGTGAGGATCGGGTTGATGCCCAGCCCGACCGCGGCCTCCAGCGTGATCCCGAGGGACTGATCGACCCTGCCGATCTCCTCGATCCCCACACACAGGCTGGTGAAGTCGCCGCCGGCGCCGCCGTACTCCTCGGGTGTCGTCAGGCCGAACAGCCCGAGCTTGCCCATGGCCTGCACGGTCTCGACCGGGAAGTGGTGCTCGCGGTCCCACTGCTCGACATGCGGCGCGATCTCCGCCCGCGCGAACTCCCGCACGCTGCGCCGAAACTCCTCGTGCTCGCGGGACAACTCGAAGTTCATGTCACTTCCCGGTGATCTGGTGCGATCTCGCCAACCTACCTCCCCCGGGCTTCCTCATCCGTGCGGTGGCACGTTTGGTCACGGTACGACGCCTGGGGCGTGGCCGTGCGTGTCATGGTGGCGGCCTCGCTTTGTCGAGCTCGGGCCGATATCCAGCACTCACCGCTGACCGTTGTCCGTGAGGCCGGAGAGGTACTCGGCAGCCCGTCCCGCGCTCCAGCCGTGTGACTCGGTGAGCCCGCGGGCCATCGTCTCGAGGTACGCCGGCGAGGGAGCCGACCGCGGTGCGATGCGTTCCGTCGAGCCGAACGTACAAGCCGGGATCCCGTCCACCGCGGGCAGGGAGAACAGCTCGCCGTACCTCGTCTCCGCGGCGAACACCGCGTCCCGCTGCTCGGTGCTGATCAGATAGCCGCGCGCGGGGGTGCGTGCCGGTGCCTCCTGGTCCAGGAAGGCGATGCCACCGCCCCACACCTCCGACTCGAGCGCGAAATAGAGAGCCCCGTCGAGCCAGGTCGCACGGTCGTCGCGCGGCGGCGACGGATCGGCGACCGCGGCGTATGTACGGCGAGCCCCAGGCGGACGACCTCCTTGCAGATAACACAAAACCCGCTCGTAGCTGAGGTTCGATCCGTACGCGACGTACCAGCAGAGCGACTCCACCGCCGCGGCCCTCACACCTTGCGGGCGAAGGTCAGCCCGTCGGCGATCGGCAACATCGCGAGCTCCACCCGGTCGTCCGCGGCCGCGTGGTCGTTGAACCGCCGGATCGCGGCCACGTTCTCGCTGGTGCGGGCGTCGTCCCCGGCCACCCGGCCGTCGGCGAACACGTTGTCGACCAGTACCACGCCTCCAGGACGCATTCGCGGCACGAGCTCCTCCCAGTAGTCGACGTACCCGCCCTTGTCGGCGTCGATGAAGGCCAGGTCGACCCTCGGATCGCCGGGCAGCGCGCGCAACGTGTCGAGTGCGGGCGCCAGCCGGAGCTCGATCCGGTCGGACAGGCCGGCCCGCTTCCAGTACCGCTGCGCGATCGCGGTGAACTCCTCGCTCACGTCGCAGCACAGCAGGCGGCCTCCCGGCGCGAGGCCGCGCGCGATGCATACGGACGAGTACCCGGTGAAGGTGCCGACCTCCACCGCGAACTCCACTCCGAGCAGCCTGGTGAGCAGCGTCATGAAGGCGCCCTGCTCCGGTGCGATCTGCATCTCCGCGTCGTCCGCCAGGGCCCCGGCGGTGTCCGTGACCAGGTCCCGCAGGAGGGCGTCGGGCTGTGGCCGGTTGTGCCGCAGCAGGTACTCGTGCAGGTCCGGAGTGAGGGTCTCGGTCGTCCGCGACATATCGCGAAACTACACCTGTGTACGACGCGGTAGTCCCGCCACGTGCTGGAGTGAAGAAGGGCGGGCCATAGACTCCCGGTCAGCGAGTCGTCGGGGACGGCCCGCGGAGAGGTGTGGAGAGAAGGAAGGCGTGCCGTGTCGAAGCCACTGAGCAAGGTGCTCGTCGCCAACCGGGGCGAGATCGCCGTGCGCGTGATCCGTGCGTGCAAGGACGCGGGGATCGGCAGCGTCGCGGTGTACGCCGAGGCGGATCGCGACGCCCTCTTCGTCCGGCTGGCCGACGAGGCGTACTCGCTGAACGGCGCGACGCCCTCCGACTCGTACCTCTCGATCGACAAGATCATCGACCTCGCGCGCCGCTCGGGCGCGGACAGCGTGCATCCCGGTTACGGGTTCCTGGCCGAGAACTCTCAGTTCGCCCAGTCGGTGATCGACGCCGGCCTGGTGTGGATCGGGCCTCCCCCGGCCGCCATCGACGCGCTGGGGGACAAGGTCCAGGCACGGCACATCGCACAGAAGGTCGGCGCCCCGCTGGTCGCGGGAACTCCTGACCCGGTCGGCGGCGTCGAGGAGGTGCTCGAGTTCGTCCGCGAGCACGGGTTGCCGATCGCGATCAAGGCGGCGTACGGCGGCGGCGGGCGCGGGCTCAAGGTGGCGCGCAGCGAGGACGAGGTCGCCGAGATGTACGACTCCGCCGTGCGCGAGGCGGTCGGCGCGTTCGGTCGCGGCGAGTGCTTCGTCGAGCGGTACCTCGACCGCCCGCGGCACGTCGAGACCCAGTGCCTCGCCGACCAGCACGGCAACGTCGTGGTGGTGTCGACTCGGGACTGTTCGCTGCAGCGCCGGCACCAGAAGCTGGTCGAGGAGGCGCCGGCGCCGTTCCTGTCCGACGAGCAGACTCGCACGCTTTACGAGTCGTCGAAGGCGATTCTCGCCGAGGCCGGCTACGTCGGCGCGGGGACGTGTGAGTTCCTCGTCGGCCAGGACGGCACGATCTCGTTCCTGGAGGTCAACACCCGGCTGCAGGTGGAGCACCCGGTCACCGAGCAGGTCACCGGCATCGACCTGGTACGCGAGATGTTCCGGATCGCCGCCGGTGAGGAGCTGGGATACGGCGATCCGCGGATCGAGGGCCACTCAATCGAGTTCCGGATCAATGCCGAGGACGCCGGGCGGGGTTTCCTGCCCGCACCCGGCAGGCTGACCCGCTGGCACGCCCCGTCGGGTCCCGGCGTGCGGCTCGACGGTGGTTACGACCAGGGTGAGACCGTGCCTGGCGTGTTCGACTCCCTGGTGGCCAAGCTGATCGTGTCCGGGCGGTCTCGCGAGGAGGCGCTCCAGCGATCGCGACGGGCGCTCGACGAGTTCGTGGTCGAGGGGATGCCGACGGTGATCCCGTTCCATCGGGCGGTCGTGGACGATCCGGCGTTCGTCGGCCGGGACGGGTCGTTCGGCGTGCACACCCGGTGGATCGAGACCGAGTTCGTGAACGACATCCCGCCGTACGACGGGCTCGCCGAGGGCGAGGACGCCGAACCGCGCGAGGCGGTCACCGTGGAGGTGGGCGGCAAGCGGATCGAGGTCGTGCTTCCGGGCGGGCTGGGGGCGATGGCCGCCGGCGCCGCGGCCGGCGGCAAGGGAAAGAAGCGCACCCGGTCCAAGAGCGGCGGCTCCGCGGTCACCGGAGACTCGCTGGCCTCGCCCATGCAGGGCACGATCGTGAAGATCGCGGTCGAGGAGGGCCAGACCGTGGCCGAGGGCGACCTCGTCGTCGTACTCGAGGCGATGAAGATGGAGCAGCCCCTGAACGCGCACAAGGCCGGCACCATCACCGCACTCAACGCAGAAGTCGGCGCCACCGTGTCCAACGGCGCCGTGATCTGCGAGATCAAGGACTAGCGCACCCGCACCCCCTCGCGCCGAGATTGCACATCTGGCCGCCCCTCACGCCGAGATTGCACATCTGGCCGGTCGAGGAGGTGCGGGTTACAGTTCGGTCTCGGTTTTGGTTGTGGATAAGCAGAAAATTGCCGTCCTGGTGTCGGCGGCGGCGTCTAGCGTTCGGGACATGAGCCAGCCGATGACCATCGCCCCGGACACCGACGTGGCGTCCGTGCTGCAACAGGTCAACCGGGTGCTGGACCAGGTGGCCGATCCGCGGGCGTGGCGGCTGCCGGACGAACAGCTTGCCGAGCAGACCCAGGCGGCGTATCGGACGGCGACCCGGGTGCATGCGCTCGGCTTGCGTCTGCTGGCGGAGGTTGACGCCCGCGGCGTGCCGGAGCGAGTGGGAGCGTCCTCGACGCAGGTGTGGCTGAAACACACCCAACGGATGCGGCCGGAGACCGCGAAACGCGACGTGCAGTTGGCCCGGCTGCTCGTACCCGCACCCGCAGGAGACACCGGCGTGGTGGTGTGGGCTGACGGGGACGCCACGATGACAGAGGGGCCTCCGGTGGGTGCCGCCACCGGGCTCGCGCTCGCCGGTGGTCGGTTGGGGGTGGAGCAGGCGGCCTGTGTGGTCAGGGCGCTACACGAGCTCCCCGAAGACGCGTCTGAGCAGACCCGCCGCGCGGTGGAGGACACCATGATCGAGCAGGCGGCTCACCATGATCCGGTGGTGCTCACCAGGCTGGGGCATCGGATTCTGGAGTACGTCGACCCCGACGCCGCCGACCGGCAGCTCGCCGACCGGCTGGCGCGGGAGGAGCGCGAGGCCCGCCGCAAACGCTCCGCCACCCGGT
>WHTJ01000012.1 GCA_009377795.1 Propionibacteriales bacterium | reverse complement strand
CTCACGCAGCTCATCGGGGTACTTCCTCGGTGCTGCCACGAAAACTTCCTCTCCGGTCTGACACAAGATCAAACCCGGTTCGAAAGTCTCCGGGAAAGCGGGGGAAGCTCACAACGGCATCGTCACCAAAGGTGTACGTGTCTTTTGTACCCGGTTTCGCCAAACCGGCCGCGGGAGTTCGCTAGGGTCATGCCCGACAGCGCGAGTAGTTCTCGGAAGGGCCCGAATGTCTGGATACCTGATTCGCGCGCATTTTTCCCGCCTCCTGGTGTTCGCCGTCGGCCTACTCCTTCTCGCAGCTCAGCAACCCGGCAGCATCGCCACCATGGCCGAGCTGCCGCTCGGCAAGCAGCGGTTCGCGGTCGCGGTCGGGGGCCTCTCCGCCGACTCGACGACGAACTGGGTCCGGCTCGGTCTGTACGACTTCACAGACGACGGCACGGTGACCGAGCGGCATTGGTACTGGACACAACGAGGGCGGACCGGCGGTTCGTACACCGAATTCGTGACCACCCGATGCCCGCCGAGGGAGTGCCGCGTGCAGACGGCCGCCGGATACCAGTCGACCGGGGGCTCGCAGACGCTGGAGGGTACGTACGTCGTGGACGGGCACACGCTGCGGATCACCTGGGAGGACGACGTCGCACTCGAGGAGGAGTGGACGCTGACCAAGCGGGCCGGCAGCAGGCTCGCCGCCCTCGAACTCGTCGCTTCCGATGACGGCGCCACCCATGGGTTCGGCTACGGCAGCAACGCGGCGTGGGACGCGCGCATCCCCGCCGCGGAGATCGCGGACTTCGACCACAGCCGGCTGGTGCACCGGTACCACATCTGGAGGACCACGCCGGACCGTCCCGATCCCCACCTCGACGAGGGGGACGGCCGCCGGTTCCGGATCCAGGAGTGGACGGTCTGCGACGGCGGTCGGTGCCTCGGCGCCGAGTCGAACACGCCGACGGAGTACTTCATCTCGCCGGCCGACGACCCGACCGAACATCGCCGGGACACCTTGTGGCACTGGCCTCGCGGCCCGGCCGATGGACGTGGTGAGTACCGCTATATCGGGAAATCCCATGTCAAGCCGATGGTGCAGATCGTCGACGATGACGGCGGGTTCCACGGCTGGGTGGGCGTCGAGGCGTCCCTCAACCAGACCGCTCCCGATCAGGGCGCGTACGGCGAACTCGGCATCTTCCAGATCGCCGGCTGACTCTCCCACACTGCGCCCATCGATCTCGCGCCGAGATTGCGCACCTGGCCGTCTTTCCGGCTAGGCGAGTACGGCGAGGACGTCTCCCTCCTGCACGACGTCGCCCTCGGAGACCCGCAACTCGGCGAGCGTGCCCGACTGTTCGGCGAGCACCGGGATCTCCATCTTCATGGACTCCAGGATCACGATCATGTCCCCGGCGGCGACCTCGTCACCAGGCGATGCCACGACCTTCCAGACGTTGGCCACCATCTCGGCGACGATCTCACCCGCCACAACACCCTCCTCTACCGCGACCGAGCGTTTGGTCCGATCTCCGTACCGCCGAAGCGGCACCATCCTCCCGCACGCGATGCGAAACGTCTGCCATCTGTGCCGCTACCGCTATCGCAGCGGGTGCGTGCGCGGTGGTTCCGGCCGCAGCGGCTTCGCCCGCTCCAGGCGGCGGGCCCGCCGGCCGCGCGGACCGGTCAGCAGTCCGTCGAGACGCCACAGACAGAATCCCAGAACGAGACCGATCAGCACCGAGTACGCCGTGGACAGCATCGAATCCATGACATCGCTGCCCTGTACAAGCGACGTCGCCACCCCGGCCGTACCGACGGCACCGAACGCGCAGACCCACCAGCCCTGCCGCAGTTGCGCACGAGTGGCCAGACCCCATACCAGCGCGGGGAATCCGATGAGCGCCCCGGTCGGGTGAGGTACGGCGCCGAGAGCGTCCCGGACGCCGTCCACCAGCGAGGCGGTCGCGTCGACAACTTCCGGGCTCGCCCACCGCCGCAACGCCTCGCCGTACGCCAGAACCGACGCGATAGCCACCACCGCGGACAACGACACCGCTGCACCACGGCGTCCGATTCCGGTGAAGCCGCCGCCGATCCGGTGCGCGAGCCACAGGGTCACGAGCAGCGAGATGAGGAGTACGACGTTGCCGAGCAGGGTCACCCGCATGGGCACGTCGTACGCCGCGACCGCGACCGCGCCCACCAGCGCGCACCCGACCGCGATGATGTACTCCCGCACCACGCGCAGCGGAGTCTGAGCCGGCCGGGTCATCACCACGGCGAGAACGGCCGTCGCCGTTGCCGCGAGGGCCGCCACGCCCGCGGTCAGCCACTGTGCGCCGCTCACCACGGCGCCACCGGCGGCCACGAGCGCGAACAGCGTCGCGACCACGGTCCGGCCGCCGAGCCGGTGCACCGCGACGCCGGCCAGCACGACGGTCAGCGCCGCCGCCCCGACCCTCGCGGTCTGCTCCGGCAGGCCCCACGGCGGCGTCACGAAGCGGGTCAAACCGGCCGCCAGGGCGGCCAGGGCGGCCAGTGTGATGACCGACCACAGCAGGAATCGGCTCACTCGAAGGCTCGACCGACTGCGGTGCCGCTCGCTCAGCGCACCGGGTGGCGGGTCTTCGTACTGGGTCAGCACGCGTGGATTATCGCAGGGTCATTCATGCTTCACGTGTGCTGATCGACAGCCGGCGATGGGCCAACGCCGGATTTCGTTGCCTCGCGGCGAATAATCCGCCCGAAGCAATCTGCGCTGAGGCGATGCCCTCCTCGTCCCCGAGCGAGGCGAGGACGACGCCCATCGGATCGATCACCGCACTATTGCCGCTGTAGCGCCGACCGCACTGCGCGGCGGCGGCCACGAAGCAGGTGTTCTCGATCGCACGGGCGCGCAACAGCGTCCGCCAGTGGTCGACCTTGTACTCGCCGGCCACCCAGGCCGAGGGCACGACGAGGGTGTCCGCGCCGTTGTCCACGAGCATCCGGGCCATCTCCGGGAATCGCAGGTCGTAACACGTCATCAGCCCGAGATTGAGATCGGCGAGCCGGAGGACGGTCGCCTCGGGATATCCCGCGGCCAGCCGATCCGACTCCCGATAACCGAACGAGTCGTACATATGGATCTTGCGATAGCTGGCGACCGGCCCGGTGCTGTCGACCGCCACCAGGGTGTTGTACGGAAGCTCGGTGTCGCCCTGCTCGAACATCCCCGCCACGATCGTGGTCGCGTGCAGCCGGGCGAGCCGCTGCAACTCGCTGACGAACGGCCCGTCGATCGGCTCGGCATCGGGAGCAAGCGGCTCGTCCGGCTTGCCGAAGTCCCGCATGACGGCCTCGGGGAACACCACGAGATCGGGGTCCTGCTCCCCGGCCAGCGCGACCAGTCGGTCGATCGCCTCCAGGTTGGCGGCCTTGTCCGTGGAGGCGCTCAGCTGTACCAGGGATAGGCGCATGGAGACAGTCTGCCAAGGTATGTCGTCCGGATGTCCACGACCGGTGCGCGCGGTGAGATTCGAGACTCGGCGCCATGGCCGGATTCGACGCGATCGTGGTCGCGGGTGGAGGCGCGTCCCGCCTCGTCGCGGCGCTCACCGGCCGGGCCATGCGGGACTTGGTTTCGGACTTGCGTGCACACGATGTTCCGGCGCAGGCTGAGGAAGCAATCGACTGCGACACCTGGGCCGACGTACGGTGGGCTTCGATGCTGCTGGAGGGACGATGAGTCTGCACAACCGGACGCTGCGGGAGACACCATGAGCCTGCAGGACTGGACGATCAAACTCAGTGAGGAGCTGGGCGTCGATCTCGACGTCGACACCGGCGCCATCCTCGACCTGGCCCGCGATGCCGCTCACACCGTGGATCGGCCAGCGGCGCCGCTCACGACGTTCCTGGTGGGGTACGCCGCCGCCATGCGCGGGGGATCCCTCGCCGACATCAACGAGTGCGTGGACATCGCCAGCGACCTCGCCACGGACTGGGAGGACGGCTCCTAGTCGCTCCCCGACCCGCACGCCCCACTCTCGCCCAGATGTGCAATCTCGATGCGAGCGGGGCGGGGTCGCGTCCGGACGCGGACACCCGAGGGACGCGGGGACCCGGGATGGCGGACGCTCTAGAGTTGCGCACATGCGTGCGGTGATCTGCTCCGAGCCCGGTGGAATCGACGTACTGAAGGTGGGTGACCGGCCCGAACCGACGGCGGCCGACGGCGAGGTGGTGGTCGACGTCGCGGCGACCGCGGTCAACCGGGCCGACCTCATGCAGCGCCAGGGACACTACGACCCGCCACCGGGTGCGTCCGACGTACTCGGGCTGGAGTGCTCCGGTGTCATCTCCTCGGTCGCGGACGACGTCGACGGCTGGCGACCGGGCGATCAGGTGTGCGCCCTGCTGGCCGGCGGAGGGTACGCCGAGAAGGTCGCCGTACCGGCCGGCCAGCTGCTGCCGATACCCGCCGGTGTTGACCTGACCACGGCCGCCGGGCTGCCGGAGATCGCCTGCACGGTGTGGGCCAACGTCTTCATGGCCGCCGGATTGCGGCCCGACGAGACCCTGCTGGTGCACGGTGGCTCCGGCGGCATCGGCACCATGGCCATCCAGCTGGCCAAGACGCTCGGCGCGCGGGTGTTCACCACGGCCGGTTCCGAGGAGAAGCTCGCACGCTGCCGGGAGCTCGGTGCCGATGTCGCGATCTCCTACCGGGACGACGATTTCGTGGACGTCGTACGCCGCGAGACCGACGGCGGCGTCGACGTGATCCTCGACAACATGGGCGCGGCGTACCTCTCGCGCAACGTCGACGCGCTCGCCCGGAACGGCCGGTTGGTGATCATCGGCCTGCAGGGCGGTACGAAGGCCGAGCTCAACATCGCCACCCTGCTTCGCAAGCGGGGCGCCGTCATGGCGACCAGCCTGCGTGGCCGCCCGCTCGAGGAGAAGGCGGCGATCGTGGCGAGCGTGCGTGAGCACGTGTGGCCGCTCGTCGAGCAGGGTCACATCCGGCCGATCGTGCACACCGTCCTGCCGTTGGACGACGCGCGCGAAGCGCACCGGATCCTCGAATCGGGCGAGCAGATCGGCAAGGTCCTGCTCACGCCATAGGTGGCCACGCAGCAGGAGCCGCGAATCACCCTATTTGCGCACCATCTAAGGTAGAACTCATGGCGGACGAGTCGCAGCAACAGCCCCGAGGCGAGGCCGGCGAGGACCCCCGTGTCGTGATCGTAGGACCGGACGGCATGGCCGTCGAAGGGCCGCCGCCCGGCGAGGAGGGCGAACGGGCCGAGGGCGGGAGCGAACGCTCGGTGACGGAGCTGGTCGAGCAGCCGGCGAAGGTCATGCGCATCGGCAGCATGATCCGGCAGCTGCTCGAAGAGGTGAAGGCGGCGCCGCTCGATGAGGCCAGCCGACAGCGACTGCGGGAGATTCACCAGGCGTCGATCGAGGAGCTCGAACAGGGCCTCGCGCCGGAGCTGATCGAGGAGCTCGAACGTCTCAGTCTGCCGCTCAGCGAGGGCGCACCGTCCGACAGCGAGCTGCGCATCGCGCAGGCCCAGCTCGTGGGCTGGCTCGAAGGGCTCTTCCACGGCATCCAGACCGCGATCTACGCCCAGCAGATGGCCGCTCGCGCGCAGCTCGAACAGATGCGCCGCGCGCTGCCTCCCGGCGTCGAGCCGGGGGAACCGGGCCAGCAGCAGCCCGACCAGCGTTCCGGCCCAGGCCGCGGCATGTACCTCTGATCACCGCGCGGCTCCTCACCTGATCGGCGACACCGGGTCACCCAGGGTTGCCGAGAATCCGAATGCGCGATGGTATAGGGGTGACGGAAACAGGGAGTAAGCACACGGCATGCGGAAGGACATGCGCGCTGGCACCGGGTTGCCATCGATCACCTTGAGTGAGCAGAATGGGCCACCGTCGGCGTCATAACGGCCGAGGTCGACCGTCTCACACCCAGCCTCCCCTCTCGCCAACCACCGACACCTGCACATGGGGGACGACAGATGCAGCCAGCCCGCCCCGCGGAGGCGCGAGCCTCGTCGGCGGCTGACCAGTCGGCCACCCCCTGCTCGGTCCATTTCGATCTCTACCTCCATCCTCTGCTGGAGGAGCCACCTACGCGCTCCGCGGTCGACGCCGCCACCTGGCAGCAGTACCAGACCCTCGTCTCCCGGGCGCGCGGTCACTGCGCCGGCTGCCCGCTCCTCGTGGACTGCCTCTACAAGGCCGTCGTCCAGACCGACATCTCGGGGTACGTCGGATGCACCACTCCCAAAGAACGACAGCAGATTCGCACCAAGCTCGGGGTCAAGCTCGACGCCGAGAACTTCGACACCGCCGCCGGGACCCGTGGCGCACGGCGTCCGGTGGATCACGACGACGTACTGCGAGCTCGGGCCGCCTATCCCGACGACAGCCTCGAGATGCTCGCCAACCGGCTCGGTTGCTCCTTGTCCACCGTGAAAAGACACATGCGAAGGGCCCGCCAGAAAGGCGCGGCACCGTCGCCGAAGAAGGCTGCGCCGGCCCCGACCGTGGATTCGGTGTTCGAGGCATTCGATGAGGTCGTGGAGGTTCGTCGGGGCCGCACCGCCTCGTAGGGAGTGGTCAGCCGGGAGCGACGGCGAACAGCTCTTCCAGTACGACGGCGACGCCGTCCTCGTCGTTGCTCGGCGCGATGTGGTCCGCGCACTCGACGACGTCGCGATGGGCGTTCGCCACGGCGTACGACGTACCCGCCCAGTTGAGCATCGGGATGTCGTTCGGCATGTCGCCGAACGCCACCACCTGGGGCGCGGCCACCCCCAACTCCTCGCTCAGCCCGGCCAGCGCGCTCGCCTTCGAGACCCCGTGGGCGGCGATCTCCAACAGCCCCACCGCCCCGGAATGCGAGAGCTCGCCCAGCGAGGCGACCAGCGGGGCGGCCCGGCGATACATCTCGTCGACGTCCAGATCCGGATGGCGTGCCAGCAGCTTGACCGGGGCGTCGCCGAGCAGGTCCTCGATGGCGCCGAGGCCGCTGCCCTCGGGGATCGGGTACGACGTCCAGTAATCCGGCTCGCGACCGAATCCCGCACAGCTCTCGACGGCGAAACTGACCCCGGGCATGGCGGCGCGCAACCGGCGTACGATCTCCGCCGCGGACTCGACCGGGAACGGCCGATGCCGGACGATCGCGCGGCGCACGACGTCGTAAACGAAACCGCCGTTCGCGCAGATCGCCAACCCGTGCGCGCCCACGAGGTCGGCCAGGCCGTCGAGCCATCGTGGCGGTCGCGCGCTCACGAAGACCACGTGCGCACCCGCGTCATGGACCGATGCCAGAGCCCGCCGGCTGCGCTCGGAGATGCTGCGGTCGGAGCGGACGAGCGTGCCGTCGAGGTCGGTGGCGACCAGACGCGGACGACGCGCGGACCGAGGCGAGGCCGAACCCATCGTCACAGGTCCGGGAAATGCCGGGCCAGCTCGACCGCCACGCCATCCCGCTCGACGGTCTCGGTCACGTCGTCCGCGGCCGACTGGACCTCGAGCGGCGATCCGCCGATGGCGACGCCACGCCCGGCCCATCTCAGCATCTCGACGTCGTTGCGACCGTCGCCGATGGCGAGTACGTCGGACTGGTCGACCCCCAGCCGTTCCGCGAGCTGGGTGAGCCCGGACGCCTTCGACACGTCCTCGGGCGCGAGATCCAGCCAGGCGGTCCAGCCGACGAAGTAGTTGGTGCCGTGCAGCCCGATGTCGGTGGCCATCTCGGCGAACTCCTCGGCCGACGCCGACGGATCGCGGATGATGACGCGGGTCACCGGGTCCGACACCAGGTCGTCCACGGACTCCAGCCACATCTCGCCGGTGATCTCACCCTCGGGAAAGTGCCGGTTCACCCGATACCCGCGACCGATGACCTCGACCGCGACCAGCGCGTCGGGCACCCGCTCCAGCAGCATGGTGACGGCCTTGCGCGCGTCGAACGTCACCGTGGACAGGATCTCGACCGGCCAATGCGCATACGTCACAGCGCCGTTGCTGGCCACCCCGAGACCGTCATGGTCGCCCAGCTGTTCGAGCACGGGCATCAGGCCGTGCACAGATCGTCCAGTCGACAATGCGATATGCGTACCGGCGGCGCGGGCCCGGGCCACGGCGTCCAGCACCGCGGGGGAGATCCGCTCGTTGCGGTCAATCAGCGTTCCGTCGACGTCGAGCGCGATCAGATGGGGTAAGAAGGGCGTCACGCAGCGAGGGTATAGGGAACGCAAAGACGTGGTGCGCGAAACAAAGCAAGACGGCCCGCTTCCGCCGAGTGGCCTCGGATGTACGCGGCGTGCCTGTGTCGCCGGCCATTCAGGGCCACTCGGTGGTGAGGCGTCGACCCACGGACCGCACCCCCTTCCACCCGGTCGGCTGCGCGTGTCGGCACACTTAGAGCCCGGCAGGAAGACTTTCGCGCCGAGATTGCACATCTGGTCGACCCGATATGCAATCTCGGCGCGAGGAAACCGGAGCGATGTGGTGAGCAGCCGACGGACCGCCCTGTGGGGAGCCGCCAGCGCGGTGGTCTTCGCGGTGCTCACCGCGCTGGTCGCCGTCGAGTGGGAGCCGCTGCAGTCGTTCGACGACGCCGCGCTCGACCCGATGCACGACTGGGCGGCGGACCGGTCCTGGGTGGTCAGCACCGCCGAGTTCGTCGACGTCGCGCTGGCCCCGGTCGTGGTGCGGGTCGTGCTGGTGGTCACGGCGCTCGTGCTGTGGTGGCAGCGGCTGCGCCAGACCGCGTACTGGTTGTTCGCCAGCGTGGTCGGCGAGCTGGTGCTGGTCGCGGCGACGAAGGTGACCATGGAACGGCCGCGCCCGGAGTGGGACGATCCGCTGGGTACGGCAGGCGGCTGGGCGTTCCCGTCCGGCCATGCCGCCGGCGGCGCGTTGTTCGCGGGTGCCGTGATCGTGCTGGCGCATGTGTTGGTACGCAGGCCGGGTGTGCGGGTCGCGATGTACGCCGTGGGGGTCGGCTTCGCGCTGCTCCTGGGTTTGGACCGGCTGATCCTCGGCGTACACCATCCCTCCGATGTCATCGCCGGGTACCTCCTCGTCGTCGTCCTGCTGTGCGGGGTCGCGATCGCCAACCGGGGCGTCGGCGCACGACCGAAACCGGTGTCGCCGAAGACGTCGGTGCCAGGCACCCGGAAGTCCCGGCTCGCCGTGGTGATGAACCCGGCCAAGGTGCCCGACGTGAGCTCGTTCCGCCGGCTGGTCAACGAGTCGGCGGAGCACGCCGGATGGGACACGCCGATGTGGTTCGAGACCTCGGTGGACGACGCCGGCCGTTCGATGACGCATGCCGCGCTGACCGCGGGGGCCGACGTGGTGATCGCGGCCGGCGGCGACGGGACCGTGCGGGTGGTCGCGGACGAGCTCGCGCGTACGGGGGTCGCACTCGGGGTGTTGCCCGCCGGCACTAGCAACATGCTGGCCCGTAATCTTTCGCTTCCCTTGCAGTTGGAACCGGCCCTCGACGTGATCCTGTCCGGCCAGGACCGGGCGATCGACCTGGTGCGCATGTCTGGCGATGACATGGAGCCCGAGCACTTCGCGATCATGGGCGGTATGGGGCTCGACGCCGCCATCATGCAGGGCGCACCGGACGAGCTGAAGAAGAAGATCGGGTGGTCGGCGTACTTCCTCGCAGGGTTGCGGCATTTCCGCGACCCCGCGTTCAAGGTCGAGATCAGCGTGGACGACGATCCGACCGGCAGCTACCGCGCGAGTGTGGTCGTGATCGGCAACGTCGGCACGCTGACCGGTGGTCTTCCGCTGCTGCCCGACGCGGTGCCCGACGACGGGCTGCTCGACGTGGTGGTGATCGCGCCGCGGCGATTCTTGACGTGGGTACGCCTGCTCTTCCGGCTGCTGACCCGTCGCCGTCGTACCGACGAACGGCTGGACCGGATGACCGGCCGTGCCGTGGTCGTGCGCACCGAGAAGCTCATCCCGCGGCAGATGGACGGCGACACGTGCGGCGCCGGCAGGGAGCTCACGGCCGAGATCCAGCCCGGAGTACTCCTCGTCCGCGTCCCCCGCTGAGATAGATAGTCCCCGCCCCCTCGCGCGCCGCCCCTCGCGCCGAGATTGCACGTCTGGCCGTCTTTTCGCGCCGAAAAGGGGAACTCACGGCCGGGCCGCGGAGACCGCCTCTTCTTCCTCCGGGGACAGGGTCTGGTCGCTCGACCACTCGGTGATGTTCTTCGCGTACGTCCGGGACTCCGTCCGGCCGTGGATCGACGTCAGCACGATCCCGTTCCCACCGTCGTCGAGCAACGCCATGGACCACGACAGATGGCCCCCCATGTCCCCGAACGCGTCGTACCGCACGACCGCCAGGTGGCGCATGGCGTCCCGGCTCTCCAGTCGCAGGGCTTGCACCTCCGCGCGAAGCCCCTGTACGTCCTCCGGCAGCGCGCGCTCGTCGACCGCGCTCGAACGCCGGAGCCGGGATCGCCCCCGGTAACCGATCCGCGCTTTGCGCAACGCGAGCAGTCCGATCAGCAGGGCGAGTACCGCGACGAGCAGCGCGGCGACCGCAAGCCAGCCCGTGAGCTCGTCGGGCACCTCTACGCTCCCTCTCCCGCGCGCAACCGGGCCAGCCACACCTCGGCGTCGCGAAAGTCGTCGTCGCTCGTCCCGCGGCGCATCGTGGGCGGCAGCTTGTCGACGCGGGGATACGAGCCGAGAAAGCGTACGTCGGCACAGACCCGACGCAGACCCATCAACGCCTCGCCCACCCGCTTCTCCGTTACATGCCCCTCGGCGTCGATCGAGAAGCAGTATCGACCGAGCGCCGTCCCGGTCGGCCGGGACTCGATGCGGGTCAGGTTCACCCCGCGGACGGAGAACTCCTCGAGCACCTCGAGCAGGGCGCCGGGATGGTCGTCCCCGATGAATGCCACCAGGGACGTCTTGTCCGCTCCGGTCGGCGGCGGCACCGGAGCCGGACGAGACGCCAGTACGAACCGCGTCACCGCATCGCCGTTGTCCCCGATTTCGTGCGCGAGAATGGAAAGCCGGTACTTCTCAGCCGCGAGCGGTGCCGCGATCGCGGCATCGTACTCGTCCTCCTTGTTCGCCACCATCTGTGCGGCCTGCGCGGTCGAGGGAGCCTGGACGACCTCCGCCTCCGGCAGGTGTTTCGCCAGCCATCGACGGCACTGCGCCGCGGCATGAGGGTGCGTGACGACCCGGCGTACGGCGAACAGGTCGGAACCCGGCCGGCCGAGCAGCGTGAGCCGGACCGGGACCGTCATCTCCCGGGTGATCACCAACGGCTCGCCGACGGCCAGCTCGTCCAGCGTCACCGCGACCGAGCCCTCGACGGAGTTCTCGATCGGCACGACCGCGCCGTCGACCTCGCCGTCGCGCACGGCGTCGAGGGCAATGGTGATCGTGGCGCACGGCCGCAGTTCGGCCTTCGCCGCGGCGGGCACCGAGCGCAGTGCGGTCTCGGTGAAGGTCCCCTCGGGACCCAGATAGGCATAGCGAGCAGGAGGAACACCAGGCACGACAGACACATTACGGCCTGGCGCCCGGTCTCAGGTGATCGTCCCGCGCGTCGCAGCTTCGTGCCGTCCGGCATGTGCCGACTCCACGTCGCGAGATAGATTCGCGGGCATGAACAGCCGTCCTGCGGCCGGCCGGCGAACGCATGATCTCGGGTTCGCCCGGCTGGACACCGATCGGGTACGCCGGACCGGGCATCCCGAGGTCGTGTACGGCGCGGGGAAGAGCCCCGAGCAGGTGGTCACCCTGCTCCGCACCCTGCATGCCGAGCACCCCGAGCACGCCGCACTCGCGACCCGGCTCACCGACGAGGCGCTCGCCGCGGTCGCGACCGCTCATCCGGACGCCGAGCTGGATCCGGTGGCCCGTACCGCCATCCTCGGACCGCTGGCGGTCGCCCAGGGCCGGGTCGCGGTCATCGCCGCAGGCACCTCCGATGCGCCGGTCGCCGCCGAGGCGGCGGTCACGGTGCGCGCCTTCGGCAGCACCGCCGAGACGATCGCCGACGTGGGCGTCGCCGGGCTGCATCGCGTGCTCGAGCACCAGGCCCGGCTGGATGCCGCCGACTGCCTGATTGTCGTCGCCGGCATGGAGGGCGCGTTGCCCAGTGTCGTCGGCGGGCTCACCGGCGTACCTCTGGTCGCCGTGCCCACCAGCGTCGGGTACGGCGCCTCGTTCGGCGGGGTCGCGGCCCTGCTGGCGATGCTCAACTCGTGCGCGCCCGGCGTGACCGTGGTGAACATCGACAACGGCTTCGGGGCCGGCGTCTTCGCGGCTCGGGTGGCCCGGCGGTCGGCCCGGCCCGATCCGGAGGGGGCCGGCGGGTGATCGGCTGGCTGGACTGCGGCTCCGGCGCCAGCGGCGACATGTTCCTCGGTGCCCTCGCCGGCGCGGGGGTCGCGGACGAGGTGATCTCCTCGGCGGTGTCCGCGGCCGCACCGGATGTGGTGCACATCCACGTGGAACCGACCAGGCGGGCGGGTTTCGCGGCCACCCGGGCGCATGTGGATACGCCGGCCTCGGATGTGCGGCGCACCTGGGCCGACATCCGTACCCTCCTCGAGGACGCACCCCTGGAGCCCGCCGTACGACAGCGCGCGGTCTCCACGTTCGCCCGGCTGGCCGAGGCCGAGGGTGCGGTGCATGCGTGCCCGCCGGAGGACGTGTCGTTCCACGAGATCGGCGCCCTGGATGCGATCGCCGACGTCGTCGGCGTCTGCGCCGGATTCGTGCACCTCGGCCTGGATTGGCTCGTGGCGTCGCCGGTCGCCGTCGGCGGGGGTACGGTGCCGACCGCGCACGGCACGCTGTCTGTGCCCGTCCCGGCGGTCGTCGAACTGCTGCGGGGGATTCCGTCGTACGGCGGCCCGGTGGACGTCGAGCTGTGCACGCCCACCGGCGCGGCCCTGCTCCGGGAGTGGGTCGCAGACTGGGCGCCGCAGCCGGCCATGACCACCGAGCGACTCGGTGTCGGGGCAGGCCGGCGGGATATCCATGGTCACGCCAACGTCCTGCGCCTCCTGCTCGGCACGCCCCTTTCGGGCACCCCCGCGGAGACGCCGCTGGTCCTCGAGACGAACATCGACGACCTGGACCCGCGGCTGTGGCCGGGAATCTTGACCCGTCTCCTGGACGAGGGCGCGAGTGACGCCTGGCTGACTCCCATCCTGATGAAGAAGGGCCGGCCGGCGCACACCCTTTCGGTGCTGGTGCCGCGCGACCGAATGGCCCTGGTGCGAGAGGTGCTGTTCCGCGAGACGTCGACCCTGGGGGTGCGGGAGCATCCGGTGGCGAAGCACGTACTGGAACGTCGGGAGGAAACGATCGAGCTCTCCGGTCAGCCGGTGCGGGTCAAGGTCGCGCTGTACGACGGTGTCGTGGTCAACGCGCAGCCCGAGTTCGACGACGTGGCGGCAGTCGCGGAGAAGACCGGCCGCCCGGTGGTGGCTGTACTCGCCGACGCCGCCGCCCTCGCCCGCGATCTGCGCTGACCCCTCCTCGCGCACCGCCCTCGCGCCGAGATTGCACATCAGGCCGCCTTTTTCGCGCCGAGCCTGGCCACCTCGTTACGCTCGACATGTGAGCACAGCTCCGCGAGTCGACACCGAGGTCGGCCGACTCAGGACCGTACTCCTGCATCGGCCGGGTCCAGAACTCAAGCGGCTGACCCCGCGCAACAACGACGCGCTGCTCTTCGACGGGATCCCCTGGGTGAGCCGGGCCCAGGAAGAGCACGACGCCTTCGCGCACGCGCTTCGAGCTCGCGGCGTCGAGGTCCTTTACGTGCTCGACCTGCTCATCGAGACGCTCGCCAGCCCGGACGCCCGGCACGCCGCGATCACCGACGTCACCAACAGCCTCCGTCTCGGCGACGCGTTGCGCGAGTACCTACGGGACGCGTTGGCCGATCTCGCCCCCGCGGCGTTGGCCGAAGCCCTCACGGCCGGCGTACGCAACGACGAGGTGCGCCACACCAGTGGTCTCGTCACCAGCCTGCTCGGCCACGACGACTTCCTCATCGACCCATTGCCGAACCTGCTGTTCACCCGCGACTCGAGCACCTGGATCGGCGACCACGTCGCGGTCACCAGCCTGGCTATGCCCGCCCGCGAGCGGGAGACCCAGCTCACCGACCTGATCTACCGGATGCACCCCCGGTTCGCAGGAACACCACACATCTACGAATGGCGGCTCGAGCATGTCGAGGGCGGCGACGTGATGCTGCTGGCACCGGGGGTGATCGCGGTCGGGGTCGGAGAACGAACGACACCGGCCGGTGCCGAGCGCTTGGCCCGGCGACTGTTCGCCGAGAACCTCGCCCATACCGTCCTCGCCGTACCGATCGCTCAAGAGCGCGCCACCATGCACCTCGACACGGTGTGCACGATGGTCGACGTCGACACCATCGTCATGTACCCCAACGTCGCCGACACGTTATCCGCGGTCACGATCACCTGTCCGGACCGCGACGGGCCCGACCGGCTGGTCCTGGAGCTCGCCGAGCCGGAACCGTTCCTGGTCGCCGCGGCCAAGGCGATGGGCATCGACACCCTGCAGCAGATCGAGACCGGTCTGGACCCGGTCACCGCCGAGCGGGAGCAGTGGGACGACGGCAACAACACGCTCGCCATCGCGCCGCGGATCGCGGTGGCGTACGAGCGCAATGTCGAGACCAACCGGCGACTCGAGGAACACGGCATCGAGGTCGTGACCATCGCCGGGTCCGAGCTCGGATCGGGCCGGGGCGGTCCGCGATGCATGTCGTGCCCGGTCCTGCGGGACCGCCCGGAGGGGGCGAACATCCAGCGTCGTGACGGCGGGTGGAGCGGTGCGTACGAACATGGAGGAGCCCGGTCGCTGCCGACGGGGGATACAGCAACGACCGGGCTCTAGTTGAAGACTAGAGCAAATCTTCTCAGCTATTCAACATCTTGCATGTCACAGTTCACCGAATGGTGAGCTGCCGGTTCGCCAGACCCGCCCGAGCCGAACGCTCGTCGGCGGACAGCGGCCCGGTCGTCGCCGCGGCCTCACCGAACCGCTCGCCGAACGCCGCCGCGGGCTCCTCCACCGCGGCGGCCCCGGTACCCACCGGCAGATCCCATACCGGCACCAGCAGGCCGTAGGCGCGGAACGACCCCACCAGCCGACTGCCCTCGAACAGCGCATCCGCGCCCCTGGCGTGGAGCCGCGCCAGCGCGTTCAGCGCGGTGTCCTCCTCATGCGGCATGACCCAACGCAGGTGCTCCTTCGTGCCGACGTCACACCAGTACGCCGCATCGACCGACTCCAGCCGCGCGGTGGGAATCGTCGCCTCGTTGGCGGCCTCCAGCGAGGCCGCGATCTCGCCGCTCGGGTCGTCGACGTCGCTGACCCAGAAGTCGAACCCCGCATGGACGGTGACCTCGAGATCGGCGTCCGGGTCCACCAGGTCTTGCAGACGCGTCCCCGGACCCGGAAGTTCGTCCAGTGCGACCGGGCTCCCGGCCTCGGTCTCGAGAGCGAGTTCCAGCGTCCGGGCCAGGTCCCGGCTGGCATCGCCCGAGTCGTGCTGGACCTGTAGACCGAGCCAGATGTCGCCAGAGTCCCGCACCATTGCCGGCCATCCCCCGGGCAGCAGGCTGCAGAGCTGGACGGTATGGGAGTGATCCCTCAGTGGCAATGGCGCGGTTGCCGCGGGCACGAACTCCCGCAGCGCGATCCAGTCGCACTCGTTCGGCAATCCCTCGAACGCCCGCGCCACGAATGGTGGGGAGCCGCCGTCCCGACCATGACACGCCTTGTAGCGCCGGCCCGATCCGCAGGGGCACGGCTGTCTCGGCCCGACCTCGGCGGCCTCGGCGGGTGCGGCTTCCCTCTTCCGGCGTGCACGTTTGCCCATGCGAGCATTCCTTCCGGGTACGACGTCCGCCTCGCACCCTAGCCCACGACCGCGACACCCCTCGCGCCGAGAGGGAACGGCCAGATGTGCAATCTCGGCACGAAGAAGTTGCCAGATGTGCAATCTCGGCGCGAAAGGCGGAGATCAGTGCCAGGCGATCTCCGCGAAGACCGAGCTCTGCGAGGCGTCGGACTCCATCCACCACCGGTGGGCGAGGACGTCGACGATTGCGAGACCACGTCCGCCGTCGGACAGCTCCGAGGTGCGCTGGACGTGTGGCGCGGTGGACGAGCCGCCGTCGGTGACCGAAACCACCATGCCGTTCTCGCGCACGTGCCAGCTCGCGCAAAGTGTGTCCTCGGGCAGCGGACGGGCATGGCGGAGCGCATTGGCGACCAGCTCGCTCAGTACGATCCGCGCGTCGTCCACGCTCTCTGCCGGTAGCTCGCGAGCCTCGAGGTCGGTAGTGAGCCGGTCGCGGATCGTGCGCACGCTGGCGGGCGAGAACGGCAACCTCACCGAGGTTGCAGCCTCTGAGCGCCGCACCGCCCCCACGACTCCCATCCCGTTTCCTCACTTATCGCATGGTGTTTACCCTCAAAGGGTTCCCATTTCCCCCACCATGCGAAACCAACTCAGCCGGGCGAATTCAATCCCGCGTCAACCATTGCCGCATCATCTGCGGCCGGTCCGTTATGACCGCCTCCACGGGTAAACTCTGGCACATCTTCGCGTCCTCAGCGGTATTCACCGTCCACACGTGAACACCGTGTCCGCGTTTGTCCACCCGCCGCACCCAGTCCGGGTTCTCCCGCACGAGCTCGCAGGACGGCCCGGCCGTGCCGACACCGGCCGGCAGTCGGCCGTCACCCACCCGGGCCGGGAGCTTGCCATCCATCAACCAAACCAGCGGAACCGCGGGCGCCATGCGGGTCAGTCTTCGCATTGACAGCAAAGAAAAACTCATCACACGTGCCGACGACACACCACTGCTTGGCCGGGCCAGGCCGAAATGGTCGAGGAGCTCGACGAGCATCCGCTCCACCAGTCCCGAGTAGCGAGTGGGGTGCTTGGTCTCAATCGAGACGGTGAGCGGCTGGTCGTGATCCTGGACCATTCCCAGCAGGCTGTGCAATGTGAGTACGACCCGCCCCTCGGTGTCGGGCAGCTCGGCCTCGTCGTCGAGATCCGCCCACGGATTCTTCCAACTGCTCCAGTCGAATCGGTTGAGCTCGTCCAGCCGTTTGGTGGAAATGACACCGCGACCGTCCGACGTACGTTCGACTCGGCGGTCGTGCACACAGACCAGGTGCCCGTCTCGGGTGAGGCGTACGTCGCACTCCAACCCGTCCGCGCCGTCCTTGACGGCCTGCTCGTACGCCGCCAAGGTGTGCTCAGCGTGTGTGTCGCTCGCACCGCGGTGGGCGATGACCCATGGCCGTGGGTATGGGCTTTCCTGCATGATGATCCGGCCAACGCAACGCGAGCGTTCAGCCGTTCCACACCCCAAAGTCGAGCTCGTCATCGGACCTGCGCGCCAAGACTAGCGAGAAAAGACCGGCGATCAAGCCTGCCGCGATCAACACGAACCCGCCGCCCATCACCAGGTATCCGACCACCGCCCGGTCCGCTTCGGACGGATCACTCCCGACCATGGCGGTGAGGTAGGCGCCGACGCCGACGACGATGCCGCCGACGGCCAGCAGGGCCAGCCCGGTGAACCCGAGGGCCATGAACGGCAGCCGGCCCATGACCCTGGTCAACATCCAGAAGAGGACCGCCACCGCGATCAGCGCGACCGCGATATAGAGGAACATCTCGTCGCGCGCATCGCTGTCCTCCGCGCGGCGCATCGAGACCGAGCTCGCGTCATCGGCGAAGTCGCTGAAGATGCCGCGGCGCTCGGTGCCGGCCCAACCGGCGTAGAAGAGGCAGCCGAGAGCCGCAAGCGCCAAGGTGATGACCGCGAATACCCGCCAGATGCCGCCGGTCGGCGCGGGCTCAGCCGGCTTCGGAGGCGTGCGCGGCGCATAGCCGGGGTGCTCCCAGCCGCCGTACCCGGTCTGCTGCTGAGCGCCCGGTCCACCGGTGACCGTGGTCTGCGGGCGGCCCTCGCCGGGCGCCCGCCCCGGGACTGATCCGGTCGGTCGGGCGTCGTCCGGTACGGCGGTCGGCCAGGTACCGGCCGGAGGAGCATTCGCCGGACGCTGCCACTGCGGCGGCATCCGCTGAGTGGGGTGCTCGGCCGGTGACGGCGCACCGGAGGGCGGTCCCTGCTGCGGACCCGTCCCGGAGGGTGGCCCCTGCTGCGGACCCGTCCCGTATGGCGGCGGTGGCCGCTGGCCGGGTGGAGGAGCTCCCTGCGGTGGTGGTCCGGCCGATGACGGCTGGCCGGGCGGAGGAGCTCCCTGCGGTCGGCTCGGCGGCGGCCACGACCGCCCCGCTGGGGGCGGTTGTCCCGGCGGGTTCTGTTGCCCCGGTGAGTTCTGTTGCCCCGGTGGGCGCTGTTGCCCAGGTGCGGCCTGTTGCCCAGGTGGCGGCTGCGGCCCCGCCGGGCGTGGCTGCCCAGCCGGGCGTGGCTGCCCGGGCGCAGACTGCGACGAGCCAGGTCCCGACGAATCCGATCCCGACGAGCCCGGTTCGGGCGGAGTGTCCAGAGGCGTTGCGCACCGGATGCAATGGTCCGCACCGGGTGCGTTCGCGAGCCCGCACCTGAGACACTGCACGGCCCTACCCCCTTTCAGCTCCCGGATCCTCCTACCCAGACTTCTGAGCGTAACCAATAGTCAGGGTCAATGCGCAGGCGCGTCATTTGAGCAGGCGGGACATCCGGCGGTCGGCCAGCGGCTTGCCGCCGGTCTGGCAGGTCGGGCAGTACTGCATCGCGCGGTCGGCAAACGACACCTCCCGGATCGTGTCTCCGCAGACCGGGCAGGCCTCTCCGGTCCGCCCGTGCACCCGGAGACCGGACTTCTTCTCCGCCTTGAGCTCGCTCGCGGCCAGGCCCTCCGAACGCGCGATCGCGTCGGTGAGAACGCCGCGCAGGGCGGCGTACAGCTCCTCCAGCTCGGTCTCCGTGAGCGAGTTGCTGGGTTTGTACGGCGACAGCTTCGCGGCATGCAGGATCTCGTCGGAGTACGCGTTGCCGACACCGGCGATCTTCGACTGGTCCCGCAGCGTTCCCTTGAGCTGCGCGCGCCCGGAGCTCCGCACGATGCCGACGAACACCTCCTGGGTGAAGGCGTCGTCGAGCGGGTCCGGTCCGAGCCGGGCTATTCCGGGTACGTCGGCCAGGTCGCGGACGACGTAGATGGCCAGCCGTTTCTGTGTCCCCGCCTCCGTGACGTCGAACCCCGAGTCGTCGTCCAGCACGACCCGCGCGGCAAGCGGGCCCTTGCCCATCCGCAGCGGCTTCCGCGGGATGCTGTCCCGCCAGCGCATCCATCCGCCTAGCGCCAGATGGAACGCGAGATGCAGCCCGGACGCCTCCACATCGAGGAACTTCCCGCGACGTTGTACGCCGTCGATCACCAATCCGTGTAGCGCGGTGGGTGGCGGGTCGTACGTCTTGAGCGCGCTGAATGCCGCCAGCTCGAACCGTGCGACGGCCTTCGAGTCCAGGCGCGCGCGGAGATCCTCGGCGAGCGCATGCACCTCCGGTAGCTCCGGCATGCATTCAGTATCGCCGGATCATCGCTCCGGCACACGCGGGCGTACGAAGGAAGGTCGCGTCGGCCTGGCGCCGACCGGCACGAAAAGGCATCATCTGTACATGAGTGACGTGGTGCCGATGCCCGCACCGGGCGGGGTCTTCCTCGACTCCCGCGGCTCCGACCGCGCACTGCGAGTGACCTGGCACCACGAGGCCGGGATGGTGGTCCTGTCCTTCTGGCGCAATGGCACCTGCGCCGCCACCTTCCGGCTGGACAAGGCCGACGTCATACCGTTCGTCGACGCCCTCGTCGCCGGGCTGGCGGACGGGTACCAGCTGCCGCAGCAGCGGTCGGCGTACGACGCCGGGTGACCGGCCGACTACGCGAACGGCTCCGGGAGGGGCAGCTGGAGGGCGGAGTCGAGGAGCTGTAGGTACCGCTTCCGGGGTACGTCGATCACACCCAGGCTCTGCAGGTGCTTGGTCTGCCACTGCACGTCGATCAGCCGACCGTCCGGGTTCGCGGCGCGCACGATGTCCACGAGCCCCACCAGGGCGACCTTGGACGCGTCCCGCTGCCGGTAGAACATCGACTCACCGGCGAACAGCCCGCCGATCGCCACGCCGTACAACCCGCCGGCCAGCTCACCCTCGGCGTTCCACGCCTCGACGGAGTGCACCCAGCCGAGCTCATGCAGCCGGGTGTACGCGGCGATGATGTCGTCGTTGATCCAGCCGCCCGGCCGGGCCGGATCGGCGCACGCCTTGATCACCTCGTGGCATGCGGTGTCCACCCGGATCTCGAACCGCTTGCACGACTGGCGGAGCGACCGGCTCACCCGCAGGCCGTCCGGTGGCAACACGCCGCGCATCGCCGGCGACCACCACAGCATGTGCGCGACGCCCTCGACCGGCATCGGGAAGATCCCCGCCCGGTACGCCGCCAGGACGGTACCCGGCTCGAGGTCCGCGCCACCGCCGACCAGATCCTCGTCGCCGGCGGACTTCGGCGACGGGATCTCCCACGGCGACTCGGGTGGCTCGATCGGCACACCACTATCGTGTCAGCGGCGCACGCCGGCTCGGGTCGGAGGAGGCCGCGAGCACGCAGTCACGCCGTCTGGTACGCCGTCTGGTGCGCCGTCGTAGAGTTCTCATCAGTACGAGCACAGAAGATCGGAGCCTGCGATGGGACTAGGGAGCATGGTGGGTAGGGCCCTCGCGCCGGCGGCGCAACGGATCTCACCGGAGTTCGCCGCCGGACTGGTCCGGCAGGCGTTGGAGCTCGCGATCGACGGGGTCGGCACGAGGCTCCCCGGCGTGAAGGCGACCGCCGCCAAGCGGCTGGACACCGCGGCCGGCGACGTCGACCAGGCCATTCGCGACACCATCGAGTCCCATGTGCGCCTGGCCGGTGCGCAGGGGTTCCTCACCAACCTCGGCGGCGTGGTGACCCTGACGTTCACCATTCCGGCCAACGTGACCGGGCTGGCGCTGCTGCAATGTCATCTGGTGGCGACGATCGCCCACCTGCGCGGGTACGACGTCGAGGACCCACGGGTACGCACCGCGATTTTGACTTGTCTGCTTGGGGAAGACAACCTCAAGTCACTGATGCGCCAAGGTCGGATCCCGACGTCCCCCATGGCCATCGCTACCGCTCCCGAACACGACCCTGAGCTCGCTCATCGCACCGCCATCGAGGTCACCGCCGACATGCTGACCAAGGTGAGCGGCAAACGCATCGTCACGGCGGTCGGCCGGCGTACCCCCTTGATCGGCGGCGGAATCGGCGCCGTGGCGGACGGGTTCTCCACCTGGCAGGTCGGCCGGTACGCCGAGCGCGCCCTCCTCTCCCGCGGCGCCAAATAACGCGCGCGCCGCCCCTCCCCCAGCCCCTCGCGCCGAGATTGCACATGTGGTCGACCAGAAGTGCAACCTCGGCGCGAAAGAGGAGTCCACGGCCGTGGGAGCATGTCGTCGTGCACGGGAAACACCGGCTTGTCCAGGTCGACGGGGTGGAGATCTGCGTCGAGACCTTCGGCGAGCCCGCCGACCCGGCCATCCTGCTCATCGGCGGACTCGCCGCCTCGATGGACTGGTGGGATGAGGAGTTCTGCGAGCATCTGGTGGCTGGCCGCCGGTTCGTCATCCGGTACGACCATCGGGACACCGGACGTTCGACCAGCTACCCGCCTGGCGCTCCGGCGTACACCGGGGCCGACCTGACCTCAGACGCCCTGCACCTCCTGGACGGGCTCGGCCTGGCCCGCGCGCACCTCGTCGGCATCTCGGCGGGCGGAGGAATCGCCCAGGAGTTGGTGGCCCAGCACCCCGATCGGGTCGCCTCCCTCACGCTGATGTCGACCAGCCCGATCGGCCTCGGCGACCAGGATGCGGCCGAGCTCCCACCGATGTCGGACGAGCTCAAGGCCCGCTTCGCCGCTCCGCCACCGGACCCGAACTGGTCGGACCGAGCGGCGGTGATCGACTACCTAGTCGAGGAGGAGCGGGCGTTGGAGGGTCCGTCTCTGTTCGACGAGGAACGCGTGCGGGTCCTCGCCGGCCGGATCTTCGATCGCACGACCAACATCGAATCGAGCATCAAGAACCACTGGATCCTGGAGGAGGGCGAGCCGGTCGACGTACGTCTCAGTGAGGTCACCGCGCCGACCCTCGTGCTGCACGGGACCGAAGACCCGTTGTTTCCGTTGCCTCATGGGGAAGCGCTGGCCCGGGCGATTCCCGGTGCCCGGCTGATCCCATTGGAGGGAGTCGGTCACCAGGTGCCGCCGCGACCGGTGTGGGACGTCGTCATCCCCGCATTGTTGGAGCACACGTCCCCCTAGCCTCGCGCCGAGATTGCACTTCTGGTCGGCCCGAACTCGACCAGAACTGCAATCTCGGCGCGAGTTTCATGTGGTCAGCGAGTTCATCCGGTCAGCGAGTTCGTCTGGGTCAGCTCAGCGCCTGGACGGCTCGTGACGGGCTCGGGCGGCCGAGCCGCTCGGCCATCCAGACGCTGGTCTCCACGAGTGCGGCGAGATCGACTCCGGTCTCGATCCCGAGTCCCTGCGACTGCCAGACGAGGTCCTCGGTCGCGAGGTTGCCGGTGGCGCTCTCGGCGTACGGGCAACCGCCAAGACCACCCGCGGACGCATCGAACGTCGTCACGCCGCATTGCATGGCCGTCAGCGCGTTCGCCAACGCCTGTCCATACGTGTCGTGGAAATGCATCGCGAGCCGCTCGACCCCGACCCCCGCCTCGGCGAACGACGCGATCAGCGCGCGCACATGCCCCGGCGTACCGACGCCGATGGTGTCGCCGAGGGACAGCTGCGACGCGCCGAGCTCGACCAGGCGACGGCCGACGTCGACCACCTGTGTGAGCGGTACGTCGCCCTCCCACGGGTCGCCGAAGCACATGGACACATACGCGCGTACCGCCAGCCCCGCGCCCCGCGCCCGCGCGACGACCGGCTCGAACATCGTGAACTGGCCGTCCAGGCTCTGGTTAAGGTTGCGCCGCGCGAAGGACTCCGTCGCGCTCCCGAAGATCGCGACCTCGCGCACGCCGGCCGCCAGCGCGCGATCCAGCCCGCGCTCGTTGGGTACCAAGACCGGCATGCGGGGAGCGATGTTCAGGTCCACCAGCTCGATCAGCTCGGCAGCGTCCGCGAGCTGTGGCACCCATCGCGGATGGACGAAGCTGGTCACCTCGACCGCCCGGAGTCCGGCGGCGACCAGCCGGCGTACGAACTCCGCCTTCACCTCCGCCGGAACGATCGCCTGCTCGTTCTGCAGGCCGTCCCGCGGGCCCACCTCGTAGATCGTGATCTCCGCCGGCAATCGCTCGCCCGGCACCACCTGCGGCACGCGCATCCGGCATCTCCTCACCGTGATTCGGCTGCTGCCACGCTATAGCTCGGCACACCTCTGCCGAGCGGGCGGTTGACCCTCACACCGTGTCAGGCCGTAGACCAGGAGACGCCATGTTCAGTATCGGAGACTTCGCCAGACACGGCCGGGTATCGGTCCGCATGCTGCGCCATTACGCGGCGCCATTACGACGCGATCGGGTTGCTGCGGCCGGTGTATGTCGACCGGGCCACCGGCTACCGCTCCTACCATGCCGAGCCGCTCTCCCGACTCAACCGGATCGTCGCGCTGAAGGATCTGGGATTCACCCTCCAGCAGGTGCAGTCGATCCTCGACGACAAGGTGAGCGCCGAGGAGTTGCGCGGGATGCTGCGGTTGCGGGGGCCGATCTGCAGACGCAGATCGCGGCCGACACCGCCCGGCTGGCTCAGGTCGAGGCGAGGCTCCGGATCATCGAAACCGAGGGTGCCATGCCAACCGACGACGTGCAGATCAAGCGCGTTCCGGGAGTCCGGGTCGCCGAGCTCAGCGCCACCGCGGCCGGTTTCGAACCCGAGTCGATCGGTCCGGTCATCCAGCCGTTGTACGACGAACTGATCGGCCCCATCGACGCGATCGTGAACGCGCTCGACGACGCTCGTGAGGCCGCGGGTCTGTCCAAGGCCGAGCTCGCTCGCGCCATCCAAGTCGAGCCGGCGACGATCCGCAGGCTCTTCGCCTCCGACAAGGCCAACCCGACCTTGGGCACGCTTGCGGAGGTCGCTGCTGCGCTTGGGATGCGGATCACGGTCGAGCCGCTGCCCCAGGCGGAGCGCGGTCAGGTGACCGTTCCGCTCCTCGAAGGACGCACCGTTGACGCCAAGGGGCTCGCATGTCATCTCGAAGGGCTGCGCAGCCGCAAGGCGAAGGTTCCCGCGTAGTCGCTCAGGCCAGCGAACGCGGATTGCGCCCTGCCAGCGTCGCGCCGGGCCTGGGCGGCGAGGACGGCGCCGGTGCGGCACAGGTCGTGCCAGCGAAGGTCAAGTCGGCCAGATGTGCAATCGCGGTGCGAAGGGGACGTGTTCGGAGATCAACTCATGCGTCGTCCGCTGGATCGACGACGAAGAGTACGGCGCCGAGGGCGACCTGCTGTCCGACCTCGGCGCCGACGGCCGTGACGGTTCCGTCGTACGGCGCCTTGAGCGCCAGCTCCATCTTCATCGCCTCCATGGCGCCTAGCGTGTCCCCCTCGCGAACCCGCGTACCGACCTGGGCCTTGAGATCGAGGACCGTACCCGGCATCGGCGCGGCCACCGACCCGTCGGCCGCCAGGCGCTGGGCGGTGGGGCCGAAGGCGTCGGGTCTGGTGAAGACGTACGGCTGGCCGAGGTATCCAACGGTGACCGCGTGCGGGTCGATCTCGATGTACGCCTCGTGGACCACGCCGTCGATCTCCAGCCGGAGAGCGCCCGCCGGTCCGAGCACGGGCCCGACCCGCCACGTCCGGCCCTCGGACCACACCGTGCCCGCCGCCCGGTCGACGGTGGCCACGACGTCGTCCAGCTCCACCCGGACCGGGGTAGCCGCACCGGCGAGCCGCCAGCCGTCCCCCGCGCCGAACGGATGCGAGGGATCGGCCGCCGCAGTGCTGTCGGCCAGCGACCACGCGGCGATCGGCAGGGCCTCCGGCGGTACGTCGAGGGCGAACTCATCGGGATGTTCGTCCAGCCAGGCGGTGTCGATCTCGCAGTGCCGGAAGGCGTTCGAGGCCACCAGCTGACGCAGGAACCCGACGTTCGTGGTCAGGCCGAGCACGGCCGTGTCGTCCAAGGCCTGCAGGAGCGAACGCCGGGCCGCCTCGCGGTTCGTGCCGTGGGCGATGACCTTGCCGAGCATCGGATCGTACGACGTGCCGACCCGCTGCCCCGACTCCAGTGCGGCGTCGACCCGGGCGTTCTCCGGCCACGCCACGGTCGAGGCGATGCCGGCCTGCGGCAGGAAGCCGGCGTACGGGTCCTCGGCATAGACCCGGGCCTCGATCGCATGCCCCTGCACGCTGATTTGCTCCTGGATCACCGGAAGCGGCTCACCCTGCGCCACCAGGAACTGCAGCAGCACCAGGTCGAGACCCGTGACCGCCTCGGTGACCGGGTGCTCGACCTGCAGCCGGGTGTTCATCTCCAGGAAGTAGAACCCCTCGGCTTCCACCAGGAACTCCACGGTGCCGGCGTTGACGTAACCGACCTTCCGGGCCAGGCGCACGGCCGCCTCGGTGAGCTGCTCGCGCAGGGCCGAGCCGATGGTGGGCGCGGGCGCCTCCTCCAGCACCTTCTGATGCCGCCGCTGGGTCGAGCAGTCGCGCTCGTAGAGGTGTACGAGGTTTCCGTGGGTGTCGCCCAGAACCTGCACCTCGATATGCCGGGCATGCTCGACGTACTTCTCGATCAGCACGGCGTCGTCACCGAACGCCGACCCCGCCTCGCGTCGTGCGGAGGCCACCGCGTCGGCGAGGTCCTCGGCCCGGCCTACGACCCGCATGCCCTTGCCGCCGCCGCCCGCGGCGGCCTTCACCAGAACGGGAAACTCGATCTCGGTCGCGGCGTCCACCTCTGCCGTGGGTACGACGGGTACGTCGGCCGAGACCGCGATCCTGCGCGCCTCGTCCTTGCGCCCCATCGCCTCCAACACATCGGGACCCGGCCCGACGAACGTGAGACCCGCCTCGGCGACCGCACGGGCGAACTCCGCGCGCTCGGACAGGAACCCGTAACCCGGGTGGATCGCCTCCGCGCCGGTCCTGGCCGCGGCGTCGAGGATCGCCGGTATCGACAGGTAGGACTCCGCGGCCGGTGCCGGACCGAGGCGTACGGCGGTGTCGGCGTCACATACATGCCGCGCCTCGCGGTCCGCGTCCGAGTACACCGCGACCGTACGCAGACCGGCCTCCCGGGCAGCCCGCAGCACACGGATCGCGATCTCGCCGCGGTTGGCGACCAGCACGGTGCCGAAGCTCATGTCGTCCAGCATTACATCCGGAAGACGCCGTACGACGGCTCGGGAACCGGGGCGTTGGACGCGGCCGCCAGGCCCATCCCGAGGACCCGGCGGGTATCGGCCGGGTCGATGACCCCGTCGTCCCAGAGCCGGGCCGTCGAATAGTACGGCGAACCCTGATGCTCGTACTGCTCCAGGATCGGGGCCCTGAACGCCCCTTCCTCCTCGGCCGACCACTCGCCGCCCCTGGCCTCGATCCCGTCGCGCCGCACCGTCGCCAGGACCGACGCGGCCTGCTCGCCGCCCATCACGGAGATCCGGGCGTTCGGCCACATCCACAGGAACCGCGGGTCGTACGCCCGCCCGCACATCCCGTAGTTCCCGGCGCCGAACGAGCCGCCGATCACGACCGTGAACCTCGGCACCACCGAGCACGCCACGGCGGTCACCAGCTTCGCACCGTCCTTCGCGATGCCGCGGTTCTCGTACTCCCGTCCGACCATGAAGCCGGTGATGTTCTGCAGGAACACCAACGGGACCCCGCGCTGGTTGCACAGCTCGATGAAATGCGCACCCTTGAGCGCCGACTCGCTGAAGAGAATGCCGTTGTTCGCGACGATCCCGACCGGATATCCCCAGATCCGGGCGAACCCGCAGACCAGGGTCTCGCCGTACAGAGCCTTGAACTCGTGCAGCCGTGACCCGTCCACGAGACGCCGGATGACGTCGCGGACGTCGTACGGCGAACGGCTGTCGACCGGCACGACGTCGAACAGTTCCTCCGGATCCGCGGCCGGCTCCTCGGGGGTGGCCTGTGCGAGCGAGGGTGCTGCGGCCCGTTCGAGGGTCCCGACGATGGAGCGTACGATCGCGAGCGCCTCGGCGTCGTCGGTCGCCAGATGGTCCACCACCCCGGACTCCCGCGCGTGTACGTCGCCGCCGCCCAGTTGCTCCGCGGTGACGATCTCCCCGGTCGCAGCCTTGACCAGGGGCGGGCCGCCCAGAAAGATCGTGCCCTCCTCCCTCACGATCACGGACTCGTCGGACATCGCCGGTACGTAGGCCCCGCCCGCCGTGCACGAACCCATCACCGAGGCGATCTGCGGGATCCCCCGCGCGGAAAGCGTTGCCTGGTTGAAGAAAATCCGGCCGAAATGTTCACGGTCGGGGAACACCTCGTCCTGCATCGGCAGAAAGGCGCCACCCGAGTCGACGAGGTACACGCACGGAAGCCGGTTGTCGCCGGCGACGGTCTGGGCCCGAAGGTGCTTCTTCACGGTGATGGGGTAGTAGGTTCCGCCCTTGACCGTCGCGTCGTTCGCCACCACCACGCACTCGCGACCGGAGATGCGCCCGATACCGGTGACGATCCCCGCACTGGGTACCTCGTCGTCGTACATGCCGGTGGCCGCCAGGGGAGAGAGCTCGAGGAACGGCGACCCCGGGTCGAGCACCCGGTCCACCCGGTCGCGGACCAGCAGCTTGCCACGTTCCAGATGCCTGGCACGCGCCGCCTCCGACCCTCCTCGCCGCGCTTCCGCGAGCCGATCACGCAGCTCGTCGACGAGATCGCGCATCGACGCCACCATGACACCTCCCGCCTCGTTGGGTCCCGCTGGACCGTGGCCGACGGTCCACACGTCACCGCACGCAACGATAGCCAGAGTGCGAGAAGCGCGGGGTCAGACGACGTCGAACTCGTTGCCCTCTGGGTCGTGCATCAGCACGTGGTAGTGGTTGGCGTCCGGCTCGTCGAATACCAGCGCCCTCTTCGCACCCGCCGCGACCAGCTGGTCGACGCGGGCGTCGACCCGGTGCCTTCGAGTCTCCAGCGGGACCTCGCGGCCACCACCCACCTTCAGGTCGAGGTGCAACCGATTCTTGACGGTCTTGCCTTCCGGAACAGGCAAAAATACGATCCGCGGGCCAATGCCGTCCGGGTCGACGAGGGAGTCGTTGCAGTCCCCTGCTCCGAGCTCCTCCGCGGGTACCCCGACGTGCAGCCAGTACGCCCGCCAGGTCGCGTACCCCTCAGGCGGGTCCTCCGGCCGGTAGCCCAGAGCAGCGGCCCAGAAGGACACCAGCCGGTCCGGATCCGTGCAGTCGATGGTCAGCTGAAAGTTGATCGCCACATCTCCTCCTGCCCCGAACTCGGTTCGGCCGACATGTCCCGGCCGTCCTGGCCGCGTCGTACGGCAGACCCTAGAGGCCCGTGACCCGGACCCCGGCGTGGGTCTTGTATCGCCGGTTGATGGCGATCAGGTTCGCGGTCAGGGCCTCCACCTGACCGGCGTTCCGGAGCCGGCCGCCGTATACGCCCCGCATCCCGGGGATGGCATCGGCCAGCGCGCGCACCACATCCGTGGCCTCGCGATCATCGCCCAGTACGAGCACGTCGAGCGGGATCTCGGGTTGGTCCGGATCGTTGAGCAGCACGGCGGACACGTGGTGGAAGGCCGCGGTCACACGGGCTCCCGGAAGCGCCTGCTCGGCCTCCTCGGCCGCGCTTCCCTCGGGTACGTCGATCCGGTACGGACCGCGCTTGTCGAAACCCAGCGGGTTGACCGCGTCGACGACAATCTTCCCGTCGACGGCCCCGCCGATGGTCTCGAGCAGGGCCTTGTGGCCGTCGTACGGCACCGCGACCACCACCACATCGGCCACCGACGTGCAGTCCAGGTTGCCGAGACCGGATACGTGATCGACGCCGGACTGCTCGAAGATCTCATTCGCGGTCTTGGCGGCTCGGTCGGCGTCCCGTGATCCCACGATCACCCGCAGGCCGGCCCGCGCCCAGCGGATGGCCAGACCCCGGCCCAGTGGGCCGGTGCCGCCGAGGATGCCGATCGTGAGGTCGCGGATCTCGTCGCTCATCCAGGCAATCCTGCCCTATCGCGCTCTCAGGTAGTGAGCCCCTCCTGCCCCAGACGCCGCCGTTTCGGGCGCTGGGGCAGGAGGGGCGCCGCCGCGTACCAGGCCCGAGTGCGAGCAGGGGGCACCCGGTAATGGCCGGTACGACGACGGCTCGCGCGCCACCGGAACGTTGAGCGGGTCCCGTGGCGGCAGCTGTGGGAGTCGCCTCTACGACAACCCTGCATCGCCGATGGGTCAGCGGGTCGCATCGAGGCGGGACGTGACGACGACATATCCGGATGAGTTCCCTGGATAGAGCCCTCCTCCGGCGGTGATGATCCGAAGGAGTGGCTCCTTGGTCGGTGCATATATGTACTTCGCCGGGAACTGATCCACCGGATAGCTCACCATGCCCGTGACCACGTAGATGGCCTTCTTGCCGTCGGATCTGCGTACGCGGATCTTGGCTCCGGCCTCGAGCCTCGGGACCTTCTTGAACACTCCCGGCCGGATCGCGGACTTTCGGATCGATCCCACGATGATGGCCACGCCCTTCTTCCGGCCGGGAATCGCGGAACGGGTGTCCCAGCCCGCGCGGGCCCTTCGCGGCAGCTCCATCCGGCCGCCCTTCTTGGCGTCGAGCGTCACCAGCTTGCTCCGCACCCCGATCGCCCGGATGGCAACCCTCTTCGGGATCGGCCGGTTGCGCCGAGCCGAGTCGCGGGAACCTGCGTTGTCGCCCCGGTCCCGTTGCCGCTCCGCCGTACCCGGAGAACCGGCGGCTCCATCCGAGGCGTCGCTCGGCGGGCTCTGCAAGCCGCCGAGCACGGTCACGCCGATCGCGAGAACGACGGCGAGGGTGACGCCTATCCCGGTCGCGACCGCGACCGTTCGTCTCGTCATCCGATACCGCTCCGTCTCCGATCGTGAGCCGACCTCACCCTCCGATCGGTGGACGCCGAACAGCCCTCCGTCGTACCGCCAGCGGGGGAAGAGCGCCCGGATCGGGCCCTGCATTGCCAACCAGATCACCACCCAGGTAGAGCCGAAATGCAGAACGTAGGTTGTTACAGAGGCCGGAGCCAGCCCAAGCGCCACCAAGGCGGGCCAGGCGACGACCGCCTCGGGCACGCCGGCCACGAGGGTGAAGACGCTCGGCCAGTCCTTGTCCCACCGCAGTTGCTGGCAGAGGTGATAGACCAGCTCCCAGCCGAGTCCGAGGAGGGCGATGACGCCAATCGTCGCCACGGCCGCCGCCGCCGACACCGGACCGGGCAACGCCGGAACGATCAGCAGCGTCCACAGGACGCCGACGGCGGCAAGCAGCACGAGTCGGGTCTGCAGGCGCCCTGCCAGGGTCAAGGTCATGGCTGTTGCCCCCTCATCCATTTCAGCCAGCCGAGAACGGACTTCAGCGGCGTCAGCCGATGACCAATACCCCGTCCGGCCAGCGCGTCGGCAATGGACATCGCGGCACTGTGCAGACCGGCGAACGAGTCGACCGGAGCCAGGTAGCCGCCCTGAGCGTTCATCCCCGACGCGAACACCCGGCCGTCGCCGCTCTCGGCGCCCACTACCGTGAAGTCCTCGTCGATCCGCAGACCGCCCAGCGGGTTGACGGAGGCGTCGGTGTCGGCCACGAGATCGGCGAGCAGGGGATGGCGCCGGGAGTCCCGATCGACGCCGGTGGCGTCGATCACGAAACCGGCCCGGACCTCGAGAGCCTTGCCGGTATCCAGAGATATCCGAGCCACGACCTCGTCACCGTCGGTCTTGAATGCCGCCACCTCGCCGACGACGGCCTGGTACCACCCCTCGTCGCGACCTCGCCGGAGCTGGCTTGCCCAGTAGCCGCGGTACGGCGTGGACGTCGCGCCGATCTCCTTGACGAACTCGATGCGCTCGTCCTCCGCGAGTCGGCGGGTCCGATCGCGCAGCTGGCCGGCGACCGCCGCCTTCGGAAAGTTGAATGCCTGATGGCTGAATCCATACCCTCCCCGCTTCCGGAACCAGATCGGCCCGACGTCACCTCGCTGGTAGTGCCGGAAAAGGTGCCGGATCCGCACGTCCTGGCCGGATGCTTCGCGATCGTCGATGAGCCGCTGCAACACTCGAGACGCGGCAATGCCGGTACCCCGCACCAGCACCTCTCCACCCTGGGCCGCGAGGGCCTCGTGCACGTGTTCATGCGGCTCGTAGATGTGTACGATCCGATCACCTCCGAGAGGACCGCTGCGGAACTCCGCGGCCTCCGGACTGATCTGCAGGGCGGCGGGACCGAGTGCCAGATGGACATGGCCGCAGCGGTACGCAACCGGCCGGTCAGCACCGTCCCGGCGTACGAGAACGAGGTAGCCGCCGCCGGTCTGTCTGGCCACCTTGATCGCCGAACCCTCGACCAGCATGGAATCCCAGCCGATCCGGTCGGTCTCGCGAGCCATGCCGGCTCGCATCAGACCGACACTGGGTGTGTAGTAGTCACAGAGAACGGGCTCGGCCAACACCCGCGCGAGCGGCCCCGGCCGTCTCGTCCGCCACGACTCCTCGACGGCGTAGCTGGGAAAGCCCCAGAGATTGTCCATGCGTGCCGACGAATCCGAGCGCAGCTTGTCCTCGTCGAGCAGTCCGGACGCGCGGCAGAGCGCGGCGAACCTCTCGTACGGCGCGCGGTGCGGTGAGATCACCCGGATGTCGTCCTCCGGGACGCCGGCGATGCGCAGGCGGTGCACCAGCGCGAACGACCCGAGGCCGCCGCCGATGGAGATGAACGGGATCTCCTCTCTCGGGGAAGACGTCATGGCCGTCGCTCCCGGTCGAGGGTGGCGGTCACCATCTCTAGCGGCTGGGCCCTGGTTTCCACCGCAAACGCCAGAAGCAGGGCGGCGCCGACGAGCATCGGGATGGCGGCCAACGTGGCGGAGGCGGCGAGCCCGGGCGGCGTGATCCCGGTCGCCGCCATGGTGAGTGCGACGACGCCGCCGAGTTTCCCGGCGCCTGCGGTGATCGCGGCGCCTCGCGTACGCACGTCGGTCGGATACACCTCGGCCGAGTACGGCGTCACGACGGCGGCGACCGCCCACGTACCGACCAGGAGGACGAGCACCAGGACCAGCAGGGCGGTTGCGGTCTGGGCGACCGCCGGGCCGGTCAGCCCGAAGACGGTGAGCACCAGTGCGGTGAGCAGCGCCGCGGACACCATGGTGCGGTAGGAACTCCAGCGGGCATACAGCCACGCGACGACGACCGCCGCCGGCAAGGCGATCAATGCGCTCCGCGCCAGAACGTCGTTGATCTGCTCGGTGCCGACGCCGAGTGCGGCCACGTTGTCCGGCAGCCACACCAGGAACCCGAAGGTGACGACGCCCCAGGCGGCACTGCAGATGACCAGGCCCGCAGTGATGTACGTGTAGGGGCGGGAGAACAGGGAGACGACCGAGGTCCGCCGGTCTCCGGTGGACCCGTCGAGCCCGCCCAGCATCGGCAGCGGAGATCCGAAGGTATTCAGTACGTCCCCCGCTTCGGCACTCCGGCCGCGCGCCAGCAGGAAGCGCGGCGACTCGGGGATGAACCGACTGGCGTACAACAGTGCGAGGCCGGTCGGAGCACCGATGAGCCACATGATCCGCCACCCGAACACCGGCATCACCCAGGCCGCGGCCAGCGCGGCCGCCACGAACCCCAACGCGGTGCCCATGCCGCCGACGAGGACCAGCAGCTTTCCGCGGTGTCGCGTGGGCATGGTCTCGGAGAGCAATGCGTACGCGGCGGGCAGCATCCCCCCGGCTCCCAGACCCATGACGAAGCACATCACGACGTTCCATGTGAAGCTGGGCATCGCCCCGCATACGGAGGTCGCGACGAAGAGCACGGCGGCGAACAACAGGGCCGAGCGCCGGCCGATGCGATCGCCGAGAAATCCCCAGATGAACGAGCCGATCGCGGTCCCGACGATGCCGCTGAGCGGGAGCAGCGCGACCGGGAGCGCACCGGGAACGGGCGCGGCGGGCGTCGACAGCCCGTACTCGGCCGCGGCATCGGGCACGATGAAGGTGAAGGTGAACGGCTTTTGGGTGTCGATGGCCACGGCGAAGATCAGCGCGGCGACCAACCTGCGATGCGCGGGCCGCAGCCGATCGGACGGGGCCTCCGTATCGACCTGCGGCCTCGCCGCCGAGCGCACTGTGGCGGTGGGCGACGGTGAGCCCGCCCCGGCGAGGAGTTCGGTTCGCCTTGTCGGCAAGGCAATTCCGGCGTAGCTGAGGACGAGGCCGATGGCGATGGCGATCATGCCGACTTGCATCCACGGATCCATCGCCATGCCACGCATGTGGAACTGCACGTCGCGGGACGCGACGTACATCGGCAGATGAAGGAGCACGCCGAGTACGACGATCGACGTGCCCCACACATAGGCGGGGTGGGGTGTGGCCCCGAGATGACCACACCCCACCGCTTCTGGATGCTCAGTCAAGAGCTGGTATCCGCCTCATGACCTACGCGTTGCGGCCGTTGCCGGCCACGTCATCGCTACACCCGCAGGTGATGTAGGCCATGGTTTGCGCCGCTCTCGACGTCGCACCGGACCTGTCGGTGCCGACGACCTGCACCTTCACGGAGTCCGGTCCGGACTCCGGCGTGAACTGCAGCGTGCACGTCGTCGACTCGCTGGGTCGCAGCGTCGACGATGCGCAGGCCACCTCACCGCTCTCCGAGGAGGCGGAAAGGTTCCGGATCGGAGCGTCGCCACGGTTGACGACCTCGAGGTCGAGCTGAGACTCGCTGCCCTCCTCGAGCGTGACGTCTTCCGCTGGGTCGACGGACTCGCCGTTGACCATCACGTTGTCGGTCACGGCGACGTCACCGTGGCGGACCAGCTCACCGGTGTACGAGACGGTGCAGTTCTGGCTCACCGGCTCGCCGTTCTCGTCTTGCGCGGTGAACGTGATCTGCAGGTCCTGAGCTCCGCGCTCCACGGTGGTCGTCACCGCGCAGTCGGCCGTCTCGCCTGGCTGCAGCGAAACCGGTTCGCACACCATCTCGCCGAACTCGGTTTCGCCACTGAGGCCGGACACTGGCACATCGCCGGTGTTGGTCACCGGAACCACGACGGTGATCTCCTCACCCTCGGGCACCGTGGGACCATCGCCGGTCGCGGGCTCGCCGTTGACCGTCGGCGATCCGACGGCAATCGACGCCTCGTCACCCGGGTCACCGGGGTCGCCCGGGTCACCGGGATCGCCGGGGTCGCCCGGGTCACCAGGCTCACCGGCCGAGGCATCGACCAGGCCTGCGTTCCAGTTCATGTCCTCCTCGTACCGAGCCACCGTGATCCGACCGGTCTGGCCGGACTCCTCGTCCGCGTGGGACGTGGTGCCGTGTACCGTGCCCGGCGCGTGCTGCTGGGTGAAGGACGCTCCTTCGGGCAGCGAGGCCGGGTCGAAGGTGACGAAGTAGCTCGACGGGTCGAACCGTGGCTGCAGACCCGAGAACCGGTAGCCACCGTTTTCGTCGGTGGTCTGGGTGCCGTACTGGTTGCCGTTGACGTCGGTCAACGTCACGTCGACACCCGGAACCGCCGGCTCACCGTCGTCGAGGCTGCCGTCGGCGTCCTCGTCCGACCACACGACGCCACCGAGGGCGGTGTCGCGCTTGGTGTCCGACGTCAGCGGGTTCAGGATCGTGTGAAGCACGAACTTGGCGTTGTCCGCCTGCCAGTCGAGCGGGATCCGCGTCAGCCGGCCCGGATCGGACACGACCCGGGTCAGGTTCTCCAGCTGACCCGCGGTGATGCTCTGCAGGTTCCCCGCAGGGTCCTCCAGCAGCATGGGCGGCAGCTCCAGGGTCTTCATGGCGAAGACCACCACGTAGTTCCCCGCCTCACCGAGGGTGCCGTCCTTCACGTAGGCGACCAGGTTGCGCGGATCCGTGCTGGGGATCGACTCCTTGCCGAACAGATAGCCGAGGAACTGCCCGGTTTCGAGATCCGCCACAGCGAACGCACCACTCGCCTTGTCCAACACGCCGTTGAACGGCTCGCTGGTCATGACGTCGTTGGCGACGTCCAGAAGCGGCGCAGCGCCCTGGCCCAGCTGGTTGGTCACCGGGCAGAAGTCCTGCCGACGTCCGGCGAAGAGCCCGGCCATGGAGAGGCCGGCATCGCCGTTGGCCTTGCAGACCGTGTACGGCGTCGCCGCCGCGTCACCGTTCTGCTTGGCGGGAACCGCGGTGATGCTGACGTTGTCGAAGTCCATGTTGCCCCAGTTCAGGGCGGTCTCTGCATGGACGACGTCCACCATGATGCTGATCCGGTAGTTCTTGCCGTACACCAGCTTGGAGCCGTCGAACGCCGTCTCCACGCTCCGCCACTGGTTGAGCGGGAAGGTGGCCTCCGGCCCGTGCGCCGTGGTCACCACTCGGCCGGCCTCATCCAGGACCTGGATGCTGTACGTCGAGTGGCCCTCACCCGCGAGCAGCTCGGTCTGCCGGTGGTCGAAGTTGACCGCCCAGCTGTCGGCATTGGGCGTGCTGTAGGTGAACATCGGGGACACCCACCGCGCGACTCCGTTGTTCGGAATGCACGGTGCGACACCCAGCGAGTCGCCGTTGACGCGAATGAACCCGTCGCCCGGGCCCGCCGGCCCACCGCTCTGCTCGTGCTGGAAGTTCCAGTTCACGCAGGTGACACCGCGCGCGTGGCAGAACGGCGAGTACTCCTGATAGGCCGCCCAATCGCCGGTCGACCCGTTGAAGTTCTGTGCCGTCGGGTCGGCCGGGTAGACGTGACCGCCGTTGTCGAGCGGTGCGCCCTCGACCGGGTTGCTGGTGGACAGCTGCCCGAAGTAGGTCGCACCGTCGGGCTCGCTGGTCGCCGCTCCTGGCGTCCACACGTTCGCGTCGGCGCCGTCGGGCTCAGTGACCGAAGGAAGCGACGTCACCTGGTCCAGACTCGGCAGGCTGGGGGTCAGGTCGCCGGCGTCGCCACCCGGCTGTGGGAGCGAGTGGAGCGAATCCAACGGGCTCCCGCCACCAGTGACATCACCCGGCTGAGGCAGCGAATCCAGCGGACTGCCACCACCGGTCACATCACCCGGCTGAGGCAACGAATCCAACGGACTGCCACCACCAGTGACATCACCCGGCTGAGGCAACGAATCCAACGGACTGCCACCACCAAGCGGGCTCCCGCCGCCAAGGACGCTACCCGGCTGAGGCAGCGAATCCAGCGGACTGCCACCACCGGTCACATCACCCGGCTGAGGCAGCGAGCCCAGCGGGCTCCCGCCACCAAGCGGGCCCCGGCCGCCAAGGACGCTACCCGGCTGAGGCAGCGAATCCAGCGGACTGCCACCACCAGTGACATCACCCGCTTGTGGGAGGGACGGCAGCCCAGGCGCGGGCAGGCTGTCCGCGGCCTGCAACACGCCTGGGTGCGCGGCAGCCGCGGTCGTCATCCCGAGCGTTGCGACCAGCCCGATCATCGGAGCAGCCATCGCCCGTACCGACTTGCGCAGCGCTCTACTCGGCGCCTTGTGGCGGGCGATCGCCTTCGCCGGACACGGATCGGCGTCCGTTCCCGGCGATGCCTCGGATGGCAGGCCTATCGGCTGCCATCCTGGTGGAGCGTCCGACCTATTGTGGCCGCTCCAGCGATGGATAGTCATAAACTCTCCGTTTCCAAATGAGTTGAGTAACTTGCTCTTGATCGGATGGACGTCGAACAGCGTTGGATACCGGCTCCTGACGTCCTTCGATCAGCAACGGCGGGTCATGCGCGCACGAGGTGCCCACACCCGCCACAACCAGGCCACTCGCGTCGGGATCCCCGCCGCTGGGCCGGGCAGATCTGTATGCACATCACGCTGTCCGTCTTCTCCAGATGCGGAGATGAATGGCGCTCTCTCTAAAGGTCACCAGGTTCGGAACCGGCACCGAAGCGGTCCGGCGGACTCCGAGTAACCCGCTTCACCGCATCGGAACCGATCATCGAATCCGTCGGCGGGTGTCACCGGACGTGCGCGGATCCCCGAGAAGTCCACTCACGACGTCGGCCTCTGCCGAGCAGTTCGATGCTCGTTCGGTCGTTTGTCGCCCCGCGCCGACTCCGGCGTACCGAGGGCGTCGACCGATCTCCGCATGCTCCTGGTGAGGAGGCTGTGCGCCTCCTACTCCCGCAGCCTCTCCTACTCCCGCAACCTGAGAAGGAGTGGCTTGAATGCCGTGCTTCGCCTTGCGTGCATCACTCGGAGAGTGCGCGGCGTTAATCGGGAGAGTGTCCCGGAGCGTACGTAGGGGATCCTGGCAAGCGCCATGAGCCGGCGGGGACGAGCCCGGCCTCCGGTGGGCCGGAAAGCCCGAGGGTGTCGGTGTCGGTCGGTCCCGCACTGACGGCTCCACCGGACGGCGCCGAGCCGCCCGCGAGACTGCCCGAGCCAGAGCCGACCGGCTGGTTCGGCGAACCAGCCATGCGGATGCCCGATGCCCTACCTTCGCCGTCCGGAGCACCGCCGGGTAGCCGGTCGGATAGGGCCGCGCCCGTGGCCGGCTGCCGGCCGGCGCTCGCGCCCACAAGGGCGCAGGCGCCGGGTCCGGTCGTGATGCACGAGGTCTCGCCGTCGATGCCGCCGGATTCATGAAGCGCCGGGACCGGCAGGTCGCTCGCCGGAGCGCCCGGGTCGCCGTGGTCGGCATCGTCACGACCGGCGTAGCGGCTGGCTCCGGATGTCGGTGACTGCCCATGGGACAGGAGTCCGCTCACCACCTTGCGCACGCCCGACGAGTCCACCGGAATGGACAGACCGCCGGACCCGACCGCCGACACCACAGGTTCGGCGAGCGAGTCCACGACGGGCTCCACCGCGCCGACGCTGACCCGATCTACGGTCTTCGTCAGCGGTCGGAGTCCGCCCGGGAGGCGGGTGACCGGTTGAAGGGCGAGCCGGGTCAGGTCGCCGATCCCGCCCTCCGGTCTCCTCGGTGCGATCCCGGGGATGGCGGGGGTCGGCTCGGTGCCGGTCGGCCCTGGCGCGGTGGTGTCGGCCGAGTCCGCCTGGGTGGCGGCCTGCCCGGACACCAAGTCCAGGACAGCCCGGCCGAGTCCGGTCGAATCGGCCGTCCCTGGCTGGGCATCGTGCGACGACGTGGGCTCGGTCGGAGCCGTCGCTGGAGCCGAGAGCTCGTCGTCCGGTCGCGACTGTGGGTCGGCAACGCCGTACCCGCTCGACTGCCTGGAGTCGCTCCCGTTCTGCGATGTCGTGCCTGTGTCCTGGCCGGGTACGCAGCGGCGGTGGCCGGAAGGGCGAGTCGCCGTCGTGGACTTGAGATCGGCGCAATCGGTGGAGGAGATCGCGGCCTCAGCGCCGTCCTCCGCGGTGGCACTCGACATGACTGGAGGGGACGTCACGGAGCTGTCGCCGGTCGCGGGGACGGTCGGTGGTCGCTGATCTGCCGGGGCGATCTCCTCCACCGGCGCCTTGCCGACGTGCCCAGCGGGGAGCGAAGCCGTCGGCCGTCGGGTCGTCGTCGACAGGTTGGTCAGGCTGTCGACGTCGACCAGTCCAAGGACCGGAATCAGCGCGTCGTCGACGTGCTGGTTCGCGGTCTCGTTCGTGGACCAATTCGGTCCTAGTAGGTCACCCAAGGCGGTCGAATCGGTGGCGTTGGACGTAGAGCTCATCGCCACCATTGCGGCCGCGCCGACGCCCGCGACGACGACAACGCGGCCGGTGTAGCGAACCCATAACGCCACACCGCCAGCGCATTCGCGCCTCGCGGTTCGACCACATCTCGTGGTCATTGCCTCTGCGACCATCTGCCGAATTCCACCACCCGAGAGAATGTGCGTCGGCTGCTGCCGACCACTGTTCATGGCGACCGTCGGTCTTGAAGTTCTAGCGTTTTCCTACGTCATTGAGACCTTCATTTGCGGCTTCCGCGCTCAAGGTCAGCAGATCCGCTGCCCCGCGCGCCGTTGTGCCCTCCATGGACGCGGTCTGGCACGCCGGGCCAGCTCGATCCCACCCGGCTTCGTGCGTGTCCGGGCCGGTCGAAGCGGCGCATCCGGTGGAGGAGACCGCCTCGGCAGCGGCGTCGTTTTCCGCAGAGCTCGACGTGACGGAGGGGTGCACGGAGCTACCGCCCGCTGCCGAGGCGGGTCGTTGATCCGCCTGATCGATCTCCTCCACCGGCGCCCGTCCGGCTCGCGCGAGAGCAGGTGCAGCGAGCGGACGATCCTCCCTGGTTGCCGACGAATTACCCGTCACCGACTCGGTGATGGCCTCGATCTCGCCGAACCAGAAGGCCAACTGGGTTGGCTCTCCCCTCGCCGGGCGGTCGTCGCCGATCTCGGCGCCGTCCGCTGGCTCGTGAGGGGGCGCACCGACTGTCTGGGGAGATGCCGGTGACTCGTTCTCGACCGGAACTCCGGCCGTATCGGCGTCTGCTGGAACCCGGACGCCGAAAAGCAACTCGACTGTCTTGGCGCTCATTGATGGTGGCTGCCCGATGGCGATGCCACTGAGCCCCGCACCCACAGGAGCGCGGGCTGTGGTGCGGGTATACATCTCCGCACCACCAAAGGTTGCACGTGTCGCGCGACCACGCATGGTGGTCCTGGCCGTAGCGACCATTTCCCGTTTCACCAACCCCGAGGAGAGTGTGGACGGACGAGCCGACTCATGTTCTCTGGCTACCGCAACCGCTAATTATGTCGGGAGATCGCGCTTTCCTTTCTCGTACTGGCGAACCGAGGAGCGTTTGTACGCGACGCCTTGGTACGCCGCCGTTCTCGGAACCAGAGCCCTTCATTTATCGGCCATCAGGACTCTACGTTCGCGCTCCGCAACTTACTGCTACTACCCGTATCTGTCCAGCATTACACGTCCAAATCTCACCACGTCCTACACGACGCCCGCGATGACACCCATTCAGCGGACTCCGGACCACGCATTTACTCGGCGCTCTCGATGCGATCCAGCGAGGCGAAGGCCACCGTGTTGTCCTCGTAGCCGCCAGTGTCCGGTTCGTACGTGCCGCCGCAGGTGATGAGCCGGAGTCCGGAGTGGTCGATGTCGCCGTACACCAACCCGGTCGGGAAGTCGTCCTTCGAGAATGCGACCACCCGATCGACGGTGAAGACGGCGACGACTCCGTCGGCGCGACGTACCCGCACCGCGTCGCCCGGCCGCAGCGAGCTCAGCTCGTAGAAGACGGCCGGCCCGGATTCCGAGTCCACGTGCCCCACGATGATGGCCGGTCCGCGTTGGCCCGGTGTGGGGGAGTGGCGGTACCAGCCCGCCGTGCCCGCCCGGCTGAGCGGTGGCACCTGGAGCGTCCGGTCCGCGTTGATCCCGAGCGTCATGAGAGGGGACTTGACCCCGATCGTGGGGATCGTCACCTGGACCGGGACCGAGCGGGCCAAGGCTGTCGCGTCGGTTCGCGAGCCCGCGGGGGCCGGTGGTCCGGCTTCCGGGGACGGCGGAGGGCCGTCGCCGCGTGCCACTGCGAAGGTGAGCAGGGCACACCCGACGACGGCCAGTACGGCGGCAGCGGCGAAGGCGCCGCCGAGATGTCGGGCCCTCCCGGCGACAGGGTCGGCGATCGCCCGGTGCCGGCCCCGCGGCTCGCCGGTCATCGCGGGCCGACCAGGCTGGCGTAGACGACCACATTGCCCGGCGGATCCTTCGGACCGAGGGTCCCTCCGCCGGTGATCACACGCAGCTCGGCGTCGGCCGTCGCTGCGTACACCTTGGAGGTGGGGAACCTTCCCTTCGGGTAGGTCGCGATCTCGTCCACCCGGAAGACCGCGACCGTGCTGTCGGAACGGCGTACCGAGATCCGGTGCCCCACCTTCAAACCGGACAGCCGCGCGAACACACCCGGCTGACTCTCCGACTTGCGGATGTAGCCCACGATCACCGACACCCCTGGGTCCCCGGGGACCGCGGACTGTCCGAACCATCCGGCCTTGGTCGGTACGGATGGCTGGCGGACGGTGTCCTTCCTCGTGACCCCCAACGTCAGCAACTCGCCGTTCACCCCGATGGCCGGTATGACGAGCGCCTCGGGCATGGATCCGACCTTGGACGCCGGCCCGGTCGAGCCGGTGCTGTCGTCGGTACGGTCCGCGCCGGCCGCCCCGTCTTGACCGGCCGCGTCGGAGGGCTGATTCGGGCCGCCGTTGATCAAGGCGCCGCCCATCATCATCGCCAGGATGAGGGCGAGCGCTACGACGGCCACCGAGACCGCGAGGCCCCGTCGGCCGCCGCGTCTCGTGGGACTCACGAGATCACCGATCGCTGACTCGGTTGCCTACCGGCTGCGGGCTGCGGCGTCGCGCGGTGATCCCGACTCCGAGCGCGGCGAACAGTGCCAGCCCGCCTGCGCCGTACAGCCAGCCGTTGCCGGGCGCGGAGGTCCCCTCACCAGCGGCGACGCCGCCGACCGGCAGATGCGTCACCTGGCCCGGGCCGTACTCACTCGCACCGTCGCCGCCCGCGCCGGATTGACCGGCCGCCTGGGGGGTTCCGGTACTTGTCGACTTACCTGCTCGGTCCTTGCCGGTGGAGACCGTGGTTGCTCCCGCGGGACGGACCACCGCAACGGGCTCGCCCGTGGTCGCGCCCGGATCTGCGTCCGAGCCTGCCGCCTGACCGCTCGCGTTCGAGGATCCGATCGCGATCTCGCCATGCTCGCGGTCCGGATAAGAAGGAGGCGTGGGATCGGCGTCGCAGCCGCAGGCACCCACGTCATCCGACGACCCAGAGAGCGGCGCGGGTGCCTGCTGGCCGCGCGGGGTCAACTGAATCCCGTCGACGACCGTGGTCGTGAGCCGGCTGGCCGCATCGAGAGCGGCCGACACGCCGACGTCACCGACCGGCCCGTCACTACAGCCCGGCGGCGGTGGGTAGATGGCGATGCACATGCTCTCGTCCGCCGGCGCACTGCCGGTCGGCGCCGTGACCCGTTCGGTGACGGTCTGGACCACGACTCCGGGGTCCAGACCGCTGTCGTCCTGGGTCGCCCACCCAGTGTCGGCCTGGGCTACCGCTGTGCCGGCGACGGTCAGGCCTCCGGCGATCAGACCTGCCCCGACCGCTCTCGTCATGCTCTTACGGAGCTTCGCATTCATTTCCTTCTCCCGAGTCGAAGGGTGCGGCTTCGATGCCGCTATGACCGTCTTGTGCCGTCAGTGAGGCACAGTGGTCCCCTCTAATCGGGCGACTGGCCGGAATCAAAGCTGGGGGATCCCGGTAGACGCCACCCCACCGCATGCACGGCTCCGGGAGTGGACGTACCAGGAAGGCTCAGTGCGGCTGTGTCGACCGGACCGAGATCGGCTCCCCCACCGGAATGGACGGACCCACCGCCATGGCCGGTCACGCCGACTACGCCAGGCAGGCTCATCGAACCAGGTACGGGCAGCTCCGGACTCGCGCCGGCGCCGGCTTGGGACGCCGGGTCCATGCCGTGCGAAGCCGGTGAGGATGTCTTGCGGACCGCGTCGCCCGCGGCGGTGTGCTGAATGAACCCCGCGGCGTGCGCCGGGCCGTCCGACCCGCCCTCATGCGCGGGCACCCTGGGAACGGTCGGCACCGGTACCGAACCGGCGGACACGTCATCCGATCCGAACGCACCGGGCGCGGGCTCGTGGTCGATCGCAGATTCCCCGGTGGCTTCGCTGGCCTGGTCGTCGCCGCCGGACCGGGCGTTCAGGCGGCCCGGGAGAATGGAGACCACCGATTCCACCGCGTCGCGGGTGACCCCGTCGGCCGTTTGATCGAGTACGCCGTTCGTCACGCCGTCCACCTGGTGGGTGACATCCCCGAGCACCCCCTCGACCGTACGCCGGGGAACCGCCGACCGCGCCACCGGCAACGACGAGACGGCCTGCTTCACGGTCGAGACCGCCTGGTGGGGCAACGTCGCCGGCTGGTTCATGAGGTCCTGCAGGACACCCGTGCCGAGTGGCGGTCGGGCCGGTCCGTCGGCGTGATCGGCGTGATCGGCGTGATCGGCAGGGACGGCGGGCTCGGCGGGCTGCGGCCCGCCGAGCGGCTGTGCCGACGGCCCCGTTGTCGACTGCGTGGCCGGCGTCACCGACCGTTCCGTCGGCGTCGATCCAGGGCTCTCGCCGAGGATCGAAGCGGCCTCGCCGGTCACGGCGCCGAGCACCCCCTCGGTGGATCCTGGAGGTGCCGGCGCCGCGGTTGCCGCGTCCGTATGGTCGGTGGAGGAGACCGTCTCAGCAGCAGCTTCGTCCTCCGCTGAGCCGGTGCTCGACGTATCCGAGGGGGCAACGGAGCTACCGCTTACCGCGGGGACGGTGGGTGCTCGCTGATCCGCCTGACTGGTCTCCTCCACCGACGCTCGGCCAGCCTGCGCGCGGGGTCGCGCGGCGGCCGCTGTTTCCTCCGGTTCCGTCGGCGTTCCGCCCGACACCGAGGTGCCGGTGGCGGCTGCCGAACCGGCCGTGGAGGACGAATCCGGTTGGTCGGCTGCTTGAGCTTCGTCGGCCGCGTGGGCCGTAGACCCGAACACGACCATGACGACGGCGGCCAGCCCAGCGACCACGAGGACGCGTCCGTCGGCGCGGGTTGTGGCACCCGCGTCGCCGAAGGCAATCCGCCTCGCACGACCACGCACGGTGGTCCTGGCCCCTGCGACCATTCGCCGTTCACCACCCCGAGAAGAGTTGGGCCGCACCAGCCGGCCCGGTGTTCTGTGGCAACCGTCTGTATTCCGGGAGAACTCTCGTTTTCCCTTATTCCTTGAAGTTTCTCGGGATGCACGCGCTCAGAGATCGTCCTCACGCAGGGCGTACCGCGAAACCCTGGGGGAACCGACGAGCGCTCGGATGCGACATCTCTCGATGTCGCCACTCTCGGAACCAGAACCCTCGAGACTCGGAGACTCGAGGACCCCTTGTCGCTGTCCGCGACATTACCGCTACCGCGTGTGCCTGTCCAGACCCATCACAAATCTCGTCAAACCGTTCATACCCCGTCCGAGTCCGCATACCCTCGCGAACGACCGGATGTCCGTCCGGGCAGGCGTCGGAGGGTCACCCCAGTTCCACGAAATCCAGCCTCGCGAACAGCTTTTGAAGCGCGGCGAGCTCGGCGTCGAAGGCCTCCAGTCCGGACGCCGTCCTGGTCACCCGGGTACGCGGTCGGCGGTTCTCGAAGAGCTTGGCGATCCGGACGTAGCCGGCGTCCTCGAGCACCCGAAGATGCCCCGACAGGTTCCCGTCCGTGAGGCCGAGCGTCGTCCGGAGGTAGCTGAAATCGGCCTGCTGCTCCTCGGCCAGGATGGAGAGGATTCCGAGCCGTACTCGCTGATGGACGACCTCGTCCAGACTCAGTGTCGGGTGCGTCATGGCCGGACCACCTCCACAGGGCGAGCCGATCCGGCTCGCCGACCGCGCGTATACGAGTCTCACTTTGAGCTACAGGGTACTCGCCAGCGGCGCAGGATGCCCCTGGATCCACAACGCCACCTGCGGACCGGCGCCGGCAGATCCGTGTCCACTGACCTCCAGAAACCCCTGGCCGAGGTAGAAGACCGTCACCACCGCGGGGTCGGCCGGACGGAGCAACACCCGGCTGCTCAGTACCTCCATGGCCTCAGTGTGCAGGCCGGAGGCCGCGCGACCGAGCGGCTCTGCGTCGCAGAGTGGTCTCTGTTCCCACGTGGAGGCCGCATCAGCGCGGCCAGCCGGCCGGTACGACCCCGGTGCGCACCCGCTGCGGATGGTCGCCCACCGGAATCCGGGCGATCTCCTCACCACTCTTGTAGGAGATGACCGAGACCCGGTCGCTGCCACTCCAGGAGACATAGCAGTGCCGGCCGTCCTCGCTGGACGTCGACCAGTACGGCTTCTCCCCACCCCGAATCAGCTCGTACTCGAAGGTCGCGCGCGAGACTATCGCCGCGTAATCGGACATCGTGCCGGCCACACACAGCTTGGTGCCCTTGCGGTTCATCGCGATTCCGTGATGGGCGGAGTCGAGCAGGTACTGCTCGCGCGGGACGTCCGGGACCAGGTTCGGGAGGGTCGCGACCCGGACCACCCGATCCCGCCGCAGGTCGTACTCGACGAAGCCATGGAAGAAGGAGACCTGGAAGTAGACGAACCCCCCGTCCGGGGATAGCGCCATCGGACGGACCGCGGAGCTCATGTCGGGATAGCCGGCCTCCTCCAGCTTCTCGCCCATGTCGATCCGCTTCACGACCTCGCGAGTCCTCGCGTCCACCACCTGGAAGTACCGCTCGCCCTTCGTCGAGTCCAGCAACGGGTGGTCGAGCGGGGTGTACACCAGGCCGATGCTGGCGTGGTAGATCCGGTCGCCGTCCTCGGAGTAGTTGTTCTCGTGCGGCGAGTCTCCGGACGGGAAGGTGCCGACCTCCCGGCCGGTCTCGGTCTCGAGGATGTGTACGACGTTCGCCGTCGAGGCGGAGACCGCGACGTGTTCGCCGTCCGGCGAGATCGCCATGTGGTCGCTCCGCTGCCCGCCGACACGGAACCGCCAGACGATCTCCCGGGTTCGCAGGTCTATGGCCACGACGTCGGCGAGGCTGGGGCGGGACACGACCAGCAGCCGGCCGTCGCTCGAGCTGAACATGTCATCGACGTACTGGTCGTTTCCCTCGCCGATGAGATGACGGATGCCGAGGAAGTAGGCGAGCCGGACCGGGTCGGTGTAGATCTCGGCCATGCGCTGCTCGATGTCCGGAATGATGTTGATCCGGCCGATTCGCCGGTACTCACCGCCCGCCTCGATGACGTCCGCCGTACCGTCCCAGTTGTTGCCCACGAAGATGACCGGCTCGGTGGCGCGCTTCTCCTCGGCGAGTGTCCTGGGTTGCGCGCGACTCGCCGGCGTGTCCGTACGAACGGGGACAGTCGACGCGGGTTGGCCGGCGGCGGGCACGGCCGCGGCGACCAGAGCCAGTCCGGCGCCGAGCACACCCAGCCGGATCCGTCGTGTAGTTCTCGGCCGGTCCATGACGTACTCCCTCGCTCGGCTACTGACAGGTAGAACGCCGCGCGAGCCCAATGGTCACGGCCTGGTGTGGGAGTACACAGGAGCCCGCCCGTTAGTCGAACGCGCCGTGCCGGCCAGCGCCGGAGGCGAACCGCCGCGCCCCGGCGAGCGTGTCCGCGGACAGCGACTCCATGCCGTGCCGCAGCTCCAATGCCAGGGCCTCGGGCTCGGTCAGTCCCTCGCCCTCTAATAAGGACAGCCGGTCGTGCCGTACGCAGGTCTGCGGGAACCGCGCGATCTCCGCGGCCAGCTCCTCGGCGGCCGCCCGCGCCCGGCCGGCCGACACCACCCGGTTGACGAGGCCCATCGCGTACGCCTCGTCGGCCGCCACCGGGCGCCCGGTCAGCACCAGGTCCATCGCTCGGCTCGCACCGATCAGCCGCGGCGGCCGGACCGTGCCGCCGTCGACCAGCGGCACGCCCCAGCGCCGGCAGAACACCCCGAGGACCGCGTCCTCCTCCGCCACCCGCACGTCGCACCACAGCGCCAGTTCCAGCCCGCCGGCCACGGCGTACCCCGAGATCGCGGCGATCACCGGCTTCCCGAGACGCAGCCGGGTCGGACCCATCGGGCCGTCGCCGTCCTCGGCGACCCGGTTGCCGCGCTCGGTCCCGACCGCCCGCAGGTCGGCCCCGGAACAGAACGTGCCGTGGTCTCCCCAGAGCACGGCCACCGCCGCATCGGAATCCGCGTCGAACGCGCGGAAGGCCTCGGCGAGCGCGTCCGCCGTCGGCCCGTCGACCGCGTTGCGTGTCTCCGGCCGGGAGAGGACGACCGTGGTGACCGGGCCGCTGCGCTCTGTGCGTACCGCCGTCATGGACTCAGGCTAGACGCCCACACCCGGGCCGCCGATGATGACCGGAAGGGTGCGCGAGGGGGGAGTTGAACCCCCACGCCCGTTAGGGCACACGGACCTGAACCGTGCGCGTCTGCCTATTCCGCCACTCGCGCGCTGTCGCCGGGCCAACTGGACCAGCGCCGATGAAGACTAACACGCGGTACGCCCGTGGTTCAGCCGCGGACCCGTACCGTCTGGCCCGCTGCCGTACGATCGAGTTTCGGGTGAGACCGCACCGGGTCTGGACCGTATGGGGCACGCAAACCGGAAGGAGGGCCCATGAGTGCTCTGCAGCGCTTCGAACAGCGGTTGGAGCGGCTGGTGACGGGCACCTTCGCTCGGGTGTTCCGCAGCGCCGTCCAGCCGGTCGAGATCGCCGCGGCCCTGCAGCGCGAGGTCGACAACTCGGCTCAAATCCTCAGCCGCAACCGCCGGCTGGTCCCCAATTCGTTCCAGGTGGAACTCTCCCCGGCGGACCACGAGCGCCTCTCGCCGTACACCGGAATGCTCGCCGCGGAGCTCACCGACCTGCTCCGCCAGCACGCCGACGAGCAACGGTACGTGTTCACGGGCCCGATCTCGATCACCTTCCAGGAGCGCGACAACCTGACGACCGGGAGGTTCCGCATCACGAGCCAGGCCATGGCGAAGGTCACTCCGGTCGAGGGGCAACGGCTCACCGAGACCGCGGTACGCCGGGCGCCGGTCATCCTGGAGGTCAACGGCATCCAGCATCCGCTCGAGCCCCCGGGCATGGTCATCGGCCGCGGCACCGAGTCCGACCTGCGGGTGAACGACCCCGGGGTCTCGCGCCGCCATGTCGAGCTGCGCGTCCAACCCGGACGGGAGGACGTGACCGTGATCCTCGTCGACCTCGGCTCCACCAACGGCACCCGGGTCAACGGCAAGCGCGTACAGCACGCCACGTTGACCGACAACGCCGAAATCCACATAGGTAATACGGTCATGCGACTTCGCCACCCTCGCGGCCACGCCTCGAACCCGGCACAATCACCTCCGATGGACTACCGCACTCGGGGGCCCGCACCTCCCGCGGACCCGCCACCGAACCCCGGCTCACCGCCACGCCGCTCCTCCGGAGGCTCCCCGGAACCACGCCGGCCGGACGGATCGAGTGGGCGGCCACCGGGACCGGGGTCGCAGGGACCGCCCGGCCGGCAAGGACCATCCGGCCCGCCGGGCCCGAATACACCCTCCGCGAACTGGATGAGGTGACCGTTGTCTGAGTTCACCCTGACGCTGATCAAGTTCGGATTCTTGGCGTTGCTGTGGATCTTCGTCCTCTCCATCGTGTCGGTGATCCGCTCCGACCTGTTCGGAGCCCGCGTGGACCCCGGGCAACTGGCCAAGGAGTCCCCACGCGCCCCGAAGCAGCCCAAGCAGTCCAAGCGGCGCCGCGGTGTACCCACCCAGCTGGTGATCACCGAGGGATCCAACGCCGGTCAGACGCTCCCACTGAGCGGGGAGACGATCACGCTCGGCCGCGGCACCGACACCACGATCCGGCTCGATGACGACTACGTCTCCTCCCGGCATGCGCGATTCGTCACCAACGGCGAGGAATGGTTCGTCGAGGACATGGGCTCCACGAACGGCACCTACATCGGCAGCAGCCGGGTCACCCGGACAACGGTGATCAACGCGGGAACCGCCGTACGCATGGGCAAGACCGTCGTCGAGCTGAGGAAGTAAGCCGCCGATGAATCTAGCCCTGCGCTTCTCGGCCACCTCCGACGTCGGCCGGGTACGGCGCAACAACCAGGACTCCGGATTCGCCAGCTCCAACCTGCTGGTGGTCGCGGACGGTATGGGCGGCGCCGCCGCCGGAGACCTCGCCTCCGCGGTGACCGTCGAGACGCTGCGCCGGCTCGACAACACCCATCCCGAGGACATGCTGGAGGCGCTCGCCGGCGCGGTCCATCGGGCCAACGACCGGCTCGGCGAGATCATCGAGGAGGACCCGAGCGTCGAGGGCATGGGGACGACGGTCACGGCCGCGCTGTTCGACGGCCACCGGCTCGGACTGGCCCATATCGGCGACTCCCGCGCCTACCTGTTCCGCAACGGACAGCTCACCCGGCTCACCCACGACCACACCTTCGTGCAGGGGCTGGTCGACGAGGGCCGGATCACCGAGGCCGAGGCCCGCAGCCATCCACACCGGTCGCTGATCCTTCGAGCCCTGGACGGCCGGCACGACACCGACCCGGACCTCACGACGCACACCCTGCAGGCCGGAGACCGGCTCCTGCTCTGCAGCGACGGCCTGTGTGGCTTCGTGGACGACAAGGTCATCGCCGGAGTGCTCGCCAGCGGTACGCCCGAGGCGGCCAGCGTCGAGCTGGTCAGCCGCGCCCTGGAGGCCGGTGGCGGCGACAACATCACCTGCGTCGTGGGGGAGGTGGTCGACGCCGCCGCCCCGATGGACGCGCTTTCGGCGGCGACCCCCGCCGTTCCGCTGCTGGTGGGCTCGGCGGCCGAGCAGGCGTACAGCAGAGTCGGCGACACCGCCAACCACGCCCCGGTCGCCGGGTACGAGGACGAGATCGACCGCGAGTTCACCCCCGATCCCGAGGAGCTGCGCTACGCGCCCCGCCCCCCGCGCCGGTTCCGCTGGCTTCGCCGGATCCTGCTGCTGGCGATGATCGCGGCGATCGTCGGCTTCGCGGGGAAAATGGCCTACGACTGGACGCAGCGGCAGTACTACGTCGCGGATTCCGGGGGTCGGGTCGTGATCTACCAGGGTGTCGACGCCGACCTGCCGCTGTCCTCTCTGTACGAGACGAGCGCGCTCGAGCTGACCGAGCTGCCGACCTATTGGCGGGACCGCGTCGTGGAAGGCCTGGAGGCCAACGACCTGGAGCACGCCGAGGACATCGTCACCCAGCTGGAGGAGACCGCGAGACTCTGCGCCGAGGCGACCAAGGACGACGACGCCACCCGGGACGGGAGGAAGGGGACCGGAGACCGGCAGGGAACCAAGCGGCCCGGGGACCGGCGGGACAACCAGCAGTCGCCGACGGAATCTCCCACCGAGTTGCCACCGGACACGTCCTGTGAGGGCGTCGGCGAGGGCGCGAGCGCGAACGGCGGTGCCGGTCAGTGACCATGCGCGTGCCCACGACCCCCGGGTCAGGCGATCCGTGCGCTCTGGCGCACTATGTGCCTGACACGTCAAGGGGGACCACATGAGCGTGAGTACGCCGACGCCCCCGGGTCGGTCGAGAGGGACCGGGTCGGGATCGGGCGGCGCGATCGTCCATCGCACCCGCCGTACCGCGGAGCTGATGCTCCTCATCCTGGCGCTCGCGATCGGTGTGGGCGCCTACGCGATCGTGGGCCTGGCCCGCGAAGGATCGATCCCGGCCGACATCGTGGTCTACGGTGGCGGGCTGACCGCGCTGGCCGTCGCCGCGCACGTCGTACGGCGATTCTTCGCTCCGTACGCCGACCCCGTGCTACTCCCGATCGCGGTCGCGCTCAACGGCATCGGCCTGGCGATGATCCAGCGCATCGACATGTCCTTGGAGGCGTCCGATTCGCCCTTCGGGCCGTTCGGTCCGTCGCAACTGTTGTGGTCGGCGGTCGGTGTCGCCCTGTTCTGCGCCGTACTCGTCGTGATCCGCGACCACCGCCGCCTGCAGACCCTCACGTACACGTGGGGGCTGGTGGGTCTGGGGCTGCTGATCCTCCCGCTGCTGCCGGGGATCGGCGTCAACATCAACGGCTCCCGGATCTGGATCTCGATGCTCGGCTTCTCGTTCCAGCCCGGTGAGATCGCCAAGGTCTGCCTCGTGGTGTTCTTCGCCGGTTACCTCGTGGTGAACCGCGACGCGCTCGCCCTCGCGGGCAAGCGATTCCTCGGCATCGACTTCCCTCGCGGCCGCGATCTCGGGCCGATCCTCGTGGCCTGGGCGGCCAGCCTCGGGATCCTGGTCTTCCAGCGTGACCTGGGCTCGTCGCTGCTGTTCTTCGGGATCTTCGTGGTGCTGCTGTACGTCTCCACCGAGCGGCCGGGGTGGTTGTTCCTCGGCGGCGGCATGTTCCTCGGCGGCGCGTACGCCGGCTACTACCTCTTCGGTCACGTGCGGAACCGCGTCGAGGGCTGGCTCGATCCGTTCGGCGACATCGACACCTACGCGCAGATCGTGCAGGCACAGTACGGCCTCGCGTGGGGCAGCCTGCTCGGCCGCGGTCTGGGTGAGGGGAGCCCGACCCTGGTGTCGTACGCCTGGTCCGACTTCATCGCGACGGCGCTGGGCGAGGAGCTCGGGTTGACCGGGCTGATGGCGATCATCCTGCTGTACGCGTTCATCGTGGAGCGCGGGCTGCGCACGGCGCTGATCTGCCGGGACGCCTTCGGCAAGCTGCTCGCCGTCGGCCTGGCGGTGAGTCTCGCGCTCCAGGTGTTCGTGGTCATTGGGGGAGTCACCCGGCTGATCCCGCTCACCGGTCTGACCACGCCGTTCCTGTCGGCGGGCGGATCCTCCCTGGTGGCCAACTGGGCGATCATCGCTCTGCTCCTCCGGATCAGTGACCACGCCCGGCGGCCGCCGCCGGAGGTCTGGGCACCCGAGCCCGATGACGCGACGCAGGTGGTGAAGCTGCGATGAACCGGCCCATTCGGCTCATGTCCGTCGGCTGCATCCTGCTGTTCCTGGCGCTCCTGCTGAACGTCAACTACGTGCAGGCATGGCAGTCCGACGAGCTCAACGACCAGGCGGCCAACACCCGCGCCCGGGACGCGGAGTTCTCTCGGGAACGCGGGCCGATTCTGGTGGCCGACGACCCGATCGCCGAGAGCCGGCCGGTCGACGACACGTACCAGTTCCAGCGGCGGTACAACCAACCGCTCATCTACGCCCACCTGACCGGCTTCTTCTCCTATCGGTACGACAAGACCGGGGTCGAGCTGACGGAGAACGACTTCCTCTCCGGGGACGACCCCCGGCTGCTGGTCAACCGGATCATCGACCTGGTCACCAACGAGGAGCCGCAGGGCGGCAGCGCCCTACTGACCATCGACCGAGTCGCGCAGCAGGCGGCGTTCGGCGGCCTTATGGACCTTCCGGCGAACGCCAAGGGCGCCGTGGTGGCGTTGCGTCCGGACACCGGGGAGATCCTCGCGATGTCCTCCGTACCGACGTACGACCCGAACCTGATCGCCACGCACAACTTCAAGCAGGGCGCCGGCAACTGGAGATCCCTGAACAACAACCCGGCCCAGCCGATGTTCAACCGGGCGATCCAGGGCCGTTACCCGCCCGGGTCGACCTTCAAGCTGGTCACGTCGGCGGCCGCGCTCTCGTCCGGGCAGTACACCCCGGACACGGGCGTCACGGGTACGGCGGTGCTCGACCTGCCGCAGACCGACCTGGTCCTGCGCAACCACACCGGAGGCTCCTGCGGTGCCGAGGAGATCACACTCACGCAGGCGCTCGCGGTGTCCTGCAACACCGCCTTCGGCAGCGTCGGCATGGATCTCGGTCCCGGCGCACTGGCCGACCAGGCGGAGAGGTTCGGCTTCGGACAGGACGTGCTGGACGACCTGCCGTCCGACGCCGAGAGCGTGTTCCCACGCAACGCCGACCAACCGCAGACCGGATACTCCGCGATCGGCCAGTTCGACGTGGCCACCACCCCGCTGCAGATGGCCATGGTGGCCGCCGGCATCGCCAACGACGGTCTGGTGATGAAGCCCTACCTGATCTCGGAGCTGCGCTCGCCCGACCTCGACACCGTCGAGGAGGCCGACCCGCAGGAGCTGAGCGAGGCGGTCACCCCCGAGGTCGCCGAGCAGCTGCAGCAGATGATGGTCGAGGTCACGAACAACGGCACCGGCGAAAGCGCCCAGATCGAGGGGATCGAGGTGGGCAGCAAGACCGGGACCGCCGAGCGGTCCAGCGAGCAGCACCCGTACGCGTGGTTCGTGTCCTTCGCGCCGGTGGAGGATCCGCAGGTCGCGGTCGCGGTCTTCGTCGAGGACGCCAACGTGCCGCGCAGCGAGATCACAGGGGGCGGGCTGGCCGGGCCGATAGCCAGGGCGGTGATGGAGGCCGTGATCAACCAATGACTCGCATGAGGACGACGCAAGGCAACCGCCGGCGGGGTGCCGGTGTTGACACAGGAACGCTGTCTCGAAAGGGCGGATGATGACCACCGAGACGCCGAATGGAGGCGGAACCTCGGGCCCGCGGGTCGGGGGGCGCTACGAGCTGGCCGGACTGCTGGGCCGGGGCGGCATGGCCGAGGTACGTGTGGGGACGGATCTCCGGCTGGGGCGCACGGTCGCCGTCAAGCGGCTGCGTACCGACCTCGCCAGCGACACCACGTTCCAGGCCCGGTTCCGCCGCGAGGCGCAGTCGGCCGCCTCGCTGAACCATCCCGCGATCGTCGCCGTCTACGACACCGGCGAGGAGCCGGCCTCGCACGACGGCGGGATGCCCATCCCGTACATCGTGATGGAGTACGTCAGCGGCCGGACGCTGCGCGAAATCCTCCGCGAGGGGCGCAAGATCCTGCCCGAGCGGGCGCTCGGGATCACCGCCGACGTGCTCGCGGCCCTCGACTACAGCCATCGCGCCGGGATCATCCACCGCGACATCAAGCCAGCCAACGTGATGCTCACGCCGTCCGGCAATGTCAAGGTGATGGACTTCGGCATCGCCCGCGCGATCGCGGACTCGTCGGCGACGATGACCCAGACCGCGGCGGTCGTCGGTACGGCGCAGTACCTCTCGCCGGAGCAGGCCCGCGGGGAACAGGTGGACGCCCGCAGCGACATCTACTCCACCGGCTGCCTGCTGTACGAGCTGCTCACCGGCCAGCCGCCGTTCGTCGGCGACAGCCCGGTCGCGGTCGCGTACCAACACGTGCGGGAGGAGCCGGAGCCGCCGTCGACCATCGACCCGGAGATCTCGCCTGAGGTCGACGCCATCGCGATGAAGGCGCTGGCGAAGTCCACCACCGAGCGCTACCAGAACGCGGCCGAGATGCGCGCCGACATCGAGCGCGCGCTCGCCGGCCAGCCGGTGCACGCACTGCCGGTCGCCGCGGCCGGCATACCGGAGGCCACCCGGACCATCCTCCCGGTCAGCGACCAGACGGGCGAGGAGGAGGAGAATCGCGGCCGCGGCTGGATCTGGGCGCTGCTCGCCTTCCTCGTGTTGCTCCTCATCGTGGCCGGCCTCTGGTTCCTGCCCGGCCTGATGGCCGAGGATCAGCCGCCGCAGACCACCGTCCCCACAGTCACCGACGGCGACACTCTGGACCAGGCCACCCAGGAGATCGAGGGAGCCGGCCTGGAGGTCGGCGAGGTCCGCAGGCGACCCAGCGACGAGGTCGCGCGCGGGCGCGTCATCTCGCAGGACCCCGAGCCCGGCGAGGTGATCGACGAGGGCTCCGCGGTCGACCTGGTGGTCTCGACCGGCGTGCGCACGGTGCAGGTGCCGTTCGTCGTAGGCGACGACTTCGAGGAGGCGCGTGCCGAGCTCGAGGGCAGACCGTACAACTTCACCGTCCGGCAGGAGCGGGTCGACGCCGACGCACCCCTGAACCAGGTGACGGCCACTGACCCCGAACCCGGCAGGGAGGTGCGCCAGGGTGCCGAGATCACGGTGTCCGTGTCGCGCGGGCTCAGGACGGTGCCCGACCTGATCGGAAGCACCGAAGAGGACGCGATCGGTCAGCTGGAGAGTCGCAACCTGGAGTACGAGACCCGCCCCGACCCGCAGGCCGAGGAGGACGAGGGCATCGTCACCCAGCAGATCCCGGATCCGGGCACCCAGGTCGGGTCCGGCGACGTCGTGACCTTCTATGTCTCGACCGGTGAGGGCGGCGAGGAGACACCACCCCCGGGGGACGAGACGCCTCCCCCAGGCGAGACACCACCCCCGGGGGAGGGGACACCGCCTCCGGGGGACGAGACGCCACCGCCCACCATCCTGTAGTCCGCGCGGTCGTTATTCGGCGCGCGCGGGGATCTCGGCGTGGTTGAAGTCGAGCGGGCCGTCGTACGCCTGGACCGTGAGATTGTCGAGCACGTCCACGTCCCAGGTGAGGTTGACCGGCGGCCTGGTGTACGGGATGTACTGCCGCTGCAGGTAGTCCGAGTTACCGAGGGCCTGGAGCATGCCGGACGCCGGCCCGACCGCCTCGAATACATACGGCGGTGAGTAGGGCACGCCCTCCAGGACGACGGTGTTGCCCACACACTTGATGCCGGTGGTGGAGATCAGGCGCTGCCCCTGCAGCGAGATCGCCTCGGCGCCGCCGCTCCACAGCGCGTCGACCACGGCCCGCAGGTCCTGTTGATGGACCACCACGTCGTTCGGATCGACCCCCTCGGGGATCAGTTGGTCGACCGGGGCGTCGTCCAGGGTGACCCGCAGGCCGGGGCCGCTCACGTCCTCGAGGCCCGCGGGTCCGCGCAGCTCTTCGGCCCGTTGTTCGAGCCGGTTCAGCGTGGTGTCCTCCACCTGCGACGTCATGGACTCGATATCGCTCTGCAACTGGGCGACCTGGGCGTGCAGGGCATTGACCTCGCCGCGCTGCTCACGGACCAGCCCACTCAGGCTCACGGGGTCGGCGGGGCGCAGGTCGTACCCGTCGGCCGCGCCCGCGCTGGTCGCGAACAGGAATCCGGCCGCCCCGAAGACCAGCGGTATGACGAGCTGCCAGCCGTTCTTCGGACGTCGAGACACCGCCGCCCACAGGCGCCGAGGATGGAGCCTCGAGCGTGCTTCCCGGTTCGGAGCGTCGGTCATGCGCTGCGGTCCTTGTTTGGGCGCGGGTCCGGTTGGGTGTAAGACGGTAGGCATTAACTACGCTAGCCCACGCCCGAAAAGTACAGCCTGGCGCATCACCGAGGAGTTTGACCGTGCCCGAGTCGCGTTCCCGCAAGAAGAAGCGCCTGACGTCGAAGTCCGGGGGCGGCTCGCAGTCGTCCGGCGAGGTCAAGCCGCGGAAGGTGGGCGGCGGACGCTGGGTCGCGCCGGTCATGGTCTTCCTGCTCGTCGCAGGGCTGGTGTGGATCGTGGTCTACTACATCGGCGGTCAGGACGTTCCGTACATGAGTGACCTGGGCGACTGGAACCTCCTCATCGGCATGGGAGCGATCATGCTGGGTCTGCTGACCGCGATGAAATGGGAGTAGCCGCTCGATGACGGCTCGGTACCCGGGGCTCGGAGTGTTATTCCAGTGATGCCAGGATCTCGATCAGCGCGGTCGTGGCGGGTGGGTCTGGCGGGTCGCCGTACATGGCGGCATAGATCTGGCGGGCGCTGTCGGTGAGCTGTGTGGTGTGGATGCCCGGCGCTCGGTGCGCATGCAACGCGAGTCCGTTAAGTATGGCGACGCCCATTCCGGCGGCCACCAGCGACTGTGCGACGACCGTGTCGTCGCACGAGTAGGCGATGCGTGGTGAGAAGCCGGCGCGCTCGCATGCCGTGATCGTGGCGGCTCGACAGCGTTCGCAGCCGCCGACCCAGGCGGAGTCACGGTGGTCCTCGAGACGCTGATGGGGTTGGTCACTGACGAGGTAGAGGGGGTCGTCCAGCAGGTGGGTGAGCCGGAATCCTTCCTCCTCCAGCGGAGTGTCGGCGTGCCGGAAGATCAAGGCGATGTCGACGTGTCCGGCACGCAGCATCTTCAGGCCCTCGACCGGGTGGGCATCAACGAGGTTCAACTCGATTCCCGGGTGCGACCGGGACAGCTCGGCGGCTGCCTTCGGTACGAGGGTGCTGAGGACCGTTTGGAAACCGGCGAGTCGTACCCGTCCGGCACGAAGTCCCACGCGGGCGGCCAGCTCGACAGATGCGGCGTCCACTCGCCCCAGGATCTCTGTCGCCCGCCCCGCCAACAGCTCCCCTTCGGGAGTGAGTCGGATCCCACGGCCCACTCGTTGGATGAGTCTGGCTCCGGTGGCAGCTTCCAGTCGCCCCAGGTGGTGACTGACCGACGGCTGGGAGTAATGCAGCTCCTTCGCGGCTTCGGTCACCGATCCACGGCGGGCGACCGCCTCCAGCACTTTGAGGTGGGTCAGCTTCAGCATGGATCAAGTTTATCAATGAGATTTGGACAGACTTGGCATTAGACGTCATGACATTGGCAAGCCATCATCGCTTCATGACGTCCTGCCGCGCCTCCTACGAGAACTGACCGCCCGATTACCGAAGGAGCACCAGCCATATCACTCGCCCGCGTCCACAACTTCGCCATCTCACTCGACGGCTTCGGCACCGGTGAGGGTCAAAGCCACGACACCCCGTTCGGTCACGCCGGCGAAAGGCTGCACGAATGGATGTTCCTCACCCGGTGGTGGCGCGGGCTCGACGAGCCAGGTGGTAGCGGCGGTGTCGACGACGCCTTCGCCCAGCTGTTCACTCCGGGGATCGGCGCCGAGATCATGGGTGCCAGGAAGTTTGGCCCGCCCGGATGGCACGAGGACCCGGAGTGGAAGGGCTGGTGGGGTCCCAACCCGCCCTTCCACACACCGACCTTCATCATCACCCACCACCCGCGCCCGTCGATCGAGATGGAGGGCGGCACGACGTACCACTTCATCGACGCTTCTCCCGCCGAGGCCCTCGAGACCGCCCGCGAGGCTGCCGACGGCCAAGACGTACGCATCGGCGGTGGCGCCACCGTGATCCGCGGCTTCCTTGTCGCCGGGCTCGTCGATCACATGCACATCGTGGTGGTTCCGATCCTGCTCGGCCGAGGCGTACGCCTCTGGGACGGACTGGAGGGCCTCGAGAAGGACTACGAGGTCGAGGCCACCTCCTCGCCCAGCGGAGTCACGCATGTGACGTTCACCCGTGCGGGTGTCTGAACCGCGTCGGTCGAGAACCGGGGCGCGGCCGCCGCGCGGCTAGGGCGGCGACCGTCCCGGTCACTCGGCGGCCACGAAGTTCTCGCAGTCGACGAAGTCGTCATTGGGATCGAAGTCGTCCTCGCTCAGCGGCTCGCCGTGAGCCGTGGGGATCTCCACGGTATCCACGCCCGCTCCGCACTTGATCAGATCGGACTTTCCGTCCTTCTGAATGAAGAAGGTGTCCGCTCCGGGTCCACCAAACGCGACGTCCGCCCCGCCTCCCGGGGCAAACCGGTCGGCGCCGCGGCCGCCGCGCAGCACGTCACCGCCGTACCCCGACGAGAGGATGTCGTGGCCACGACCGCCGTAGAGGATATCGGCGCCCCGGTTGCCGTACAGCGAATCCCCCGCCTTGCCGCCGCGCAGGATGTCGTCGCCACGGCGTCCTTCCAGGATGTCTCGACCATCCCGTCCCTTCACCGTGTCGTCTCCCCCTCGAGCATCCACCCAATCTCGGCCCGCGGTGCCGACGATCCGATCGTCTCCAGCGGTTCCGTCGATGTGGGTGTATCCCGCGGCCAGACTCGGTGTCGCCATCAAACCGACAAAAAACACACTCCCGGCAGCCGTCCCTAGCCAAGCTTTCATGGTTCGTTCCCCTCCGAGTCCGATGTGCTGACATTCCATGGGATGCGGAACGTGGCCAGTTGGTTGTCGCGTCACGCCAAATGGGCCCGAGCGATGAGCACCCCCCGGAGTCGGAACTGGACACGTTGGACGTGGAACCATCCGGCCGTTCGCCACGTCGGATCGGTGAGGCAAGCTCAGTGAAGGGGGTTCGCATGTTCCTGCGAGTGCTGGCCGGGGTACCGGCGTTGTTGCTGGTGGTGCCGGCCGCCTGCGGCGAGGTGGACGGCCAGGACGCCGGTGCTGCCTCCGGCGTCGACGGGCGGCAGGACGAGATGATCGCGGAGTCGATGGTCCTCGAAGACGGCTCGCACGGCCCGCAGCTGTGTCTGGGCGGCGTGATGGACTCGTTGCCGCCGCAGTGCGGCGGCCCGGACCTGCCCGGCTGGGACTGGAAAGCGGTATCAGGTTTCGACCAATCGCACGGGACCCGATGGGGCGTCTTCGTGGTGATCGGGACCTACGATCGGGCCGCCGGGACCTTCACCCTGACGCGTCCGGCCGTACCGGCCGAGGAGTACGACGGCACCGGGCTCCCGGAGGCGGAGGACAACGAGCCGGTGTGGCACACGCCGTGTCCGGAGCCGGATGGCGGCTGGCGGGTCGTCGACCCCGCACTGACCAGCCAACACAACTTCGACCAGACGATGCGGGCGGCGCGAGCGCGCCCCGACTTCGGCGGCTTGTGGGTCGACCAGTCCATCAACCCCGCCGCAACGGATGGAAACCAGGCCAACGGTGAGGAACGGCTCAACGACCCCGAGCAGATGATCCTCAATGTCGCCGTGACCGGCGACCCCAGCGCGGCCGAAGCCGATCTGCGCCGGACCTGGGGCGGCGCGCTGTGCGTCAGCCCGGCGAAGTACACCGAGCGCCACCTGGTTCGGATCCAGCGCCAGATCCGGTCGACTCCGGACCTCCTCTCCTCAGGCATCGGGGACGGACGGGTAGAGGTGACCGTCGTCTGGGACGACGGCTCGCTCCAGGCACAGCTCGACGAGCAGTACGGCGCCGGGGCCGTCGTCGTGTCCTCGGCCCTGCACCCCTTCCAGCCATGAACTGACGGAGGACGGCACGGGCTGGGTTACACGCGTGTAGTTCTCCACACTGTGGATAACGCCTGTGGATATCTTGGTCAGCGGCCGATGTCGATCTGGCTGGTGCGTACGGCGACCAGGACCACGAGCACGGCGAGCACCACGACGAAGCCGACGACCTGCACCAGCGTCCGATGCCGACGCGGCGCGTGCTCCAGTAGCAGCGCGAGCAGCGCGCCCCCGACGAATCCGCCGAGATGTCCCTGCCAGGAGATGTTCGGCGCCCCGACCGAGATCACCACGTTGATCAGCAGCAGGCCGATCAGCCAGCTGGCGTCCTGTCCCCGGCGTACGGTGATCACCAGCGCGGCTCCCAGCAGCCCGAACACGGCGCCCGAGGCGCCCACCGTGGGATTGGGGGAGAGCCAGTAGACGAACAGCGAACCGGACAGCGCCGCCAGCAGGTAGACCGAGAGGAACCGCCACCATCCCATCCGCGCCTCGAGCGCGGGCCCGAAGATGTACAGCGCGAACATGTTCATCAGGATGTGGAACGGCATCCCCGGGTCATGCATGAACGCCGACGTGATCAGCCGCCAGTACTCGCCGTCACCGACCCCGCCGGCGGGGTCGATCTGGTTGGTCAGCGGTTCACCGCTGTATTGCAGGCTGTCGAGGTAGATTCCGCTCATCGAGCCGCCGGTGACCCAGACCAGGATCATCAACGCGGTGTTGATCGCGATCAGGCCGTAGGTCACGACCGGTCTGCCGGGCCCGAGCGCGCCGCCGTACACCGTGCGCGGCTGCCGCACCGTCGCCTGGCCCTCGGCCACGCAGACCGGGCACTGGTAGCCGACCGAGGCCTCCCGCATGCAGTCGGGGCAGATCGGCCGATCGCAGCGCTGACACCTGATGTAGGTCTCGCGGTTCGGGTGCTGGTAGCACGTCGGCACCGCCTGACTCCGGCCGCCGCTCCCGCCCTGGGCCATGCCTCCGCTCACGACGCTCCCGGTTCCCGATCAGCGTCGCTCGATGACGACCGTGTCGATGACGACGTCATCCAGCGGCCGGTCGTCCTGGCCGGTGGGCGCGGTCGCGATCGCATCGACGACCTGCCGGCACGACGGCTCCACCTCACCGAAGATGGTGTGCCGGCGGTTGAGGTGCGGCGTCGGCGATACGGTCACGAAGAACTGCGAACCGTTGGTGCCAGGGCCGGCGTTCGCCATCGCGAGAAGGTACGGCCGGTCGAAGCTGAGCTCGGGATGGAACTCGTCCTTGAACGTGTATCCGGGCCCGCCGCGCCCGTCACCCAGCGGACAGCCGCCCTGAATCATGAATCCGTCGATCACCCGATGGAAGCCCAGCCCATCGTAGAAACGGTCGGTCGACGACGTACCGGTCTTGGGGTCGGTCCACTCCTTCTCACCCTGGGCGAGCCCCACGAAGTTGTCCACCGTCTTCGGAGCATGGTTGGGGAACAACTTGATCGTGATGTCGCCCTGGTTGGTCTTGAGAGTGGCGTACAGATCCTCGGCCACGGCCCTGCCTTTCGATTCTTTGGGTATACCGGCCATCCTGTCATGATGCGCAACCGGTCCGACACGACGGCGTACGTCGTGAATCCCGTCCGCCACGACACGCCCCCGTGCGATGACGACCGGAACACGGCATGATCGGGTAGGACTGGCAGGGCGACGTTCTCACGCGGAGAGGGATGCCTACGATGGAAGACGAACCAGAGGAGACGACCAAAGTGTCACACAAACTACGCAAGCTCCTGATGCTCGGCGCGATCGGAGGCGCGGCCGCCGTCGCGTACAAGAAGATCACCGGGCGCGGCGACGACGAGTGGCAGAGCGCGTACGAGCCCACCACGCCGGCGGAACCCACCGAGGACGAGGCGGCCGACCCCGAAGCGTCGACCGGCGACTCCACGACCGAGAGCTAACTCAGACCCGCACCCGCCATCCGCGGGCATCGGGCCACCCACCGCGGTCATCCGCCGCGCGGGGCCGGGGCGCCCCTGCGGACCGTCTCCGCCATCTGCGTCCGGGCGCGCCCGGTTGCACGGCGCTCGCCGACGAACGACAGCACCGGAATCGTGCCCAGAATCAGGGTGACCAGTGTGAACCCGAGCGGCCAGCGCGCCTGCCGGGCGAGCAGCAGCGCCATCACCAGAAAGATCATGTAGAGCCAGCCGTGCGCGACCCCGAAGTACGTGGTGATCCACTCACCGAGGTGCTGCGGGTCGGTGCCTTCCATGGTGAGGTACTTCAGGGGCACGCCGACGCAGATCAGCACGATGAGAAGCACACCCACGATGTAGGCCATCACGCGGTAGCGGACGAGTGCGAGAGCCACGTGTCTCACGCTACCGGACGGCATCGACATGACTTGGGCGTCCTCCGGCGGATGCGTCGTGGTCCCCCTCTTCCGGCTGGCGATCGGCGGCGACCTCCCGGACGATCCGCCACCACATGAAGACCGCGAACAACGCGAAGATCCACCACTGGACGGCGTACATGAGGTTCCGCAGTCCGGCGGTCGTCGATACCTCGTCGAGGTCCGGCTCGACGAGTGGCAGGCTGGCGGGTGGCGCGGGCGTCTGCTCGGTCAGGACGACGAAGCCGCTGTAGAGATCGGTGTCGTACCGTCCGACCAGCTGGGCGATGTTGAGCGCCGGCACCCGAGGCTGGTCGGCCGAGGCCGGGTCACCGGCCGGCTCGGTGGGCTGCAATATCCCGGTCACGGACACCGGTCCGTCGGGCGGGGCTGGCCGGTGGGTGGCGTGTCCGCGTACGACGAGGACGGCGGCCGAGCTCTCGGTGGTCAGCGGCGTCACCAGCCAGGGTTCTGCGTTCGGTCTCGTCACCAGCAGCTGCGGACCGGCGTACCGTCCGCTCACCGTCACCGTGCGGCCGTGCGCGTCGCCGGTGAGTGCGTCGTCGGGCCCGAGTACGTCGTCCAGTGGTACGGGGGGCGCGGCCGCGCGTTCGGCGATCGAGCTGGCCTGGCGTTCGTCGTACGTACCCAGCTGCCAGAGCCCCATCACCGTCATGCCCGCGACCAGTATCGACGCGAGCAGGTGCAAGCCGATCAGCTTCGGCGTCAGCCATCGCCACATGGTCAGTACAGCGCCGCCAGCTCGAAGTGCATGGGGTCGGTCCAGGACCAGTCTCCACCCCAGCCGAACCCCCAGCTCTTGAAGATCTCGACCACCCGGCGATCGATCTCGCCGACCGTTCCCCGCTGGTTGCCCGGAACGTTGAGATCGACCGCGATTCCCCAGGTGTGCAACGAAACCGGGTTGCGCGGGTCTCGGCCGATGAAGCGAGGCACGTAGCAGCCGGCGTACTCCTCGGGGTGGATCTCGGACGCCAGCCCCTCGTCGACCACCTGCTGCAAGGCCGCGCGAAGCTGCGGGATCATCAGCCGGTGACACTGGACCTCGCCGAGGATCGGCACCGGCTCGGTGACGATGTACTTCGCCACCCAGTCCGGGTCGGGCTCGATCGCTCCGTTGGCGAAGTAGCGGTACGTGAAGTCGCCGAAATCGGCGGCGGCGCCGGCCAGCGCCGCGGTCTCGGTCGGTGCGATATCGCCCTCCAGCCGCCGGGCGACCTTCTGCACCCGGTCGCGCATCTCGCGCAGCCGCCGGGTCTTCTCCGACGCACCGACCCGGTCCGAGGCGGCGCTCAGCACGATCGGCTGGTCCTCGTCGCCGAAGATCAGGCCCCGGGCGACCGGCCGGGCCTCATCGCGGGGTGGCGCGGATACGACGGCGACCTCCGGTCTCTTCGGGTCGGGCTCGGCGTTCGAGCTCAGCGAGACGGCACAACCCCCCGCGAGTGCAGCGCTGAGCACGCTCGCCACCGCGACTCCCGACGTACGACGCATGGATACCTCCCGCCTCAAGGGTAATCGGGCGTCGGTGACGAAGGTGACGCTTCGCCGAACAGCGACGGGGGGTACTCGGCGTCCATCGTGGTGGCGCGGGGGTGCTGCCGAGGCCGGTCGTCGGGGTCAAGCATGGGGTCGTAGCCCCACCTACTTGTCCTTCTCCCAGTCTTCCGTGGTCTTTGGATCCTCATGCATCTGCCGCAGCGGCCCCTCGTAAGCCGGCGCCGGGTAACTCGGCATCGGGTAAGGCGCCTGCGCGGGAGCCGCCGGGGGACCAGGATCAGCCGTGGGACCCGCCGCCGCGGAAGTGATCGTCATGTCGATCGCGTACCGCTCCAGCGCGGTGCTCCTGAGCAGTTCGAGAACCTCCAGTACGTCCCGCTTACTTTGAAAGCCCTCGCTCTGCGCTATGAGTTGGCCGGTGTCGGCTATAAAACGGAAGCGGATCTGGCCGGCTCCGTCCTCGAACAGCTCAAATCTCGCAGTCACGATGATCCTCCCAGCTCATAGCCCCACCTACCTGTCCTTCTCCCAGTCGTCCGTGGTCTTAAGATCCTCATGTCGCTGGAGTGTCTCCTCGACCGGCTCAGCCGACTTGGATGATTCACGTTCCGCTCCGCTGGTCTTCGCCGGATCCTCGCGTTGTTGCTCAGCGGACAAATCTAGCTGTCCTTTCACGGTGTCATCCGTCAGCACTGCATCGGCCGGAATGATCCGGCGCGTCAACACATCGATGTTGGGTTCAGGTTCGGGGCGGCTCCAAAGCAGCCGCGCCTCAAACAGGGTCAATAGAGGGCCCGGGACCCCTAGATCGAGTAGCAGATCATCAGAGACCGTCTCTCCCGGTTCGATCCAGTGATGCTCACCAAGAACCCTGAACGTCTTGAACCTCTCCCACTCCATCGCAACGGGAACCGATGCCTGAGTCTCCTTGAGGCGGCTCACACGCAACCCCGTACCCTCCTGGACTAACTGCAGGTCTGACGCACCAATGTTCTTCACAGTGATCCGGGCGTGCAACAACGGTCGGCCATCGAGCACTCTCCACTGACCAAATAGCCCGACATCTACTCGAGGCCGGAACGTCCTCGCCTTTACGAACTTGAAGTACGCCCACCAGCCACCCACGATGACCGCCGTAGCGGTAACAATTGTTCCAAAGATGTCGATCACTGTTTGGACGTCTGCGAGGAGGCCGTCCGCCTGGTTGAGTGTCGGCACCATCACAGCCAAGATCAGCACGTGCCTACGCTAACCACGTATCTCTTGCTGCGCAGGAGCGAACATGAAATATCGCGTGCTCCGCAGACCACAAGCCCGGCTACGTTCGCGTTCACCATGCTCAGGCTGAACTCGCTGACGGGCGGCTGGGGCACTTCCCGCCACGCCTGGCACAATGGAGTGCCTTGGAAAACCGCCGCTGACCTGCGGGTTCGGGTCGGTGGAGACGAAGGGACTCGAACCCTCAACCCCCGCCTTGCAAACGGATCCGGCCAAGCGTCGCAGAGGCCTTCGCGCGCTGCGAGGTCATCCGCAGAGGTCCATTCTGAGACCCCGGAGCGCCACAGTTTGGCTACATGTCTGGCTACACGCCCCATTACGTGCGCTGTGAGCGGCGATCAATCACGCCTGTTCATGGGCTCGCGTCGAGGCCTCCCGGCCGAGTAGGTGTTATATTTAGGCTAACTGGGAAGCCTAAGTGAGAAGGTAAACGATGTTGGAAGGTCTCGCTCCTGGCGATAGGCTGCCGCGCCGCGAGGTTCACGCAAGGTTCGGGGGCAGGCAGCAAGGTGGCATCGGCCCATCTCGCACGAGCCCAGTCGTTCTGTTCTTCACCGATCCGGCGACGGGTCATCAGCATGGCTACTACGACGGGTGGGACGACGATGGTCTGTTCAACTACGTCGGTGAGGGCCAACGTGGCGATCAGCGCCTTGCCCAAGGCAACAAGGCGATCCTGCAGCACATCGAGGACGGCCGAACGCTTGAGGGCTTCCTCGCTGATGGCCCAATGGTCACGTACCTCGGCGAGTTCGTACTGGCCGACCATTACTTCAGCGAGGCCCACGAGTCGGGTGACCCGATGTCGCTGCGACAGGTCGTCGTCTTCCGGCTTCGTGCCGTCGGCGATCTACCCGCCGACCTCCCCATACCCACCGTCCCCATGACTCCTAGGGCCAATAGCCGAGTGGATGTCGTGCCTGTCGAGGAGCGACACACCGAGCGCGCGTTCGTCGCGCCAGATCGGAAGCCGTATGAAGCGGAGCGTCGCGAAGCGGAGCTCGTGCACGACTACAGGAGCCACCTGCTGAGGATGGGTCACGAGGTCGGCAGGCTTCGGGTGGTCCCACCTGGCGAGTCGGCTCCGCTGTACAGCGATCTGTGGGACGAAACGACGCGCACTCTCATCGAGGCGAAGGGAGGAGTAACGCGGGAGCAGATCCGTTCAGCCGTTGGCCAGCTTCTCGACTACGGCAGGTTCGTGGAAAACAAGGCCCTCGCGGTCCTTGTACCGAGCGAGCCGCGCGCCGACCTGATTGCGTATTTGTCAAAGCTGAACATTAGGTTGGTCTATCCGCTTGGCGAGAGATGGGATTAGGACTCCTCAGCATCGGCGGGCGGCGACCTACTCATTACGAGTTCGTCCGGATGCGCGTCGGGAATGCACCAGCGTGGACTCTGGGCGGCGAACGTGCCGAGCGCTGCAGGGTCATTAATGGCTGGGCGGATTCCAATGATCGTCGCAACACGATGACTGTGACGGCTGGGGTCGTAACGCCCTTTGGGTGAGGTTCAGCCGAGGGCGTCGTGGACGAGCTCGGGTAGGGGTGTG